>JADJPZ010000004.1:3016250-3324375 GCA_016713025.1 Saprospiraceae bacterium | reverse complement strand
ATTCGAACCCTCGATACCCTTTTGAGGTATACACACTTTCCAGGCGTGCTCCTTCAACCACTCGGACAACTCTCCAACACCGCAAATTTTGTAATAAATCCCAACTTATCAAAAGGTTTTTTTTTATACTTATTTTCGTAATGCACAATTTGCAGATAATCAATCTAATAGGTGTCATTTTTTATTAAATAAAATTTTTTGGACCTTTAGGAGAATTGCAGTTTAAATGTGTAAGTTCAGAAATTTGTCTTTAAACTACATTTCCTATCATCAGATATACCTTATTTTAGTGAAGGATTATTTATTGGATGTGAGTAGGTTTAAATTTTCATTTTCTCCTATAATAAGTGTCTAACCATCTTCAAATTACGATATCTTGACCTTGTTGATTTCACTAAAAAAATAATTCTTTAGCATTTTGGGTCGTGATCAATCCGACTTCTTCTATGGTGGTGTTTTTTACTTCAGCGAGCTTGGTAGCGATCTGTAATATATATGCAGGTTCATTCCGTTTTCCTCTGTAAGGTATCGGACTGAGATAAGGTGCATCTGTTTCGAGTACTAAGCTGGACAAGGGCATGTGTGCCATTACTTTGTCCAAACCTGCATTTTTATAAGTCACCACACCTCCTATACCCAATAAAAATCCTGCATCTATAATTTTATGTGCTTGCATTTCATCACCATTGAAACAATGGAATATACCACGAAGAGAACCATCTTGCATTTCTTGTACAATTGAAATGGTGATATCAAGTGCATCTCTGGAATGTATTACAAAAGGAAGATTGACTTCTTTTGCCAATGCAATTTGCCTTTTGAATGCATCCACCTGTTCTAGGTGAAATGTTTTGTCCCAGTAGAGGTCAATGCCTATTTCGCCAACAGCATAAAATGTATGCTGACCATATTGTTTCCAAAGATTTTCAATTACCTTTTTATAATCATCATAGACATGGCACGGATGCAACCCAAGCATTGAATGGCAAAAAGAATGACTTTTAGCCACATCGATCATCAGAGGCATAGATGCTTCATCAATGTTGGGCATTAAAATGTGTGATACTCCATTTGATTGTGCATTTACCAAGATTGTGTCCAGGTCTTTTTCAAATTCTTTTAAATAAATATGAGCATGAGTATCTATAAACATTACTTTTGTGGTTTCAGTTGTTTAGAAAATTATGGCAAAGAAACAAAAATATTATGTGGTTTGGGAAGGATTTACTCCCGGTATTTATATGACATGGGATGAATGCAAGACTCAGATCACAGGACATCCATCAGCTAAATATAAAGCATTTGAGAATAGGGCAGAGGCTGAATTTGCACAAAAGAGAAATTATTTTGAGTTTGTCAATAAAGCAGCCTTACCAAAAAAGGAGTCCGGAATGAAACAAAGCAGGTCTGCTATCATCGCCGATAGTATTTCTGTGGACGCAGCTTGTAGTGGCAATCCGGGCTTGATGGAGTACAGAGGTGTAGAAACACAATCAGGAAAGCAGCTTTTCCATCAGGGACCATTCAAAAATGGTACAAATAATATAGGTGAGTTTTTGGGGCTGGTCCATGGACTGGCCATGCTGAAAAAACTTAAGAACGATCATACTACCATTTATTCAGACTCCCTTATTGCCATAAAATGGGTCAAAATTAAAAAAGCAAAAACAAAACTTGAAGTAACAGATGACAATAAAATATTATTTGAACTCATCGAAAGGGCAGAAAATTGGCTAAAAGAGAATACGTATTCAAATCCGATCATCAAGTGGGATACAGTATCATGGGGAGAGATACCCGCTGATTTTGGGCGGAAGTGAAAAATTACATTCTGACAAATTTGATCTTATAATCTGCCGTTGCTTTTCCTGCTTTGATATCATTCAGTTTGCGCTGGATTAATTTTTTTTTCAGAGGTTTTAACTTTTCGACAAAGAGGATGCCTTCGATATGATCATATTCATGCTGAATAACACGTGCATTGATGCCCTCATATATTTCGTCATGTTTTTCAAAGTTTTCATCCAGATATTGTATCCTGACTTTTTGTTGTCTTTCTACATCACCACGTATATTAGGAATACTAAGGCAACCTTCTTCATATGCCCACATTTCGCCGGTTTCTTCTATGATCTTTGCATTGATAAATACTTTTTTTATGCCTTCAGCTATTTTTTCTTCTTCCATGATCTGAATAGTGTCAATGACAAAAAGTCTGATAGATACTCCTACCTGAGGAGCAGCAATACCCACTCCATGAGCAGTGTACATGGTTTCCCACATATTGTCTATCAGCTGTTTTAGCTCATCAAAATCACTATTGATGTCAATTGCTTTTTTCTTTAAGACCGGCTGGCCAAATGCAAAAACAGGTAAAATCATAAATCGTTATATGTGTTTTAAATATCTTTGAAGGATGATTACCGCACTGATCTTATCTACCAATGCTTTATCCTGTCTCTTTTTTTTGTTGGCACCGCTGTCCAGAATTATTTGCTTCGCATGGACTGAAGAAAACTGCTCATCTGCAAAATCAATCTTAATGTTAGGCCATTTTTGTGAAAACTCTACGACAAATTTGTCAATATCAACTTTTAAATAGGTAAAGTTGCCATCTCGATGTACAGGAAGACCTATCACTAGTTTTTCGACAATTTCAGATTTCAAATATTTTTCAAAAAAAAAATAAATATCTTTTGTCTCTACAGTATCAAGTCCTGTGATTATGATCTGCAAAGGATCGGTTGTAGCCAATCCACATCTTTTGAGCCCATAATCCAGACATACTATTCGCGCCATTGTAACGGCAAAGGTATAAAAAAGAACATAGTTTTTGTCAGCATTTTCAGAATATTGATGTGGGTGTAAAAAAAAAGACCCCCTTCAGATTGCTCTGAAGAGGGGTCCCATCCCAAAAACAGTAAAACTTATTTCAAAAAACTCATTTATTCCAGAACTACCATTTTTTTAGTAGCATTAAACTCTCCGGCTTTTAGTGTGTAATACAATATACCGGTATGTAACTCAGATTTATTGATTTCAAAGGAATTGTAACCTTTTGCTCCCTGTATTTGTACAGATTTAATTACTTTTCCGGAGACATCATAAACTGTCATTGTAGCAGGCATTTCTCTCGGAAGATCAAATCCTATGATTGTTGCTTCTTTGAATGGATTAGGTGTATTTTGCTTCAAATCATAACCACTGACGGATTTACCACGAGAGTCAACGCTAAATGTTAGATTCATCACTTTGTTTTCAACATTATACGCTTCTGCCATAGTAACTTCTGAATTTACTTTCAAAACGTCAGCCAATTTCCCATCATTTCTTGCTATGAAGGTAATATTAAACAAAGTTTGGTTTTCTTTAAGATTTGTCATCTTAGTGTCGTTCCAACTTATGGTAAGAATACCGTCTGCAGTTTTTGAAAATCCTATATGGCTATCATTGATATTGATACCTGCCGGATCTATAGATGAGACTGCCAATACATCTGCATCAAATGATAAAGTAAATTGCATTCCTGATATTGCTTCAGCTTTAGTGACTATAACAGGTACTGTTACTTCTTTTCCTGATTCAATTTTTTGGTCATCTGTATGTAATGCAAGCGTTTTTGAAGTTCTCGTTTCAACATTGTTATCCAAATTACTGGTTTTCGCGTTTCCGTTTACGTCACCGGTTTTGACAGCTACAAAGTCTGTAATCATGTTGGAATTAAGGTTGTTGATAGAATAGATTTCAGGGAAGGCCTCTCCTTGCGCAGATGTCGGATCGGCAAATCGGTGGGCCTTATCGACAAATCTCCAGGATTTGTTATTTACAAATGAATTTGTGGTACCAAGGATCAATTTTCTTAATTCCGTCAAGTCAGCAGCTGTTATCTTTCCATCTTTATTGATGTCAGATGCAATAAGCTTGTAAGGAGAATTAAGTTTTTCCAAGCCAAGTATATGTCTTTGAATCAAAACAAGGTCCAAAGTTGAAATGCCATTCATCGGGTCATCATTCTTTTCCGGAGAAATCAGGTATTTTCCACCTGTCGGCATATTGCTGAAACTGAACTTACCATCCACTCCGGTATTTTTATGAAGCTCTGAACCGACAAGGTCTATTCTGACATCCTGAACCTTTTGATCGAATTCATTTGCCAAAGTTCCACTTACATCAACTCTGGTCGGTGACTGAGAGCAAATTTTTTGGTGTTCCATTATCCTGAATGTCGACAAATGTTTCAACAACAGTTTGTACTATCTGTCCAGATGGTGAAACCGCCGCCACATACACATTAATTTTGTTTTCGCCACGATTAGCACATGTAAATGTTTCGTTCATATCAAGGACAGGCTCTCCGTTAGGCATAAGTTGTGTTACCGGTGCAAAAGAATAATAGATTTTATATCCCGGACATGGATGAGTTGACTTTCCATCAGGGTCAAAGTCTTTTGCCCAAATTTCTACCATACCCTGCCCATTACCTAAATTCATAAGTGTTGCAGCCAGGCCTTTAAGTACTATAGCAGAAGGTGTTTTTCTATTGATAATCTCGAAAATTTGTTCTCTTGCAGTTAGGTTTCCGCATTTGTCTTCAAATGTGAAAATAACTTTGTGTCGACCTACCGGATATGAGAATGTAGTACTGATAGTATTGGTATCGTTTACTCCCACTACAGGGTTGAGATTGATAGTCCTGTTGATGCTGCCATCTGCCAGTGAGTCAATCTGGATGAATGTTCTAAGTGTCCTTGTACATACATCTTTGGCTTTTGCAGTAAGCGTGACTTGTCCTGATGCACACTGTCCATCAAATGTATCGAATATACGGGATGCAGGAATTGCAGCTATCACCGGAGCATTTCTATCTATCACCTTGATTTCCTGGGTATAAGTCCAGTAATTTGTATTAAGTACTTTTGACGCTGGGTACAAATCCCCATCAGGTCTTCTGTTAGGAGCAAATTTGCACCAGTCTATGACTGACCACGTTCTGAGTATCTTAAGACACGCCTGACCTGTACTATTGTTGAAAGCATACTCTTCATCTTTATAATCAGCCCCAACTAATGAACATACTCCATCATTGAGTTTGGGAGATCCTAAATTTGCAGGTAAGAACTCTGGTGATACAACACCACCAACTGAGAGATTGCCACAACTCTGAATCATAGTATCACGTGGCCAGTCACTTAAGGTTGGTCCAGTATAAATTTTAGTTGCATCTGGAAGGAAGGTGATAGTTTGAGTGCAAGAATCTTTTCTTAACCCTAAATCAGTTATAACAAACTTACGCGTTATAGTGCCTATTCTGCAACCAGTCAGAATAGGAGTTGCGGTTTCAATTGGTTCTGCAAGCGGCGTGCAATTGTCTTTGACAACAGGACTTCCAAAGTCTTTGGAAAGATTATTGATATCATAAGCAAAATCACAAAATACCGTTCTGTCACCAGGACAAGTGATGGAAGGACCTATTTTATCCTGAACTTCTACACCAACCATACAGTCATTAAAGTTTCCTGATGCATCTATAGCACGGAGGATGACCATCTGCTTTGGAGTTGAATTCACATCAGTACAGCAAAACTTAACATGTGAACTGAAAGCGTTACAAGGGTTTTGGATTTCAACCACATATCTGAGTGTATCAGTAGGCAGAGCATTTACTAAAGTATATGTGCCTATTGAGGAGTCTTTTTGGACACCATTAATAAAATATTTTATATTAGGTGCCAAAGTTTGTACAAAACTTCTTACTGTGTCCCTTTCTTTTGTTGCATTATAATTTACCAAAGACCCTCCTAATGCAGTAGCCATTTTTGCGGCTATCTTTGGTGTGGCTGCATGCTGTGCCAGATAGTACCAACTTTGAGATGCACCTGCACCTCTTTTACCTAAGTATGCAAAACCAGGGAATTCAGGAGTTGGACAAGGGGTCGTACATGCTGTGTTGGTCATACGCCTTACTACCAATGTCTTGAGTTGGCATTCGTCATAACTACCATCATCTACTACGGATGCCGGCACCCATGCTTCTCCATTTGAGTTTAAACCTATAGTAGGTATATCATCGCAAATGGCTACAGGTGCAGTGTTGTCTTCAACTATGATATCCAATGTATCTTTTGCATTATTACCACATCTGTCATATACTATATATATGGCCTTATGAATACCCACTGGGAGTGTAACTCGTCTTGAACCTGATGTATCTACGAAAGCTACAGGATTGCCATAATCACTATTTCCATAAACAGTTACAGTGGATACTGTCCTTGTAGAGCAGTTGTCTGTAGCGGTAGCTTGTGCGAAAGTATACTCTGCGCTGCAATTGTGATTTGATGTAGAAATATTGACATCCGGTGCTGGAGTAACTACGGGAGCCTTATTGTCAGTGATTTCAATCAATTGTACATGATCAGGTCTTGTTCTGTTCTGGCAGGACCATTCTATCACTTTCCATGTACGCATTATTTTTGTAACACATCCTATTCTAATAGGTGGTGAGTCAGAATACGATACCATAAGACCACAAATGGCATTAGTGTTGTTGAGTAGATCCAAAGATCCAAGCCTAGGCACACCAGTTCCAGGATTTGCTGTAGTTCCTACAGGATTCGGATTGCCATTGGCAAGTTTGGGATAATCACCATCACACTGGAGAGCAGAAGAATCAACACCTACAGTAGGGGTTTTTAAGTAATTTGCCGGCATTGATATACCTGTCACAAGATTTGCAATAGTTTTTACATGAAACCTTATGGTACATGGAGCAGAACGATTGCCTGCAGCATCTTCAGCGATATATGTGCGAGTGATTGTTCTTAATGTATCTGATGTAGGGGTACACGGCGCATTAATAATATCAGCTCCTACCTGTACAGCTTTGGCCCCTGCACAGTTGTCACTTACTGTAGGTGACCAGGTTGGCATTGCAGCACAACTTATAGTCATATCTGAAGGGCACATAATAGTTGGAGCCAGAGCGTCTTTCACTTCTGCTATGAGCGTCCAACAAGAATTAGTTCCCGCGGCATTAGTATACTTGGCATAAAGAGTTTTACCGATATGACTACAATCTACCGTGTCCCTTCTTGAAATAATACCGCCTGTGGCGCTTGTCATAATCACAACCGTACCTGCAGCTGCGTCGCTACAAGAATTGGGAGATGCAAGTACTTCAAGTGGTGTTACCTTTGCCCACCCTTGGCTGTTAAGGCTAATATGAATAGGACTTCCGCATTTGCAATCTGCAATAGTTTGCGAAAAGGAATCATTAATAGCACTAAAAGTCAATACCATCAGCATAAGCCACCTGAAAGCTTGAATACTTTTCGTAAATTTTGTTTTCATCATGAGATCCATTTTGAGTTTAAAAAAAAATTAAATAAATGTTTACAGAACATACACCCGGAGAATTCCTGGTGTATGAATATTTGTTTATAAAAAATTAGCCTTGTATTAGAGATGACTTATCATATAAATAGATTCATCAAAATCTCCCGGATTTAAGGGAAAATCATTACTGTAGGGAAAATAATAACTAGTAGAAAAACCAATGATAAATGGGCTCTTTTACTAATTACAACACAAATGTAAATATTTTATAATATGTAATATACTAATTTATAAAGTTTTTTTTATAATTTTATTTCTTAATATGTATTGTGCTGTTATTTATCGACAAAACAAATAGTATAAAACATGATAGAAAGCTGTATGGTGCGCTTACATCAAAGAAAAGGGAGGAAAAAGAAATATTTATATGATATGTCAGGAGTTTCAAATTAAACTCTGAGAATGTATTAAACCTTATGTTGAAGCAATTAGTGAAGTTTTCAACATGATCTAAGAGTATAGGCAAGATTGCTGATAAGAATATCAGAGTAATAACAATCTATCATTGACGAAATCTAAATTTATAACATACATCCCTCCGAATGAATGTAGGATCGGTGGAATTTTAAATTTTATGACACTTTCCGCCACATATGTGGACTAAAAAAAATGTCAAAATTTCATTTTAAACTTCAGCGTCACTTCACCCGTCTCTTTATCTACTTTGATGGTATGTCCATCAGTGCCGCCCAGTTTTTGACCTGTACTCATCTCAAACAGCCCTGAAAGAAACTCCATACCCTTGGTGAGCACTTCTTCCATTTTTTCAAATTCGGGAGCGGATTTCTGATCTGTTGATTTTTGAGACTCGGGTGTTTCCTCTGTGATTATATCAATGTCTTGGATGTCGTCACCTGAAGCATCTGAGTCATCTATACTATGATCCATGCCTTTAAACATGCCATTTTCATCAAGATCAAACATCTCTTCCAGCATCTTGATGAATTGCGCACGGCCCTCATTGGAGAAGTCCACCATGTCTTTATTATTATCATGGTTGAGGACACTGTCAAATAGGTTTTGCTTTAATATGAGTCCTGATGCGATCTTGATCTCGATAGAATCCCTGCAGATGAGATTAAATACATGAAGCTTTTTACTTTCCTGCCCGATCCGGTCAATACGACCTATTCTTTGGTTCTTTTTTGCTGGATTCCAGGGGATTTCAAAATTGATCAGTGTGTCTGCAAACTGTAAATTGAGACCGGAACCACCAGCTTCGGTAGATAAGAATACCTGAACATCATCTTTGGTCTGAAATGCTTTGATCAGTTCACCACGCTTTTTGGCAGCGACACTACCCGTCAACTTTACGTATCCTACCTTGAGCGATTTTAGCAATTGTTCGATCAGGAATAAGCTATCTAACCATTCTGAAAAAATGATCACTTTTTTATTCCCTTCCCCGATATTGAGCCTGTCACGCAATATCACTTCCAGTTCTACCAGTTTACTCGAATGATTGGACTGTTTATCGATAAGATATGTAGAATTACTCACTCTGCGCATATTGGTGAGGATCATCATGATTTCATCCCAGTCAAATGGTGTTTTGAACTTTTTGCCCAGTAAAAATGAAAGTCGCTGACCCATACGTGCATGGATCTCTCCTTGTGGTTTGGAAAGTAGGATGAACACATCTTTCTGAATGACAGAAGGCAACTGACTGAGGACATCTTTCTTTTGTCTTCGGATGACCATATCGCCGATCTTTTGTCTCAGATTCAGAAGATTGTAGTATCCATTGATTTTGTTCTTACTTAGCTTGTCAAAAATACAGTGCTGAAATGAAAACTCCCAAAGTGGTGTGACCTTATATTTATCCAGAAAGAGGATGACTCCATACAGATCGATCAGTTTATTTTCTATAGGCGTACCTGTGAGTACCAAACCATGCTCTTTTTTGAGTGTTGTGATAGCCGACGATATCTTGGTTTCGTAGTTTTTGATTTTTTGAGCTTCATCGAGTATGATAAAACTAAATCCTGCATCATCTATAATGGTCTTATCCCTCATCACCGTCTCATAATTGGCTATGAAAAAGAAATGATCTTCACTTTTATACAAAACAGCTCTGTCTCCGGGAAATCCTTCTACCACCAATGCTTCCTCACCGGTAAATTTGAGTATTTCAGCTTTCCATTGATACTTTACAGATGATGGGCAGATGATCAGCGTCTTGGTAAATCCAAAATATTTGCGCTTCATCATTGCTACCGAAATAGCCTGTAAAGTCTTACCAAGTCCCATTTCGTCAGCAATAATCGCAGCTTTTTTAAACAAACAAAATCGAACACCTTCTTTCTGATAGGGAAATAAATCCACTTTTATATCTGAAAAATCAAGCTCATCCGTGTCATTTTCCATCTTGGAAATCAGCAATTGATCAAAGTACTCTGATAACCTATGATACACTTCCGACCTTATAATGATGCCTTCCGTACCTTCCAACGCCCGAAGTTTGACCACTTTAGTTGCTAATTTTTCTATCGACAGATGTGTCTCATTTTCACCAAAAAACTCTTGAAGTACTTCGCTCTGATTTGCACTGATTTGACCTGTATACTTCCATGTAAATTCATAGTCATGCAATGGATCCAAAGTAAGCTCAAGGTACGGAGAAACCTTAGGCAAATTATTGAATTTTTCCGGATGATTACGCATGTAATCACAAAGATGGATGATATGTTTGGTCGTAGCCAATTTGTTGGTTTTCCAGTCTATATTGTCAATGTATCCCTGATACTTCGTTGGATTCCAAAGTGTTATAGAGAATTTTTCGTTTCTTTCATTGTAGAGTATATGTTCGCCATAATAGCACTTTCCCGGGACTATTCTGTAAGTGGATTTGTCACTTTTTTCTTTGCGCTCCGCAATGACTCTCGACATCATACCTTCACGTGTGTATATCTTGCCCTGCATCTCGGGTAATGGAGATATCTTATGCTCATTGTAATACCACATAAGTATAGCTACGAAGACAGGATCTACATCGTCTGGCATATTTAACTGTCCTTCCGGAAAATGCATGGTCACTTCTAAATCCTCATCTTCTGGCCTATCTATATGAAACCCGTCTTCATGTACGCCGTGCCAGACACAGGTAATATTACCATCCTGATATATTTTTAATGCGGTTTCGTAAAGTTCCTTATTGGATTTGTAAGCTTGCAGAGCGGTGGAGATGGCTGTGATTGTATTGGTGTCCAATGTAAAAATTTTGGTTACGGCAAAGGTCAGAAAAATTGCTTAAATAATAAAAATGCTGAACAAAAAACGTACGGAATCATAATCTCTCTTGTCCAAATAAACATTTCATATCTACTTCAACCAAATATATTTGGCGGAATCTTAATTTATATGGCACATTTCGCCAATTATAATCAATTTATTGTTGGCGGAATCTTAAATTTTAACACACATTTCGCCAATTATAATAAACTTATTATTGGCGGAATCTAATTTTTTAACACACATTCCGCCACCTATTATACTTCAAGTAGTCAAATTTATTGTACATTTTAGCAGGACGTCATCTCTTTCTTAACCTAAGAAAATCATACCTTTCCACCACATCCCGGGCAAAACTTAAAGTGTGACTCTACGACTCTATGACAAGTAGGGCAAAGAATCCTTTCTGGCAAAACAGAAAGTACAGATTTCGAATAAAGTACTTTGTACAATGGTGGTATTTCATCGATGAACATACTTTCGTTGCCCTTTTCAGTAATGAGGTAAAGTGCATCTGCTGCTCGTGTGAGTGCTACATAAAAAAGCCTCCTTTCTTCTTCCAGCAATATGTCATATTTTACGGGTCTGATGATCTGATAGATGCGGTCGTCGAGCCATACATCAGGAAATCCACCGCTACCCTGGGTAAGCCCTATGATAAAAACTGCTTTGCTTTCAAGACCTTTGGCTGCATGGATGGTCTTAGCATTGACATAGATTTTCTCTTTTTTGAATCGCTCCCGATATGGTTCAAACATCTTGCTGCGACGGTACAAAAACAGGATCTGATCATTGGGTATGCCTTGCGCCAACAATTCTTTTACTTCCTGCACTGCAAACGATACACCATCTTCAAAATCAATGGCAGAATATACTTCGATCTTTTTTCTGGACTTTTTCTGTGCTTTGACGACTTTGTCCACCATGAAGCGATTGTTGCGAATTACTTCGGAACTTGCATCTACAATATTGGGTGCACTACGGTAGTTTGTAGCCAGGCTGATAGTTCTGGCATCCTTAAAAAAACGTTCAAACTCTACAATGTATTGCACATCTGAACCCCTGAATCCATAGATGCTTTGCCAATCATCGCCGACACAGAAAAGTTGTGCATCGGGATTCATGAGTGTTTTGATAAAATTGACCTGGATCTTATTGACATCTTGAAACTCATCCACTAGCACATACTTATACTGCTGAAAAAATTTCTGTCTTATCTCATCGCTCTTTTTGAGTAAACTTATCGCTTTGATATTGAGATCATTAAAGTCAAGATATGACCGATCAAATGTTAAATTGCCGCTCTTTGAATTCTGATCCTTTGCTGAGATTGCTGATATGCTCGATATAAAGATTCGCATCAGGTATAAAGAAATCAGGATAAAACTCATGCTCCTGAAAAGAAACCTTTGGTTCATAGACAAATTTGATATTGTGTCTGTACAGCCAGTCGGCTATATACTGCTCAGACTTGGATCTGACACGTGTGCCATTGAGAGATGTATATATCTTATTGTCACTACTCAATGCCAACGCAGAGCGCTGTGGCAAGTGAAGTTTATCCACCAGATAGTCGAGCACATATCGTTTGAAATCAATGAGATACTCTTTGTCGCTACAGCAATCTATCAATACCTTATGCAATGCCGTATATGTCGTCTCAGATGCTGTGATGGCTGCCATCTCCTCATCTACAAAACCCGTATCGGTGATGATCTTAAATTTATTGTCAAATTCGCTGACACCATACGTTTTTAGGATGCTGTAGCAAAGGCCATGAAAAGTGCGTATCGTAAGGTTGCGTATCCAGCTCGTTTGCTGTAGTTGATGACGGCGACGTGCTTTTTTGGTCGCTTCGGAGAGTGTTTTGCTTTGAAGGACATCCTTATACTCGCCATCAAAATCAACCGACAATATCAGTCGATCAATCATCTCATTGGCAGCATTTTTGGTGAAAGTGATAGCGAGAATTTCAGATGGTTTGGCGCCTTTTTCATTGATGAGATAGAGGATTTTCTGGAGCAATGTTTGCGTTTTGCCCGATCCTGCACCTGCTATGACGAGTACACGTTTATCCTCGGCAGTGACGGCGGCTTTTTGCTGCTTATTGAGTGATGCCAGCGATGCAGGAATATTTTTATTGGCCAATGGTAGTATGATGATAAATTCAGTGCGAAGATAGGGAAAAGATTGCTTTTGTCAGATCATATGATTTGGAATCCTCTATAAAGCAGAAGCTTCCATCTACTGACGACTGGTACCGCAGCACTTTTGTCTTCACCTGTCTACTAGCTCGCTTGATGACATTGAAAGGGAAATGTATCCAATTTAATCAATATAATGATATTGATAAAAAGTACGTTGGTCGGTATTATTATAATTACTTTTTATGAACAGTTTATATTTTGGATAATACTCTATATAAGAATGATTTGCTTCCAATAATATTTCCCCTTTAAAACTATAAACTAAGACATCATCATATTTATCTTTAATGTATACCAGTTCATTTTTGTAATCAATATTATTCACATGCCCCTCAATGACTGCTATTGGCTGTTTACTATTTTGAACAAAGACTAACAATGCGTCATCAACTTGAATGCTTGTTTCTCCATTTAATATAAAATATCTACCTTGGTTAGAAATTATTGAAGATTGGTTCGTAATAATAAGTTTATTTCCAGTTAAAGTGTATTCAATACCTTCCTTTTTAACCCATAACTGATCATTCTTTATAACAGCTTTTTCAACATCAATATAATGATTGATATCATCTGTAAATACTCTATAACCTCCTGAAGGCAACGATGCATAAAGAAAATCTTTCTCATTAACAAAATATTCAAAATCATCTAAAAACTTTCCATTTAGATCATAAAATGAAAATTTTCTGTTTCCATCTTCATTACGACACTCTTTAATAATAGCCTTTCCTAAATTATCAAATTTAAGTTCACAATCAGATAAAGGTATTAGAAAGCTTCCCATTGTGTCAATTAGACCATACTCTTTTTCATAACTCACTTGGTTTTTAAACTTCAAGACTATTGCAACTCCATGCTTAAAGCTTGTACTATAACCAGCATAATATATTGGTGGAATAATTTGTCGGCCTTGTTTGTCTACGTAGCCAACTTCATAACAATCAATTTTAGATTGACGGTTATGATAAAATGAATAGTACTCTGGGGATAATACATCATTACCAATCTTAATGATTGTTCTTTTATTCATATTTAAACAAGTTGACACATTATCAGTCAACATCACACAAATCAGTGAATCAATAACGTTGACTTTAGGGTTCATTGGTGAATCGAAGAAATTGTCATTTGTTTTTAAATAAAGTAATGGATCATAATCTAATAAATATTGAAAGACTTTATAGTCTTGAGGATTTTCGATAATGTTAGAAAAATTAAGCTCCAAAATATGAAATGAAAGATTATTTCTGATTCCCATAAAAATAGAATATGAATCGGCCATATTTCTGTGATGCCAAAACTTTATATTTGCAAGCCCAAATTGTGGGTCTAATTTTTCGAGATTTATTACTCCCTTATGTCCAAAGATTTCAAATAAAAACTTACCGTTTTCAATGAAAGGGGATATTTCACATTCAATACCCTCATATGATTTATTAAAGTTTTTGTAACTTCTATTAAGTTTTTTAAGTGATTTGTCATAGATGTCTGTATGATCAGTTTGAGAATCATAAGTGTAATAATACACCTTACCTTGAAAAGTAAATTGATTTAATTGATCATTATTAAACTTACTCAATTCACCTTTTAGGTAATGATACTTTATAACATCACCTCCGACGTAAATGAAGAAAATATCATTCCCAATATATTTAAAATCATAAACATTCTCAAACGGAAAAAACGGCTCTTTCCCACACTTTGAATAAAAATAATGTCCATTTTCAAGCTCAAATTCAATAATATTGTATTTCCCATGGTCAATCTCGTGCAATTTTATAAATCTCAAATTAGATAAATTTTTATTTATCTGTTCGAGATAATAAAATGAGTCCTGACACAACCTTATAAATATATCGCTATTGAATAAAGTTTCTCCTTTAGAATCTTGCAGTGCCTTGTCTGAAATTACTGTCGTAATCTTTTTAAAACTTTTATCAAAATGCACAATACTATCACCTTTATAATAATGATATCCATCTTTATTAGAATAAAAATACTCATTTATCGATGTTTCCAAAATCTGATTTCCTTTGCTATCAATATATAGAAATCTTTGGTTTTGGAAAATTTTGGCATGGCCATGATCATTCACTCCTTCTAAAGTTCCATTTTCAATAGTATAGTAAATCTTTCCTGAAGTGTCCATCAAGATAGTGTTTTGACCATTAGTAACAGAAAATATTCCGTTGGTATAGTAAGTTAATCTATCGAAGTTTTCAGGGATCACAATAGACTTAATATAAGTGTCATTATGAAAAAGATCTATTTTTTGTTTTTGACTATTTCCTGCAAAATAAAACCCATCTGTTGCTAGGATAATGTAAATAGAATCAGGAATGAATTTGATAAATCCATCTGTCTGATTAATAAAAGTATTGTAAAACTCTTGACAATCTTGTAATAAAAGATTTTCTACCGCTTGATCACGATAATAATATTGATGTGGGTCAAGATTGCCTCCTTCATAATCTTCTAATTGACATTTCATAAAAGATGAAATAAATAATCCCGATTGAGCGATCAGAGCTATTTTCCCATAATCATCCGATCCTTCTTCCAGATTCTCAACCACCTTCATTTCACTTTCTTGATATACAGTTTTCAATTGACATTTCATAGGATTGAGCAAAAACCTTCCTTGGTGATCAACTATTCCTATCGAATCTCCAAAAACTACGATCCCTATAGGATTTTTAAAAAAAGTTCTCTCATCGTTGTAGAGTAGTAAGGTTTTTACATCCAAAAGTTTGGGTTCAACTTCATGGAAATTGCTTATCAAAGGAGTTATATTATCAAAGATAGGATTTACAACTATATTATTCTCTAAATCCTTATAACCCCATAAATTATTAGATGCTTGTATTGGTCTTATTTTTTCATTTTGCCCCATTATTTCTGCATTCAGACAAGTGCCTAAAGCTATCAAGAATAAGTATTTAATTTTCATTCCAAAATTGTGGTTTTGTAAAAATTATTACAAATTTAATGAACTGTATTAAAAGTGTATGATTTAATCTTTATAAAAATCAGTTTCATTTCATAAAATAACTACCCACCATCAGGCGGCAAATGCGGCTGATATAGCACCTTAGCCTTCACAAGTCCGCTCGCCCGCATGATGGAGTCAGCTCCGAAGCGCCTCCTGATCCTATCCATCTGCTGCATGAGCTGGATATGCTCCATCGTATCGTCAAATAGATTGATCTGGTAGTTGCCTTGTACGAGTCCGCTGTACTTGACGCCGATGAGACGGATGAGTTGGCGTCGCTCATATACCTTGTCGAAGAGATCGAGTACGTGCTGTCCGAGGAGCCGATCATTGGCTGTGTAGGCGATGTTTTTTTGTTTGGTATAGGTATTGAAGTCAGCGTACCGGATCTTGACGGTGATCGTAGATGCGAGTTTACCGGATGCACGGAGTTCAAAGGATAGCTTGTCAGCCATGTCGAGTAGCAGATGTTTCATCATCATGACATCGAGGGTATCTTCTACAAAGGTTCGCTCTTTGGACATTGACTTTTGTTCGTGATAGGGTACGATGGGTGTAGGGTCGATGGCATTGGCTTTTTCCCATAAGGTACGTCCTGGTTTACCGAACTCTCGCTCCAGCAGACGGATGGGTATCTGGCTGAGTGTGTCTATGGTACGTACACCCATAAAGTTAAGTTTTTTGTGCGTCTGATCGCCTACACCGGGTATCTTACCTACGGGCAGCGGCGCGAGAAATCCTTTTTCCTCGCCATTGGGTACGTATTTGGTGCCATTGGGTTTGGCCTCGCCGGTGCCTACTTTGGAGACGGTTTTATTGATGGAGAGACCGAAAGAGATGGGCAGCCCTGATTCCCTGATCACTTTCTGACGCAACTCTGATGACCACTTGAAACATCCGAAATGCCGATCCATACCCGTGAGATCGAGGTAAAACTCGTCGATAGATGCCTTTTCATACACAGGGGCATCCTCCGCGATGATGTCGGTGACGATACCGCTGTATTTGGAGTAACTATCCATATCTCCACGCAGGATGATGGCTTGCGGACAGATCCGGAGTGCCATCTTCATGGGCATGGCAGAGTGTACACCGAAGCGGCGCGCTTCGTAGCTGCAGGATGCGACGACACCGCGATTGGACGCACCACCGATGAGTAGCGGCTTGCCCAGGAGGCTACTGTTCTTCAGGCACTCTACAGAGACGAAGAAGGAGTCGAGATCCAGGTGGAGGATGGCGCGATCGTACATGGTATGTCTGTTTTGCTGATTCGATGATTTGCAAAATTGTGCATTTTAAAACATAAATGCCGTATATTACGACAAATAAATGACGCAATATACGACTTATTTAATAATTTTTATAAAGTTTGATATAAAATGCTTCTATCTCTAAAAATATCAAAATTAATATGGCAATAAAGACTTGACCTATTTAAAGCATTGATCAGGCATTTTGAAAAGTATAATGAAGTTTTTTGAAAGTGGGTACTATGTAGGTTAAACTGCTCTAAGAACCAACTAATGTGCACATGTGCAAAAAAACAAAGCCAATCAAAAATTTCTCTGATTAGCTTTGTTTTCTAAACCGGGTTTTTCTACCAATTTACATATTGCTCATGGCTGCCGATGCATTGATTCTGCCCCAACCTAGATTGCTATTGGGATTTGGGTAGAATTGTGCAGTATTGCGCAAGGCGTTGAATACCTGTGTACGTGTGGCTGATGGTGTCTTGGACCATAACATGGCTGCTACACCAGCTGTCGTCGCCGTAGCACACGATGAACCACCTATATATTTTGGATCATTGCCTGAGAGTGCCAAGCCGATAGAGTTTCTGTCTGCATCGGCTATGCGCTCCATCACAACGGTAAAATCTACTTCTGATCCTTCGTGGCATACGGAGCATTTAGTATTGACAGTACCTTCTTTAACTCCTGTCACAGCAATACATTCCGGCATCCAGGCAGGGAAAATCACACCGTACCAGGTAGTCCATGAAAATGAGGTCCCTGCAGCTGCAAATATCATTTTACCTTTATTGTAAGCATAATAGATACCATCACTTACTGTACTGCTGGATGTAGGCGAACCAATAGACATACTGATGATTTTGACATTACTATTATTACCTGCAACATAAAGCGCGTCTCTTACACCATTGCGCTCATTGGATGTACTGATTAAAACATCTTCAACTGCACGAATGGTCAATAAATTTGCTTTATAAGCAGCACCTACAGCATTGCCATCATTGCTCCATGGTGCAGCGGCAAGTCCAGCCATAGATGTACCATGTCCGCATTGATCATGTGGAGAGTCTAATGTCTGCCACCAAAGTGAACCCGAATACAGCGTACTCATCTTGGTGATGGTGCGGCCTGTACTATTGCCTGAAGCAAACTGAGATCCCAGGTTGTCTTGGCTATTTCCTGCTCCGGTATCTATGATACAGATCGTGATACCTTGGCCTTTTGCGGTGTTCCATGCTGTGGGTATATTGTGTGTGGCAAAGTTCCAAGGCCTTTTTGATAATGGACTCAATACGGTGTAGTCTGCAGCATTTATATTTGGATTGGGTGTGCCACTACAACCTGACGACGACCTGGAAATTACTTCAGGTTCTAGATTATAACCCAATGGTTCAACAAATCTCACTTCTGGCATAGATCTGAGTTTTGTGATCAACTCTTTATTTTTTATGATCGCATATATATGTGGAAACTTATTGTCCGTAGGTGCCAAAACAGAAAATCCTTCAGGTGTTTTATCTGTTTTTTCGTATTTCAGAATCATTTTTTCAATCATCTCCCTGGTGTTTACCCAAGTATCGTCATTCAAGTCAATTAGATGGATTTTATCTTTGATACCAATAAATCCACTAGGTTGGTATCCTATGGAAAAAATGGCATCCGAATGCTGACCTGCTGCAAATATGAGATCATCTGAAGCGGTATTCCAGTCAAAGGCTTTGTTGGTACGGGTCAGTTCCCCGGAGATGAAGTTGTACACTTCGCTTTTTGACAGTGTTTTTGATGTAGATTGTTGTTCATTTTCTTTAGCGCAGCTACCTACTATAATCAGAGTAAAAAGGAAAATAATATGTTTAGATTTGAAATACATAAATTGTTTTGATTTTTGTTGGTTTAATAATACTAATAACCATGCAAATATATTCTAAAACTATTTATTCCGCAAAGAAGATGATACTAAATATTTAATTATTATTTAACAGCTATCTAACAGAATGATATTCTATCTCAAAAATTTTGATATTTTTATTCCAGAGAAATACTAATCGTACAAAAGTAAAGTAAAAATCCTTTGCTTTTACTTTACTTGAAGCAACATCCAGTGCAACATTTTTCTTAGCGCTATAGGCGAAAATGTCTGCTCAATCACAGCATACTCAGATGGTGCACCTGTAGTACATTCCTGAAATAGGTGATTAAGTCTGGCTAGCTCCTTGATTACGAAGCTTTTGTTTTTACCTTTTTTTAATGCTGCCCGGATAGCTGAAAGGTTTTCTTTGTAAGGTACTTGCAAGTCTTTCTCCCCGTTGATGGCCAGGACCGGACATTTTACTTTTCGAAGTGTAGGTCTAGGGTCGTAAGTAATAAAAAATCGCATCCATGGACTGGTCAATTGTTTGACTTGCATGTTGACAAACTCTTCTTTAGACATCCCTGCTGGTATTTGCGGATGTGGGTCATTATCCAGGATTTGAACTATATGGTTGGTTAGATCAGTTTTTAGCTTGGTTTCATTAGTGGCTTTGGATATTAATGCAAATGCTTTCTTATTATCTTTTTGACTTTTATCTATAACAGATTTGCTTATACCAGAAGCCTTGCTTATCAATTCTTGCTGAAGCAATAATATTTGATCACCGGGTAATCCCGGACCTGCAAGTAAAACTATAAAAGCTACATCTTTGGATCGCGACGCTACTATGGGCGCTATCAACCCACCTTCACTATGACCGATCAATCCTATTTTCCCCGAATCAATTTCTTTTCTGGAACGCAAATATGCCAGTCCGGCTTCAACATCTTGGGCAAAGTCCATACTTGTTGAAGACTGGAAATTTCCGGAAGAAGCTCCGGTACCACGATCATCAAATCGAAGCACTGCTATGCCATTTTTGGTCAGGAAGTCTGATATAACTAAAAAGGGGCGATGTCCCAGTAATTCAGAGTCTCTGTTTTGTGGCCCGCTGCCACTGATTAAAATTACGGCCGGATATATACCTTCTTGTTGCGGCAATGTCAATGTACCTGCCAAATTGATGCCTGCATATTTGTTTTCAAAAATTACGTCTTCCGTTCGATATGGATAGGGTTTTAAAGGATCTTGTGGCTTCGCTATGACCTTTTTTTCCACTTTCTCCTTGGTCAATTCTAATGGAAAAGAGTAAATAGATTGTTTAAATGTTCCTTTGACGACATTATCTTCACCCAAGATACCATTAAAGCTAATACCGGCACTGCTTACTTCAAATTTTAACACCATATTTTCAAAGGTGACACTGCTTACAGGTATGCCTTTGGCTCCTTGATCGGGGCTATCCATGGTAGCCGTCAGTTTTTCATCATCTTCTTTAATATGAAAGACCAATCTTACCTGCTTTCCCTGTATATCAAGTATACCATTCCATTGACCAGTAATATCCTGCTGTCCATACATTTGTAGGGAAACCATCAAAATTATGAATAAAAAGTATCTTGTGCATAATGTGACTGTCTTCCAGGTTATTATTATTTTGAAATTATTTTTGACTGCCGATAGTGTCTATAGGAATAAATTGCAGGTACCAATACCATGATAGATATGATCACAAACAATAATTTTAATATCAGGGCTGCTGGCAGGAGAAAAGTCAACAGAGCTATCAGCAAACCGCCCGCTACCCAAACCTTACCTCCGAGTTGGTGTGTCTTGCGCCAATTGTCTTCATTTTCAAGTGTCCAGGGCAATCGAAACCCTACAAAATAATTGGGTTTGATGCTATTCATAAAGTTGCCTAATACTGCAAACAGTCCGCCCAGCATCACAATTAATAGCTTTCCACTGGTAGGATTATAGCTACTATAGATAATGTAAAGCGTGATGAGTGACATAAAGCCAACTATAGTCAGGCCCAATTTCTCAATGATACCTTGAGACTGCAGGTTTTGGTTTTTCGGATCTATTTTGCTGAGATTGGTCACAAGGAGATAGGCGACTAATGCAATACCCATCAGCATAAGAATGGTGGTCCACAATTCACTTTTGGGTCCATAACGATCTGGCTGCATATCTGCGCCGAAGTGTAAGGCGACTTTTTCCGGAAGTATATCATAGACCATATTTAGATAAATCAAAGGCGCTGCCAAAAACATGACTAAGATGAGATTTTTTAAGTATAAGAATTTCATAATGTTGTGATTTTAGAAGGTGATTATTTTGATTTGATTTGATAGATCCATTGCAGCATCTCGTCCAGTACCGTGGTACTGATACTGTAGATGATAAATTGTCCTTGCTTTTCTGATGTGACCAATCCGGCTTGTCGCAATAAATCCAAATGGTGAGATATGGTGGGTTTGCCGATATTGAAATGATCAGCGATATCTCCGGCGCTCATGTCTTTATCCTTGAGTAAGTCCAAAATATCTCTCCTGACAGGATCATTTAAAGCTTTAAAAAGATGATTCAAACTGAGTTGTTTTTATATTTCGACAAATATCGAAATATATTTTTAATTATACAAACATATTTTAAAGAAATAACCTTTTTATTACAAATATCGGAAACAGACGTTTTATGCGACAATTTTATGACGTAATATGCGTCAATTAGAAAATATGATTATCTTTGCAAAAAATATTCATTATCAATTTTAAACATATTTTTAAGTACATAATTTCTTTTTGACCATAAACTTCATAGATCAAAGGCATCATCATATGGCCGAATTACTAAAACATATTTACAACACTTCATTTTTTGATACATACACTGATGCACTCACAGAGGTCATTCCCACCTTTGACAAAAGTACATTTATAGTTTCTTTTCAGACGGCACATTGGGATTCTTTAGAATTGAAGCAAAGGATGGCCTTTTTAGCTCACACTACCGCTAAAATCCTGCCAAAGGAGTACCCTGAAAAAGTCAAAACCATACTCCGGCTGATAGATGTATTGCGCAGGCGTGGTGTAAAAGATCAGAATCTGGAATATATCTTTCTGGCAGATATCATCACGGAGTATGGTTTGGATGATCTGAAAACTTCTGTAGCTGCCATTGAAGCTATCACTCAGTTTGTCAGTTTTGAATTTGCAGGCCGGGCTTTTATAGTCCGATACCCCAAAGAAATGATGCGGCAGATGGTCAGATGGACCGAACACCACAATGAAAGTGTGCGTAGGTATGCATCAGAAGGTTGCAGACCAAGATTGCCATGGGGCACAAAACTTACAGCATTGGTACATGATCCGTCACCATGTATCCCTGTATTGGAAAAGCTCATGGAAGATGCATCTCTTTATGTGCGCAAGAGTGTAGCCAATCACCTGAATGATATCTCCAAGGATCATCCTGATATGGTCGTTGCATATATCAAAAAATGGAAGGGCAGATCCGCTAATACAGATTGGATCCTCAGACATGGAGCACGCACCTTGCTAAAAAACGGAAATCATGAAGTATTGCACATCTTTGGCACCTCGAGGGATGTTCCCTATGATATGGAGCATTTTCAAATTGACCAGGATCAGCTGTCTCAAAGTGAACCACTTTCATTTTCATTCTCATTAACCAATCTCAGTGATGATGAGGCAGTGTTCAGAGTAGAGTATAATATTTGGTATGTCAAATCCGGCGGACAATTTTCAAAGAAAATTTTCAAAATTACCGAAAAACCAATTTTACCAAATTCGACACATAAATTTACAAAACTGCACAGATTTCAGGATCTTACTACAAGAAGACATTATTCAGGAATCCACAAAATTTCTATTGTCATCAATGGTAATGAGAGTGAATCTCTGGCTTTTGAATTGAGGATTTAGAATTTTAACCAATGTCGTTTAGTTAAGACCTCTTTATAAAGTCTTTCCCTTAAAAGGGAAAGATTTAGATAGGGTAAAAACTAAGATAAATTTCTTATCTAAACGACATTAGATTTTTAACCGCAAAATACACAAAATATCATGCTTGGATCAAACATTAAATACCTACGCAACAGACACAAACTCTCACAACAGGAGCTATCAGAAAAACTGAGTGTTCCCAGATCATCACTGAGCGATTATGAGCGGGGTCATACACAGGTGGGCTTGGATTCTCTCATCAAGCTGGCTGATATTTTTGACGTAAAAATAGATGATCTCCTCAGGACCAATCTAAGCCACAGAGATCTTGAAATCTTACGCAATAAAGAGTTAAGAGTACTGGCCATCTCTGTAGATGCTGACAACAACAGCAATATAGAGCTGGTTGAAACCAAAGCGGAGGCCGGCTATCTTGAGTCATTTGCTGATCCCGAGTATATAAGAGACTTACCCAAAATTGGTTTTCCTAATATTCCTCATGGGACTTATCGGGGTTTTGAAATCCGGGGAGATTCGATGTTGCCGATGGAAAGCGGAAGCATTGTAGTATGCTCATATGTAGAAAACATCCATGATATTAAGACCGGCAAAACATATATCATCATCAGTAAATCAGAAGGAGTAGTGTATAAACGTGTAAAAAATGAAAAAAACACAGAAAAACTAATACTCATTTCAGATAATGACGTTTACTTGCCATATGCGATTAATTATGGAGATATTGATGAAGTGTGGCAATATTATGCGCACCTGAGTTTTTCAGATTCAAAATATACATTCAATAGCATGCTGGAAGATAAACTTCAGGATATCCAGAAAAAACTAGGAGAAGTGCACCATGCGGTGGTGAAATGACGTACTCAAAATAGACACTTCATAAAAGGTTTTTTTTGCAAATCTTGGAAATTGTTTTTTCTTTTCATTTATTGTTTTATCTTTGCGCCACTTTTTAAGAAAGTAAGTTTTGTTGATACTGCGGGTGTGGTGAAATTGGTAGACACGCCAGACTTAGGATCTGGTGCCGCGAGGCTTGGGGGTTCGAGTCCCTCCACCCGCACACTCTTTGTGCAAATGAAAAAAATTACTCCTTCATTTGATTTGATCAATAACATGTTTCATAATTTTTTAAAATAATTATCATTTTTCTATGCAAATTGTTAGAAAAGAAATAGCCCCATTACATATATCAGTGGATATTACACTTGAGCCTTCAGATTATACCCCTGCGGTGGATAGTGAGTTAAAAAAATTTAAAAATCAGGCCCAACTGAAGGGATTCCGAAAAGGTAAGACTCCTGAAAGTGTCATAAAGAAAATGTACGGAAAGTCAATCCTGGCTGATATCATCAATAAAACCCTTCAGGACAAATTATATGGCTATCTTGATGAGGAGAAAATCAACTACCTTGGTCAACCACTTCCGGATGAAGATAAAAATAATATCACAAGTCTTGACATCAATCATCCCGTGGACTATGCTTTCAGTTTTGAGCTGGGTATTGCTCCAGAGGTAGATGTCAAAGGTGTCTCTGAAACGGATGTCTATACTAACTTCGATGTAGATATACCTGAACATCTCGTAGATGAAGAACTTACAGCGGCAAGGAGGCGTCAGGGTGAGAGAATAGAAGCCACCGATACTATCGAAGAAATGGATATGCTCAAGCTTGAAGCATCAGAAATGGATGGAGATGCTGTCAAAGAAGACGGATGGAAGACAGATATCTCTATTTTGGTCAAAGTAATCGACAATGAAGATGTAAAAAAAGATATTCTTACCAAAAAGGCAGGTGATACCATTGTTTTTGATGTATTCAAACTGGAGAATAAAGATAAGGATTATATAAGAAAGTACATCCTAAAGGTACCAGCCGATAATGATCAGGAGATAGGTGATATCTTTACTGCAAGGATAGCAGAAGTATCCAGGATCGTCCCTGCTGAGATTAATGAAGACTTTTTTAGCAGCTTTGGAGACGAATCAGTAAAAGATGAATCATCACTAAGAGAATTTCTCAAAAATGACATCAAAAAATACTACGATCAGCAGGCCGAACAGTTTATGTACCGTGAGATAATGGATTATCTGGTGGACAATAATAAGATAGATTTGCCTGAGGAGTTTCTGAAAAAGTATCTGAAAGCTACTAATGAAAATGTGAATGAAGAAATATTGGAAAAAGAATTTGACGCATTTGCAAAAAATATGCGGTGGTCATTACAAAAATCCAGTCTTGCAAGGAGATTTGACATAGAAGTGTCCGAAGAAGACATCAAAAGACATTTTATAAACTCTGTTTTTTCATACATGAGATCCTATGGAAACATGGATTATTCGTTTATCACTCAGACGGTAGATCGGCTTATGAAAGACAAGGAACAGGTCAATAAAGCTTATGAAGAAATTCTAGCTGATAAAATTTTTACCAAAGCAGGAGAGATTGTCACCAAAGACAAAATCAGTATTTCTGTAGATGATTTTACACAAAAAGTAAAGGAACTCAACGAAAGGGTTAACAATTTGTAATCTCAGTTGTTAAGTGTATGGTTTCAATTTTTATTTTTTACAGTTTAATTCTATTTATCAAAAATTAGTTTCTTTTTTAGGAGTTTTATCCCGTTGGATCTTAATCCTATGGGTTGAAATCAATTTTGCAACATTTTATAAGATAGATAGTAAATACAACTGTAAGTTTGAATTTATCACTCAATTAAACGGATTATTTAATGCATTCACAAAACGAGTTTAAAAAATTTGCTGTCGGTCATATGGGCATGAGCAGTATGCATCTGGACAAATTTATGGAGACAACTGTTCCCGATATCAATGGTTTTACACCACAAGTGATAGAAGAAAGACAGATGAACATAGTTGGTATGGACGTTTTTTCCAGACTTATGATGGACCGTATCATTTTTATGGGAGTTCCCGTCAATGATTATGTTGCCAATGTCATTCAGGCACAGCTTCTGTTTCTGGAATCCACTGACCCCAAAAGGGATATTCAAATGTTTATCAATAGCCCGGGCGGCTCAGTGATAGCTGGTATGGGCATCTATGACACTATGCAATATGTCGCACCGGATGTGGCTACAATATGTACTGGTTTGGCGGCATCTATGGGTGCTGTATTACTTTGTGCGGGCAAAACCGGAAAGCGTACTTGTCTTCCGCATTCCAGAGTGATGATACATCAGCCATCAGGTGGTATGCAGGGACAGTTTACGGATATGGAGATTTCCTACAAACTGATCAAGAACCTGAGAAATGAACTCTATGACATCATGGCTACCCATACCGGCAAAACATTTGAAGATATCGAGAGAGACTCAGACAGGGACAACTGGATGACAGCCACAGAGGCAAAAGAATACGGATTGGTAGATGAAGTGCTGGATAGAAAGTCAGCTACAAAAAAACCTTAAATCAAAGTAATATCCTTTAGTATGTCAAAATATAAGGAAAATATTAAATGTTCATTTTGTGGCAAAGACAAGCGTGATGCACTTATGCTCATAGCCGGAATAGATGGCCACATATGCGAGTCATGTGTAGAGCAGGCACATGAAATCATATCAGATGAATTGAAGCCATCAAAAAAATCTTCATCGAAGAAGGATAGTTTAGCCGGACTTCCAACAAACATTACACCGGCTCAGATAAAAACATTCCTGGATCAGTACGTCATTGGTCAGACTGATGCAAAAAAGTATCTTTCGGTAGCTGTCTACAATCATTACAAAAGGCTCAATAGTATCAACACAGGAGATGTCGAAATAGAAAAGTCCAACATCATCCTTGTAGGTGAGACAGGTACAGGTAAAACATTACTTGCAAAGACTATTGCCAAGTTTCTTGATGTACCATTTGCCATAGTAGATGCTACAGTATTTACTGAGGCAGGGTATGTCGGTGAGGATGTCGAAAGCATGCTGAGCAGATTGCTTCAGGCATGTGACTTCAATGTAGAAGCCGCACAAAGGGGTATCGTGTATATAGACGAGTTGGATAAAATTGCCAGAAAAAGTGACAACCCATCTATCACACGTGACGTATCCGGTGAAGGAGTGCAGCAAGCCTTATTGAAACTGCTCGAAGGTACAGATGTAA
The DNA here is from genome assembly GCA_016713025.1 of Saprospiraceae bacterium. Taxonomy (NCBI): domain Bacteria; kingdom Pseudomonadati; phylum Bacteroidota; class Saprospiria; order Saprospirales; family Saprospiraceae; species Saprospiraceae bacterium. Next base: position 3,297,342 of record JADJPZ010000004.1, on the reverse strand, counting down.
ATGTGCCGCCACATGGAGGTAGAAAACATCCAGAGCAAAAGATGATCAAGGTGGATACTTCCAATATTCTCTTTATCTGCGGAGGAGCATTTGCAGGGATAGAAAAAGTCATATCCAGGAGACTCAACACTCAGGTCATAGGTTACAATCATGACGATAAAGAACATTTCGACAGAGAAAATATGCTCCAATACATCACTCATCAGGATCTCAAACATTATGGACTTATTCCGGAGTTGATAGGTAGACTTCCAGTCCTGACATATCTCGAACCATTGGATAAGGGTACCCTGCTTGCTATACTTACCGAGCCTAAAAATGCCTTGTTAAAACAATACAATAAGCTATTTGAAATTGAAGGCATAAAGTTGGTCTTTGACAAAGAAGCCATCGATTTTATTGCCGACAAAGCATTGGAATATAAGTTGGGTGCGCGGGGTCTAAGGTCTTTGTGTGAAGCTATACTTACAGATGCAATGTTTGAGTTACCATCACAAAAAGATATCAAGGAGTTTGTAGTGGACAGGGTCTATGCTGAGGATAAGATTTCAAAAAGTGCCATTAGGAAGTTGATAGCAGCGTGATACTTTGACTCAATAGGATTGATAGATACATTTTGAGAGCATATCCTAAGCAAAATAATGATGATTGGTTTATTTAATCCATCATCACTGTAATAAACTCTTCTCAGGCATATCAAACTCTTTAGGATTCATACTTTTTATCCAATCTGAGATGAGGGTCACACCCTCTTCGTGCACAACGGTACGTCCAAGTTCAGGCATCATAGCTCCGGGATTGGTGCTTTGCATCCTGTAAACCAGTATGGATTGATCAGGATTGCCGGGAACAATAGAATAGGTATGTCCGCCCGTGCCTGCACCTGCAGAAACTGTTGCCTTGTAAATCCCCAGATTCAGATCTATAGGACTATCGAGCGTCAATGTCAGACCTGAAGTATTTGCTGCACCATGCGGATTGTGGCAGTGAGCACAGTTGATGTCGAGGTATGCCATTGCACGTTCATGAATACTTTGTGATTTGTCATCCATGTTTGCAGCTTTGGGATGCAGTTGATTTGGATCGTACCCTTTCAGATAACCCACAGATTGCCATTTTGCCAATTGATTTTGTGTACCTTCAGCATAGACAAAATCTTTATTCAGATGAGCTACTTTTGGTCCTATGGGTGTAAACTTACCTTTGTAAGTATGGCAGCTCTTACACTGATTTTTATTGGGTATGATGTATTGTATTGACATCTCTTTTCCTTCGTTGTTGACCCATGAGACAGGAAGGATATCACCTGCTTTGTCAAATTGCGCTTCAGTTTGCTCTTTATTCCAGATGTAGGTAAGTACTTCCCATCCTTTATCATTGTTTATCATCAAACGGGTCTCTATGATTCTTTTGCCTTGTTCAGGTTTTCTTTCGTCGAGCAAGTAATAAAAATTTTTTATCAGCACTGTTCCTTTAGGAAATTCCAGGACGTGATCGGTAGTATATGACGCAGAGCTACCTTTTGGCATCCATACAAATCTTGCCTTGTAAGCATAATCGGTAAATAATGGTGTATTCAGATCGTAAGGCAATACATCAGCTCTTGGTGACAGGTCTGAAAGTTTTCCTTCGAAAAATCCGTATTCCGACAGTTTTTGTTTGACATTCGATGTTTGACTTATCTGATCTGATTTCTTTTTACAACCTGAAACCAAAATAAAAATCAGGATGGAAATGGAAATTAATGTTTCACGAAAATGCATATAAGATATAATGATTAAAGTATGAGTTTATAAAATATTTATATCATTTTTTGGTAACATCCCCTGAAAGCCATGCACTATGACAGGAAGTATCAAAAGCCTCCAATGTGCAGTCGAATTGACTGATATCTTTTGACATGTTTTTTAATATCTCTTCGGGTTTTTGTCCTTTATACATATTGAAACACAAAAAAGTGGCATTTCCGTTTTTTGAGATGCATATACCTTGCACTTTGCCTTGTGCATCAATGAGTTCTGGAGAAAACAAACCATCCATGATGATATCAGATGGCTTTCCTTGTAATACGCCATGGATTAGTTTTCCGAAATCAGATTGCTGGTCTATTGGTCCTGTTGTGCCGGTGATTTCGTTGTCATGTATGTTTATATTTCTGTAATATGGGTCATAATCTTTTGATTTGAAAGGAACACCAGTCAGCAACCATGAGTTGATGGCTATACCCACAGATTTATTGTTTTTGATGGTATTTTTATACATTTCGATATTGCGGTGAGCCATGATTATCATCCCGGAGCCAGACGGAATTGTAGAAACCACCATGCCTTTTGGAGCGAAGTTTTCTCCATTATTATCTTCCATTAGATTGTTGTAGAATTTGATTTTATCGCCTTTAGCTTGTGGCAAATCAGGCATATCAAAAATCAGCATACCTCCGGCATTTTGTTTAGCAATATTATTATAGACTTCACCACAGATAGTATTTTCAATTTCGATACCTGCAACATTGTTGTGCGCATAATTTTCCCTGACGATGACATTGGTACTTTGTCCTACATATATGCCGGCATCCATGGCGTATGATGCTTCACACTTTTCCATCAGTACACCGGTACAGCTGACCGGATATAAACCATATGCTCCATTAGTCGGACGCTTGCCACCAGTCCATGTAGTTTCCAGATCTCTCATGATCACATTGGTACAAGCCTGCACTTTGATGGCATCACCCTTTGAGTCAGCCACTGTAAATCCTTCCAGTGTCAGGTTTTTGACATTTTTGATAAGCATACCTTCAGCTCCTGAAATCTGTCCTTTGAACGAAAGGATGGTCTTTCCTTTTCCACTTCCCTTGATGGTGATGGCCGGGATATCTTGTAGAGAGATACCCCCTTTCAGGTCAAATTTTCCTTCGGGCAATATAAATACTGATCCTTCAACAGCATCTATGAGCTTCGACTGTAAGTCCTTTTCAAAATTGTCCGCTGCTATGTTTAATTCAGTTGTGGGTGAGGAAGTCGGTTTTTCTTTGCATGCTATGATGCTTATGATGAATAAAAAGCAAAAGATGTGTTTCATTGATACATTGATTTTAAGAATGGATAATACATTTAATATATAATTTATTTTTTTTATATTTTTTTATTACAGATTCATATGCTTTTTCCATATCTGAATTATTAAAAATCTACCTGAAATGCTATCACAGGCACAAATCCACCACCTCTGTACTGAATGTATGTAGTATTAGTAACAGCATCATATCCTATACCAGAAGCATTGATCCTGTTGATAGCATTCTGTACATCCAGACTGATACTTCCGGCATATTTTTTAGCATTGAATCTATACTGTATTCTGGTATCCAACCTGTAGTATACCGGCAATTGCCCTGCATACTCGGCTTCGGATTTTGCAATGTAAGACCCTGCGATCTGGCTCAATACCGGATCATAAGGTGTATAACGACCACCGCCACTGAGCAGAAACCGGCCACCGATCTGTAATGTTTTGTTTTGTCCCAGTTTTACCTCTTTGCCAAAAGTAAATGAAGAAGTCAACCCTGCAGACCATCTGCTCCTGTATGTTTTTCCATCTGCCGGTGTAAAATCGGATTTTAGATAAGACCCCGTTGCCAGGAAATAGTATGAATTGGAAAAAAGCTTTTCAACAGCAACATCAATACCCATGTTAGTGCCTTTTCCATTGCTTTTCACCTCAAAGAGAGGATATCCATTAGTCTGATTCAACAACCAGTATTTATCTTTTATATTGGTCGAAACCGGAACGTTTGATAATGTCTGATAATAGGCTTCCAGACTGATTTTCATTTTATTTTCAGTGTAAAAATGCTAAGCACCTACGAGATGATTGGCTTGAAGGAGTTTAATGTTTTTGTTTGTAAATTGTCCTCTTTGATCCTGGAAATAATATGACATCAATGGCAGGATTTGACTATGGATGCCATATGCCAGACTCAACTTATGTCTTGATGAAAAACTATATTGGGCAGATAATCGAGGGTCTATGGCATTGCTGTTATTGGCAAATAGATGCAGGAAGTGATACCCAAAATTGACAGATAATCTTGGCGATGGTTGCCATGATGCCTGTGTATATTGTTGCAGCGTCTGTGTACTGCCCGATCCATTAACTTTGGCAACCACTTCAAAACTATTGATATCATTCAATCCTCCAACCGGCAATCTGTCCCTGAAAAAATCAAAGAATATCTGATGAGCTATCAGACCTGATTTTATTCTCCACTGGGTATTGGGGATGTAATTGAAAGTCAGTGATGTGGATAATCGTGTATCGGTAAAACTTTCTGTATGATATCTGAAATGTTTGTTGTCCAGTCCAATAGTATCATTTTTTCTATCTATTCCTGAACCGATCAAAGCTACGACCCCTTTGATGAAATATTTATCACTACCCAGGTAGGTCCACGTAGTACCTATGGTTCCCATTTTTGCGGGTTTATCCTGAAATTCTCTATGATCAAAGTAAGCAGGATTGCGTTTGCTCAGATCATATTCAGGAAGATATTGCTCCAGACTCAAGCCACCGATCCCAAATACAGTTCCGGATAATTTAGAGTTTTTGGTTTTGAAGCCTATATTAAAAGAAAAATCCTGAAAATCATTGACGACTCTTTCTCCCACTAGATTAAATCCGGCTTTATTGAGCAGACTCAAGGTAGAGTATCTGTAATTGAGGAGATAAGACGATTTACCTTTGCGGATCGGACCTTCAGTAGATATATCCAGACCTATGATTCCTAACTTAATCCGATGGTTGCGCGATTCAGTATTGCCTTTTCTAAACTGTATATCAAATGCTCCGGAAAGTGCATTGCCATATTCTGCTGCCATTCCACCGGTAGAAAAATCAGATTTTGCCAATAACTGGGCACTAAAAATAGTAATTCCACCTGTAGCCGAACCTATCAAAGGAAAATGATTCGGATTGGGGATATCGATACCCTCAAGCCTCCAAAGGATGCCAATCGGAGCATTACCTCTTACAATGATAGTATTTTCGTTTTCATCATTTCCTTGTTTTACGCCGGGGAAAGAAAGGGCCACACGTCCGGGATCATTAATTCCTGCAGGAATTCGATCAGTCTCTTCAGCTGTAAAAGATCTTGAACTTACCACAGAAAGCGGATTGACTGCTTCAAAAGCATTTTTTGTACCTGTTATCAAAACGTCTGCTATTATTTGAGAGTTTTGATTGAGTTGGATTTCTAAAAAATCGGATCTTCCGGTAGAAATAATGATGCCTTCTGCTATTGTGGGTTCATACCCAAGATAATTACAAACTATATTAATACGACCTACAGGTATATTTTCAAGTAAAAATGCGCCGGATTCATCTGTTACCGAAGCGATAGTAGTACCTTCCACATAAACTGTCGCTCCAATTAATGCCTGTTTTGTGCTTTTATCTATGACACGACCGTTGATGTTTTGTGTTTTTTGAGATTGTACATTCAGGGCAATAAATAATATCATTATAATAAAAAGTAATCTGCCAAACATGTAAGATGGATGTTTTAACCTACTATTTGAAGGGTTAATTTTATTCATAAAACGATGATGCTATTTAGAGATGGCTAATGACAGCCAAATGTAAAAATATTAATCGAATGGTTGGGAATGAATTTAGTTTTTTCTGAATAGCGGACTCGTAAGTTTCCACTTTCATTGTTGTTATTAGCAAGTATAAAGCAATTTATATGCGTATTAAAACAGGGTGAACAATCACGTGTGTATAACAACCTGCACTTTTTCAGTGTTCTTTTTAATAAATGGTAGAAACGTGGTTGAATTGGGCGGGTCGTCACTTTTGGGAATGAGGGTAGCGGGCAGTTTAAACAATTTTAGTGCAAAAATGGGGAACCCCAGCTATTGTAATATAGTTTTGATATATAGGCTTCTTTCTTACCAAGGACAAGTTAGCCACAAATTTCTTTATTAGAGAAAATAACTTCTATTTTGTTATACACGCAACAAACACTATTTTTTACGATTTAGATCATTTTATTCTATCTTTGTTTTTTATTAGCTTTGATGGAAGACAAAATACAATCATACAGACAACCATTGGTCACAGCGACCGGTATTATACTGGGATTTATCCTCAATTTTGCATCATCATTTGTGAAGGCAGACAGTGGCATTAGTGATTTTTTGGCATATACAGTTGCCATTTCTATCCTGTTTGGTATCGTGGCTCTGATAGTAGTGTTGCAGAGAATCTTAAGGATGAACTACAACAGAGATCAAGCTGAAAAGTATTACCAAAAGACACTCAACTATTTTATTTTTGGTGTAAGTATTTCCTTTTTGGGCGTGATGATAGATATGTTTAGTCATTTTATGTCATGATCGGAATTGATTTACTGAAAATGAGTACATTATAATGAAAATAAAAATTTTAACATCAATCCTGGTCTTGCTGAGTATTTCAATTTTTGCACAGGAAGATCATTACTGTAATAAAGCTCATGCTGCCCGCAGATTTTTTATGCACAAGGGAGAAAGAGGTCCTGTAGCACATGATGATTTTGATATGAAGTATTACAGGTTTGAGTGGTTTATCGACCCTGCTGTTAATAATATATCCGGTACAGCCACACCATATTTTAAAGTTGGGAACACATCTCTTAAAAATATCAGCTTTGATTTTTCTAATCAGTTGATCATAGACAGCATAGTGTGGCATAACACCAAACTGAAGTTTACACAACCTTCGACTTATAAATTGGAAATTGAACTACCTGTAACACTTCAGGCTGGAGTATTTGACAGCATTTCCATCACTTATCATGGAACACCACCTTCCGGCGGGTTTGGGTCTTTTATCAAGAGTACACATAATAATACTCCTGTGATATGGACACTTTCAGAGCCATTTGGTGCTCAGGATTGGTGGCCAACTAAAAATGGTCTCGAAGACAAGATCGACAGCATAGATGTGATCATTTCAACTCCGCCTGCTTATCGAGCAGCAAGCAATGGAATGTTGGTCAGGGAAATAATCAATACCAATGGTACAAAAACCTATCACTGGAAGCACCTGTATGCCATCACACCATACCTTGTTGCTTTTGCTGTGACCAATTATCAGGTATATCAGGACAACGTCAAGTTAACTGACGGCACCAATATGCCAATGGTCAATTACGTGTATCCCGAGAGTCTCACCGCTGCTCAAAATGGTACGAAAGCTCATGTAAAGGCATTGGAATACTTTGATTCCTTGTTTATTACATATCCATTCAAAAAAGAAAAGTACGGCCACGCCCAATTTGGTTGGGGAGGCGGAATGGAGCACCAGACTATGAGTTTTGTAGTTAATTTTGACTGGGGCCTGCTGGCGCATGAATTAGCTCACCAATGGTTTGGTGATCTGGTGACATGCGGTAGTTGGGTAGATATCTGGCTCAATGAAGGATTTGCAACTTATCTCGAGGGATTGAGCAGAGAGCGTTTTCCACAGACGGTAGATGACTGGCAAAAGTGGAAGTCCGGAAAAGTCAATTCTATCATATCCAGTCCGGCAGGCTCTGTAAAAGTGGATGACTCTCTTTCTGTCAATAGAATTTTTAGTAGTAGATTATCATACAATAAAGGAGCTTACCTGCTCCATATGTTGAGATGGAAACTCGGAGATCAGGTGTTTTTTCAGGCAGTAAGAGATTATTTAAACGGAAGTTCTTATAATTATGCTAAAACTCCTCAGTTGAAACAATATATGGAAACTGCTTCAGGCCAAAACCTGAATTCATTTTTTACAAAGTGGTATGAGGGTCAAGGTTATCCCACGTACAATATCACATGGGCTTCTACCGACGACAAACTTAAAATAAAAGTTGAGCAGACCACTTCCCATGCTTCAGTTGATTTCTTTGATATGCCATTACCATTTGTCATCAAAGGTGGTACGACTCGTAAAGAAATCAGATTGGAAAATACGAGTAAAATACAGGAATTTACTATACCTACAGACTTTAAGGTACAGGAAGTGCAATTTGACCCTGCTTTATGGTTGGTTTCAAAACATACCATCCTAAACAATCCTAATCTGCTTAGTGATGTGGACGACATTGTAGATGCGTGGACGGTTGCACCCAATCCGGCATCATCTTTCATTTCTTTTACAACTCCTGAAATAAACAAAACCAGATACTCCATAATGGCTTCAGACGGCAAAATCATCAACCAAGGTACCTGTGATCAGGAAAAAACGGTTTTGGATATTCAATATTTATCACCCGGTCATTACATGCTCTTTCTCACAACCGGCGTTAAAGTTCAAAAAGTATCTTGGGTTAAGTTGTGACGACTTCAAATTTGAACCCACTCCTAAATATCTTCGATGAAGTGAAAAAATATTATTGATATCTATTGCATTGATAATCAAATGTATACTTTTAATGGAAGGGTGAAAAACATTTGATTATCATCAAATATTCGTTTTAAGATTAGACTCAAATTTGAAATCTGATAGGTTTTGATCAGATAAAGATCATCTGTAATCATAATTTAAATCATCAAACTTTGATTGTACTGTCTTGCTCATAATGTGTAACTTTGGCGCTTCATACACCATTTAGGAAGATGATCACAAGAGAAATGAAAACAAAAGTAACTCCTGAAAACATTGAAGTTAAATCACAGTATCAACCAGAAGATATCAAAAATTTACAGCATTTAGGATATCAGGCAGGCATTCCGCCATTTCTGAGAGGTCCCTACAGCACTATGTATCTTACATCTCCATGGACGATCAGACAGTATGCAGGATTTTCTACTGCTGAAGAGAGCAATGCCTTTTACAGGAGAAATCTGGCAGCCGGTCAGAAGGGATTGTCTGTAGCATTTGATCTGGCTACACATCGTGGTTACGACTCAGACCATCCGAGAGTACCTGGTGATGTGGGTATGGCGGGTGTTGCCATTGACACCGTAGAAGATATGAAAATACTGTTTGACGGTATACCTCTTGATGAGATGTCGGTGTCTATGACTATGAATGGTGCTGTCATACCGATTTTGGCATTCTTTATCGTAGCCGCTGAAGAGCAGGGTGTGTCTATGGAAAAACTGAGTGGTACCATCCAGAACGACATCCTGAAGGAGTTTATGGTAAGAAATACATATATCTATCCACCAGCTCCTTCCATACATATCATTTCTGATATATTTGGGTTTACGGCAGCGCATATGCCCAAATTCAATAGTATCTCCATAAGCGGATACCACATGCATGAAGCCGGTGCACCTGCCGATATAGAGCTGGCATACACACTGTGTGATGGTGTAGAGTATATCAGAGCCGGGCTCAAAGCAGGATTGGATATAGATAGTTTTGCATCCAGGTTTTCATTTTTTTGGGGTATAGGGATGAACATGTTTATGGAGATAGCCAAAATGCGGGCAGGTCGTCTTTTATGGTCTGAATTGGTGGCTGATTTTGGTGCTAAAAAATCCAAAACATTGGCTTTACGAACCCATTGTCAGACTTCAGGATATAGTCTTACTGCACAGGATCCTTATAACAATATATCCAGGACCTGCATCGAGGCCATGGCAGCGGCGTTCGGAGGTACACAGTCACTACATACCAACTCATTGGATGAAGCTATCGCCTTGCCTACTGACTTTTCAGCCAAAATTGCCAGGGATACACAAAAATATCTGCAAAGTGGGACTAAAATCACTTCGTCCATAGACCCCATGGGTGGTTCTTATTATGTGGAGTACCTGACCGATCAATTGGTAACTAAAGCAAGAAAACATATAGAGGAGATAGAATCACTTGGAGGGATGACATCTGCTATCGTCGCAGGTATACCAAAGATGCGTATTGAAGAAGCCGCTGCGGCCAAGCAAGCACGTATAGACAGTGGACATGAACACGTCATAGGCGTCAATGCTTTGGTAGCAGATCACGAGTCAGAACTTGATATACTTAAAGTTGACAATTCTAAAGTACGTAGTGAACAGATTGCCAGAATCAATCAGGTAAAGTCATCAAGGGAAGAGCAAAAAACACAAGATGCACTTTTGGCTATCACTGCATGCGCAAAATCAGGCCAAGGCAATCTTTTGGAACTCGCCATTGAAGCTGCTCGTCACAGAGCGACTTTGGGAGAAATATCGATGGCATTAGAGGTTGTATTTGGTCGGTTTGCCGCTACCAACAGGACTATCACAGGCGTATATGCACACGAAATAAAAATGGATAATAAATTTAAAGAGGCTCTTGAACTATCGGACAAATTTGCACAGCTCGAAGGCAGAAGACCGCGTATCATGATCGCAAAACTTGGTCAGGACGGTCATGATCGTGGAGCAAAAGTGATAGCTACAAGTTTTGCTGATTTAGGTTTTGATGTAGACATGGGACCATTGTTCCAGACTCCTGAAGAAGCGGCAAGACAAGCTGCCGAAAACGACGTACACATCCTGGGTATCTCATCATTGGCCGCGGGGCACAAGACCCTTGTACCCGAAACGATCAGTCAGTTGAAAAAGATAGGCAGGGAAGATATCATGGTCGTTGTCGGTGGCGTCATTCCACCTCAGGATTATCAGTTTTTGTTTGATGCCGAAGTTGCTGCTGTTTTTGGTCCCGGGACTATTATATCAGAGGCAGCATCAGAGATATTGAAGCTTATGATTTCAGGATTGGAACAATAGTCAAATTGGCGAAATTTTAAAATAAAGTGATCAGTCGCCAATATGAATACAATAGTAGATGAATTTTTCGCAAACCAAATTACTTTAAGTTTACGTAAATAATCACCACCAACTCGATTTTCGACTGCTACTACGGCTTGAAGTTGTTTTGACACCCAAAACACCGAGCAATCCTCTCGTCAATGTTTGTGCAACTGTACGTCCAATTTGTTTTGTGACCTGACTGTCGAGTACTTTTTCAAAAGTACTTTTTTCCTGTCTTCCTCTTGGCGCAGCTTGTGATGCTGCTTTTTCTTGTTGTTCTCTGAGTTGTTTCTGAATTTCTTCAGACTGAGCGGATTCTATTTTACCGGATAATATTTCATAGGCGCTCTCTCTGTTGATGACTTCATCATATTTGTATTTGATACGGCTGCGGCCCATGATCTGACTGATCTCTGAAGGAGAAAGTACATCCATACGCGATTGAGGAGCTCTGAGGAAACAGTGTACCAACGGTGTAGGAACACCCTTCTCATTGAGCGCCGCTATGATAGACTCACCGATACCCAGTTCTGTGAGCAAAACATCCACTGAATAATAATCCGTAAGTGGGTAATTTTCAGCGGTAAGCTTGATCGCTTTTCTGTCTTTTGCAGTAAATGCACGTAAAGCATGCTGAACCTTCAATCCCAATTGACTCAATACAGCATCAGGAACATCAGTGGGGTTTTGAGTAACAAAAAAGATACCCACTCCTTTGGATCTTATCAGCTTGATGATGGTCTCTATCTGGTTTAACAAGGCTTTGCTGGCTTCATTGAATATAAGGTGTGCTTCATCTATGAAGATGACAAGTTTGGGCTGTTCAAGATCGCCTTCTTCCGGAAAAGTAGAGTAAATTTCAGCAAGTATCTGGAGCATGAATGTAGAAAACAACTTGGGTTTATCCTGAATGTCAGTCACTCTTAGTATAGAGATATATCCTTTTCCGTTTTCATCAATCCGGGTAAGATCACCTACGTCAAATGACTTTTCGCCAAAAAATACATCACCACCCTGTTGTTCAAGTTCTATGACTTTGCGCAAAATAGTACCCACGGATGCTGTGGAGATGGCCCCATATTCGGATTCTATTTGTTCTTTGCCTTCATTGGTGATAAAGTTCAGTGCTTTTTTGATATCATCCAAATCCAGTAATGGCAACTGATTGTCATCACAAAACTTAAAGATCAATGATATTACGCTGGCCTGGGTTTCATTCAGTTCAAGAATCTTAGAAAACAGTACCGGACCAAATTCTGTTACAGTAGCCCTGAGTCTGGCACCTGCATCATTAGACAAACTGAGGAATTCTACAGGACTACCTGAAGCAGTAAACGGTATTCCTATGTTATGATGTCTTTCTTCTATTTTAGGGTTATTTACCCCGGGGACAGCCACGCCTGAAAGATCACCTTTGATATCCATAACCAGACTCGGTATACCTTTGGCTGACAGTTGCTCAATGATGATCTGAAGAGTTTTAGTTTTGCCTGTTCCAGTAGCGCCTGCTATAAGACCGTGTCTGTTTAGTGTTTTTAGAGGTACTTTTACAAAGGTATTGGTCAGTACTTCGCCATCCAATTTTGGTGAACCCAATATAATGGAGTCCCCTTTAAAAGTGTAAGCTTCTGTGATTTCACTAAGGAATTTATTCTTTTTGCTCATTGTATTAATTTTACTTTAAGTATTCAAACATCAATTAACAGCTAAAAGTTTCTCTCTCTCAGGACCTGTACTGACCATCGAAATTTTTGTCTTTAATAGTTTCTGCAGGTGATGAATGTATGATTGGGCTTTTTCAGGTAAGTGTTCAAAGCCTACGATACCTTCGAGTGATTGATTCCATCCTTTGTGATTTTCATACTGCGGTTCAATCGCAATATTGACAATATCAAATGGTAATTCATCCGTTATCAGATTTTCATAACCATAAGCTGTACACACATCAATGTCCTCAAAAGTATCCAGTACGTCCAGTTTTGTGATAATGACCTGAGTGACCCCGTTGAGCATAATAGTATATAAAAGCTGAGGAATATCAATCCATCCGCATCTTCGTGGTCGTCCGGTAGTTGATCCGAATTCTGAACCAGCAATTCTCAATTTTTCTCCGGTGTGATCGTGCAATTCTGTAGGGCAAGGTCCTGAGCCAACTCTTGTACAATATGCTTTGGCAATTCCTATGACCTCACGAATTCTTGAAGGAGCGATACCCAATCCGCTGCATACTCCTGCTGTTATGGTATTGGAAGATGTGACATATGGATAAGTACCGAAATCAATATCCAACATAGATCCCTGAGCACCTTCAGCAAGGATTTGTTTGCCTTCTTTCAGTGCATCGTTGATATAATATTCACTATTTATATACCTTAGTTTGCGAATTTTTTCTATTGATTCAAAAAATCTTTCCTCTTCTCCGGCAAGGTCAAAGTCTATGTGAGGATATAGATTTACGAGTCCTAAATGTTTGGTTTTTATGGCTTTGTATCGGGATTCAAAATCACTTGCTAACATGTCTCCGATCCTAAGCCCGTTTCTGCCGGTTTTGTCCATATATGCAGGCCCGATACCTTTGAGTGTAGAACCTATTTTACTGTTTCCTTTGGCCGACTCTGAAGCAGCATCAAGATATCTGTGAGTGGGTATGATCAGATGTGCTTTCTTGGATACCAATAATCTTTTGTGGTAATCCACATCAGCGGCATCGAGTGACTGGAGTTCTTTTACCATAGTGATAGGGTCGAGTACCACTCCATTGCCTATGACATTAGTGATTTCCGGTCTGAATATACCTGATGGAATGGTATGCAGGACATATTTTTTCCATCTATTTTAAGTGTGTGCCCTGCATTCGGGCCACCTTGAAATCTGCAAACTAAATCATATTTTTCGGCAAGGAAATCCACGATCTTTCCTTTCCCTTCATCTCCCCATTGAAGGCCCAATATCACATCTACAGCCATTAGTATTATTTATATATTAGTTTTTAAAGGCCAAAAATACTAATTAAAAAGTAAATAGAGCTACACATTGATAAAAATTCAAATATTTGATTTGCAACAAAAGAAAAGCGAAAGCAAAATATTTTGTGGAAAATAGACTACCGCAAATGTATGAGCATAGTCATATGATTAAGAGACCAACATCATCTGTTTTTATTTTAATTTAAGACTATTTTACGGTTGATTTGCGGAGTTTTTTGTGTAAAAGCTTGGGTGTATCCCAAAATTGCACTATATTATATAATTTTTAAGTTTCCAATTTAGTGGATTATCCTAGTAGTTAAGAGTTAAAGGGTAGGACGTCTCAAGCATAGCTTGGGAATGAGGGTAGCGGGCAGTTTAACCAATTTTTGTGCAAAAATGTGATACACACAAACTCTTTAGAGTTGAATGTTTTGACAGAATTTGAAAATAAATGATTATAAAAATGAAACAATATACTTCAGTCCAACTAAACTTATTGGTGATAGTCAGAGTACTGATTGGTTGGCATTTTTTGTACGAAGGTGTGGTCAAGTATATCAACAAAAGCTGGACTGCAGCGGGATTTCTTAATAATGCTGAAGGGTGGTTTGCACCATTGTTTAAGACTATGGGAGAAAACACATCTCTTTTGGGTCTGATCGATCATTTAAATGTTGCTTTTCAGATCATCGTAGGATTGTGTCTTATCTTAGGCCTTTTTACAAAAATAAATGCCTGGATCGGAATTCTTTTGTTAAGTATGTACTATCTGGCATTGCCACCTTTTCCTGGGTTGAGCACACCACCTGGTACTGGCAGTTACCTGATAGTGGACCGAAACTTAATTGAAATTTTTACTCTGGCTTTGATGATTGTCTTTCCAACGAGCCATATTATTGGGTTGGACAGGTTTGTATCAAAATTAAAAAGGCAAAAAGAAAGAGTCAGTTGACATTGCTTCATTTTGCAGTCACAATTTCTTCATGCAATTAATTTTTTAACATGGATTTGAATGATAAAAATAAAAATATTGAAAGGCGGGATATACTCAAGGGCCTTGCAACACTACCGGTTTTAGGAGTATTTGGAGCCAGCGTCTGGTCGAAAGGTGACCACATCAATAAACAAAAATCTACGCTACTCAACGAATTAAAAATTGAAGCTGCCGTAGCTTCACCTAAAGGTTCAATGGCGGGTGATCCTATAAGATTGGGTATCATCGGGTATGGAATCCGAGGAGAGCAACTGGTGCAGGCAGCGGGTTATGCTTCAAAAAGATGGCTTAAAAGTATGAAAGAAGCCAGCGAAAAAAACAAGAAGGATACCCGGTTAAAAGACTTTTTAGATCAGGAAAATCTGAACGTAATATTTACGGGAGTATGCGATGTTTTTGACGTAAAGGCCGACGAAGCAATAGAAGCTGTTGCGATTGACAAAAACCTACCAAAACGATTTAAAAATTACAGAGAGTTATTGCAAAGTCCGGATATAGACGGAGTCATCATCGCTACACCTGACCATTGGCACGCACCGATGTCTATTGAAGCTTTAAAGGCCGGCAAACATGTATATGTTGAAAAACCCATGACCCACAATCTTGCAGAAACTCTGGAATTGTACAATGTGGCCAAAAGTTCTTCAAAGACATTTGCAGTGGGTCATCAGCATCGTCAGACGTTAAGTTTTATCACCGCTCAGGACATCATCAGGAAAAACATTTTGGGTCATATCAACTTAGTTCAGGCCAATACCAACCGCAATAGTGACAATGGTGCCTGGCAATATGATATTCATGAAAAGGCAAATCCCGATACCATCGACTGGAATCAGTTTTTGGGCAGCGCACCTCAGATTCCATTCAATAAAGAACACTTTTTCAGATGGCGTAAATGGTGGGCATATGGCAGTGGCCTGACAGGAGATTTGTTGGTACACGACTATGATCGGATCAATTGTATATTAAAAATGGGTATTCCTAAATATGTCGTGGCATCGGGTGGAATATATACACACAAAGATGGCAGAAACGTACCGGATGTCATTCAGGTGGCTATGGAGTTTCCCGAATACTTCAATGGTTCTAGTCAGCCAAAAGGTAAAGAAGCAGGCATGTCCTTCTTATACAGCGCAACATTGGGTAATCAATTTGATCGGTCTACTTTATTGATGGGCCATGACGCTACCATGAAACTTGAAGGCCACACTCTTGAAATATACCCGGATGGTAATTCAACCCGTTATAAAAAACTTCTTGAAGATGAATCTATCGATCCTGAAACACCACTATACCTATACGATCCCCGACGTAATCAGGTAGATGGCGTAACTTCAGCTACGGCCAAATACTTTGATAAAAAAGGATTGTTGTACACTTATATTGATGGTAAAAGGGTTGACTCTACGCATTTGCATATCAAAGAATGGTTAAGTGCAATAAGAAATGACACCCCTATCAGTTGTGGTATTCAGGAAGGTTTTGAAGAGGCCATCACTGCACTAATGGGCACTCTTTCTATAAGGAGCGGTAAGAGAGTTGAATGGGATCAGGTAAATATGCAATTTGTAGGAATCACAGTTGAAGAAGCAGACAAAATTATGCTTGGTTAAATATTTTTCCTAATAATATGATGCAAAAAAAACAGGGTGCATTTCATTTTTTCGCCCTTTGCTCGATTTCTTATCAAGTTTCGTTTGTTCGTCGTAGCTTCCAGCTACGATGCAATATTGACAGGCATCTTGCCTGAATCGCGAAATTATAAAATGGTGATTTTTAATGTGAAGGTGTGTATAACAAATTGCACCAATATTTAAATGCCCTGCTACCCTCATTCCCTAAAGAGCCTGTCAAGCTACGCTTGAGACGCCCCACCCAATATTTCCCATCAGAGGGCTGATCTCCCCTTTAGGGGTCGGGGGTATGTGGAGGTAAATAACTAAAACTAATTTCATTTCGTGGTTAGCGTAACAGTTATTATCGTTTTAACAAAAAGTGCAATTTGTTATACACACAATGTGAATCGAAAAAATGAAATACACCCAAAAAACGAGGTAATAGACAAAATTAATGTTAATAAAGGCTGAAAGCCTTATAAACATTAGCTTTGCGTCAAAATAATGTAAATGAATAAAAAAATTGCTTTTATTGTTCTAGTAAAATAGTTAGAAAAAATGGCAAATATAGAGGTAAGCAAAAGTATTTATGCTTGAGTTGTAACAAACAATTTCACCAAAGATCTCAAATAGATATAAAAGAATTATATGAGAATTACATTCAAGGGAAGCAAACCTATAGACAACTTTCAACCAAATATGGAGTAAGTGAGAAAACCATTCAAAGGAAACTAGATAAATATCAGTTTAGTCATCAAGCTAAAGAAACCAGAATAGTCACAATAGTAATGGACACAACCTATTGGGGTAGGAACTTTGGAGTAATGCTCTTTAGAGATTCAATAAAACGAGAAAACTTACATAAATACTACGTAAAAACTGAAACAATTAAGCAATACATATTAGGCATCCAGGAAATAGAGAAGTTAGGATTCACAATAAAAGCAATTGTATGTGATGGAAGATTGGGTATCTTCAAGGCATTTAAGGATAAAATTCCTATACAAATGTGTCATTTTCACCAAAAACAAATCATCAGAAGGTACTTAACAACTAAACCAAAACTTGAAGCTTCGATATTGTTATGGAAGATCGTGGAGAGTTTAGGTGCTTCAAATGAAGCGGACTTTATTAAGAGTCTTGAGAATTGGATGGAAGAATGGAAAGATTTTTATAATGAGAGAACTCTAAATCCAATAACAAATAAGTCGCATTACACACATAAAAGGCTAAGATCAGCCTATAATAGTTTAAAAAGACATTTACCATATTTATTTACCTGTAAGAAGTTGGAGGATGTTCCAAACACTACAAATACTGTAGATGGAACATTTTCTGATCTAAAATCTAAACTGAGAAACCACAATGGGCTAAATAAAGAAAGGAAAATAAAATTTATAAATGCTTATTTAAAAACATAAAACAAGCCTACATGACATGGGTTTTTTAAGGCATGTATGTTGAGTAAAAGTTTAAAATAATTAAAAAAGGGGGTATTTTGATACACCCCCAAGAAGAAAACTTTTTCCCCAACATCAATGGCTATCCCTGAGCAGGTTGCTCCCCAGCAGAGCCTGATTGTGTTTCACCAAAGACAATGCAAATGTATTGCCTATTTAAGTCTACTTTGCTAAATCGAAAAAATAAAGTGCATTAATTTTGTCCATTACTCAACTAAAAGAAAAAATTAACATTAATTTTGTCTATTACTACCAAAAAACATTATATTTGTGCATAAAATGTAATTATTATGGAGACCCTTTGGGGTATTGACCTTGGTGGTACAAAAATTGAAGGTATTGTTCTTAATCCTGCCACCGGAGATATATTAACCAGACAACGCATACCTACTGAAGGCCAATTTGGTTATCATCACGTGCTTTCACAAATCAAAAAAATGGTGGACCTCCTTGCTGCCAATACGGGACTGAAACCTGTAAAAATCGGTATGGGTACACCGGGGAGTTATGATCCGATACAATATGCGATGAAAAATTGTAACAGCACATCACTCAATGGTCAAAATCTAAATGAAGATATCAACTCATTAGTGGGTATTCCTTTTATTCTGAGCAATGATGCAAACTGTTTCGCAGTCGCAGAAACTAATTTCGGGTGCATAAAAGATCACATGCCCGAGGCTAAAGTTGTTTTCGGAGTGATTATGGGCACAGGGGTTGGCGGCGGATTGGTTGTTGATGGAAAAGTTCTCAATGGCAGACAAGGTATCTGTGGAGAGTGGGGACACAATCACCTTGATGATTCAGGAGGATCATGCTACTGTGGTAAAACCGGATGTGTCGAGACGATCATTTCTGGGCCAGCTCTGGAAAAATTTTACGAACAGATATCAGGGGCAAGGAAATCATTAAAAGAAATTGTGGATGCTTACAGAAAGGAGGGCGATATACATGCCACAGCAACTATGGAAAGATTATTTCATTTTTTTGGAAAAGCTGTATCTGTGGTGATCAATATCATCGATCCAGATGCCATAGTGATCGGCGGAGGAGTCGGAAATATTGATGAGCTGTATACTAAAGGAGTTGAAGAAGTTAAAAAACATGTTTTTAATCTTCGATTAGATACAAAATTCTTCAAGCCAACGTTGGGAGATTCTGCCGGTGTTTTTGGTGCTGCATTTTTATAATTAAAGAAAAAACCTTTCAAAATTCTGTTTATTATTAAAAATGCGTTAAAATTGCATGATAATGTGCTCGTTTAAAAACACATTCTTAATTTTTCCGTTTATTTTAGAATTTCGAATCCTTGGCAATATTGATATTTTTATGAAATGGATCATGCTTTTAAGTTTTTTATTTGTAGGAACAGTTGAAAATGATTTTGCTGAACCTGCAATTGAACAAAAAAAACTGATGATAGATTCAGTCAATAACATCAGAAGCAAAGGGTGCTATTGTGGAAGAAGGTACATGGAACCAGTGCAACCGATAGTCTGGGATGGTATATTGTACAAAAGTGCTTTTACCCAGGCAAAAGAAATGAAGGATTTTAATTTTTTTGCTCACTTCTCCAAAGATGGTCTCAATATAGGCGAGAGACTTCAGAAAGCAGGATATAATTGGATGGTCGCAGGAGAAAATCTCGGCGAAGGACAAAAAACATTTGAAGAAGTCCTTAACGACTGGTTAAAAAGTTATCAACACTGCACCATGCTGATGCACCCGAGAGTGGAAGAAATGGCAGTCGCAAAAGTTGACAAATACTGGGTACAGCATTTCGGTAAAAAAATGCCTGAAAAAAATAAACAACAAAACCCTATATCAAAAAAAGAATGATGCTGAATGACGTATCATTCAAATTCAATCAAAATCTGATTTTTATCTACAGTTTGTGTTTTTCCTATATTTATTTTCTTAATGATACCGTCTCCCGGTGATTTCAGGATGTTTTCCATTTTCATGGCTTCCAGAGTAAGTAACTTGTCACCTTCCAACACAGAATCACCTTCCTTAACAAAAATATTGACTACCAATCCCGGCATAGGAGATTTAATTTCTTTTACTGAATGTTTGGCAGCTTTAAGAAATCCTAGATCATTGATTAGCTTGTCTAATGGCTCATTTATTTTGATTCTGAAATCAAATCCGGATACATTGATCCACGCTTTTTTTGTTTGCGGATCAAAATCTTTAATGACTGCCTGATAAGATTTGTGGTCAAAAAATAGTTTTATGATGTTTCCTTCTCTTGATACTATTCTGATATCTTTTGATGATAAAGTTTCGTCATCAAAAGTGTGAAGGTCATTAATTTCGTACATTGTCTGATATCCATATGTGCTCATAACGTTTTATTTTCGTGTTTTTTATCAGCGAGGCCGACCATAAAATAAGTCTCAAATATAGTGAAAATCACATAAATAATCAGAAAAGAAATGATGAATTTATTGTTAGGAGGATCTATTTTATTTTTGTATACCAAAAGTATTACAACCGACCCTGCCATCCTTACAAACATATTGAGTAATGTTACTGATATAAATATTTGTCTGTCTTTGACATATAGCGATTTGTACAAAAAAAAGTATAAAAATACACTCATCACAGCAAACATTGCTATGCTGTAAAAGGATAAGTTTTTATAATGATAAAATACCGGAAATGTATGTACGAAAGTCATTATACACGATGATATAATGATGACAGCAAGAAGCTTTCCAAAAAAAATTAGATAGTGGTTCATTTTTGAAGCAGCTCTCTGTACAATTTATACATGAATGCACTGAAAAAAAACAAAACAAAGGAGATTGTAAAGATGGGTTTTTCAAAACCTAATTTATTGTCTAACCATTGGCCTGCCAATATTGAAAATACTACAACTCCGGCCATCTGGAAGGCAAGACCCGAATACTTCAGATAAGCGTACCTGCTTTTTCTTTGTTGTGTATCATCAGTGTTTTTTTCAGACACTATTAATAGGTTATCAGGATTGAGACACTTTTTGTAAATTGTCTTTGTGGACGAGTGACTTGAGCTTTTGACCACCCATACTACAACTTACATTAAAGACTGCACCTGTATGAACCATGAGTTTATCGGTGATGATATCTCCATTGATCACTGCAGATTCTTTTACAGCCAATAATTCAATTACTTCTATATTTCCGGTAAATGCGCCTTCTATGATGGCATTAACACATTTGACATCACCTTCTATTTTGCCTTGTGGTCCGACTATCACTCTTCCTTTGCAATCTAATTTGCCTATAAGGGTTCCGTCTATTCTGATATCATTAGTTGCCATGATATTGCCATTGATTTGAGTACCTTCGACAATACTGTTACTGACATTGGCCGATGGAGCTGCACCATTTTGGCCTGATTGTTTTTCATTTTTTCCTCCGAACATGAATTAATGGTTTTGAGATGAGATAATGAGTATGTAAAAATCCGAAAAAATAAATTCTTCAAATTAGAGTATGTTTAAATTTTCATGTTTGAGCGAAAGTGAGCAAATTTAATTTTATGTAAGGCATATTTTGCAGTCGGAGTTGGTTACTAGACCAAAAAATATAACGCAAGAGAGAATAAAATTTGCAGATTGGAGCTAAATGATGAAACTTTAAACGTACTCCCTTAAACAACAAATCAAAGTTAAGTAATTTTTTTTACAATTTTGACTTGTGTATAAAAAAAATTTCAGATTAAAATCTTGGACAATAGACGCCCCTGCTTTCCGGTCCGCAGATATTGTATACTAATGAAAACTCAAAAGCGCCATTTGCTCGGGAAGCCGCACTCAATCCTGATATATTTACATCATAACTGAAGCCTATGTTAAAGTTTTCGTAGTTGAATCTTGAAGACAAAATAAGTGCATCAGAATGTAATCCTGAAGGAACTTTATTGCCTATTCGATACCAAAGACCAGCCTCCCAGGACTGATTGGATATTTTTGCGGGACCGAGAGCAAATCTGAAATTGGTACCGGCATTGAGAGACTTGTGTGGTCCCTGAGACATAAATACTGCAAATGGCAACATCGATATCTTTCTTGCCACTTCAAATTGTAACCCTGCATGAACTGTATATCTACTGTATAGACTGACAGTTTCGCCAAGAAATGATACATTTGGTCTGTTGAGGTGATGCATTGCAGCTCCTGCATACCAGTTGGTCTTGTCATCAAGGACACTAAACCACAATAATCCTGCTGCTATGTCCGGGTATAAGAAATCGGTATCCTGAAAGCGAGGTTCATTAGGGTCTATACTTTGATTAAAACCGGTTGATGTGATTTGTGATGGCCATCTCAGGTCTGCTCTGCTTATGCCTCTTGAACTTAAAGCTCCATCTGCTCCGATGACAAGATAGCTTGCTTTTTTTCTGGAGCCAGCCATTTTTTTACTGTATGACAATGAGACTCTACCCTGTGTAGTTCCAAATCTTGACTCACCTGCCACATCACCCCACAAAGAGCCACCTATACCGAAATAGTCTTCTCTTCCTACAGGGATTTTTTGATCATATGATACAGAATAGGTATTGTAAGCATTGGCAGCAAGCACGGCGGCCCATTGATTCCTGTAATTGGCAATCATTCTGGTTTTACAGTTCATCACGCCGGTCATCGCAGGGTTGAGATTGAGTGGAGACATATAAAACTGTGAAAAATGTATGTCCTGACTATATAATCTTATAGAAGACATAACCACTAATAATATTAAAATTCTGGTAACGATGTTATTCATGTACATATCAGATTAAATATTTTTGCAAAATATAAAATTGCAAAATGCAGACCAACTTTTAGTATTAAGGTGTAAAGTTAACGACAAAATACTAATATTATGGTGTAGCTGACTTACTTTAACATTTATATATTCATTTTGGGCCAGGATCAGTTTAAAATCCCTTGTTTTTAGTATTTTTTATAAAAGTTGAAGTGTCCAAGGACTATGACTTTAGGACAGTGTTCTTTTGGTCTTCCTTTAGAAGTAGTATTTTCACTACCGGTCAAAGTCTGACTTTAGTTTTGGTTCCTTCAAAGTCAAGTAAGTCATTGAAACACAAAAGGATTGAATCAGCTGATAAAGGACATTGACCTTTGTAGATCATTGATACCTATTTGTTATGCAAGACTTTTTCTTTAGCTCCAAATCGATCTATCAGCATAGTGTCAATGACGTCTGCAGTATCAATAAGCCGTGAAAATAATTTCAGTAAAGTATCCTGATGGATGAACTGATCAAAAATAAGTAAAGAAAGAATGATATCCTGATCTTTGATCGACAACGCCATACCTTCAAGATCATGGTTTTTTCTGAGTAAATAATGGTAAAGCTCTCCAATATTTCTTTCCGGTAATGAACATAGAAAAACATCGCCGATAAGCATTCCGGTTTTTTCATAATAAGAAATATTGACCAGAGCACTCCCCTTTTTAACAGACCAATTGTTGGGACCTTTTCTGGTCAATGGAGCATTGAATCCCAGATTTGTTAGTATATTCTCTACAGTATTGCATACACCAAATGGTTCATACTCATCTATCTGTGCAATCATTTCTAAAGGGGCGCCGCAAGTTTCACAGTAACCACTTGATTTTTCTTCTGATTCAAAACTGATGTTGTTACAAGATGAACATCTCACTCCTCTTTTATTTTCCCCATTCCTAAACTCAGAGATACATTGGATCAAATAGTCAGATGGCAAAGAAAATCCTATATTGTTACCATTTTGAATGACAAAGGTATTGATGCCGATGATATGCCCGTTGCTATCCACGAGTGGACCACCACTATTACCCGGATTAAGTGCTGCATCATGTTGAATATATCTGATATCATCTTCGTGATGAAGTAAGCTGGATATGATACCTTGGGTAGCAGTATACTTCAGGTCAAAAGGATGTCCGACCGCAATCACGTTTTCACCTTCGTCAAGGTGATTTGTGGCAGTAAGTTCGGCATGCGGCATGGTGTGATGTACCGGAGATTTTAAAAAAGCCAAATCAAATTTTGTATCCAGATACACTACATCAACGATTTGCTTTTCAAATTCATTCCCGGCTATTATGGCACTTTTATTTCCTCTTACCACATGTTCGTTGGTGACAATGAGGTCATAATCCTTAAGATAAAAACCCGTGCCAGTACTGTAAGGTGTAGCTATCTGGATGATGACTTTTTCAAAAAATGATATGATGTCCCTGCTGTTTTTCATTTTAGTCGGGATATGTTATATTTTTTAACATGCTAAGATAGCTCTTACAAAACAGGTACTCGTCAGTGAAATTCAATAATCTCACGTCTGCCTTCAGGCCGGGATATCTATCATGATGCTGCTGCATGATATTTTTTATTGTCGAATTGATATTTTTTTTATAAAAAGCATTGCCAAATAAAAAGACATCACTGAATCCCAATGCACTAAAATAATGGTTGTAAACAATACGATAATATAAAATCAGGAGATCTTTAGAAGGGCCTGGCAGCGAATAGGAATATAAGGAAAAACCTACCACATATCCACAAATGGCCTTTGCATAATTATAATATTTGTTTTGATAATACCAGTCAAAATCATTGATCTGGGCGTCTATGATGTCTACCAATCTCTGATGTCCGTCAGGAACGGACAAGCCAAAGGTCGAATTTACTTCATATAGTTCTTTGCTGAAATCATCAAAAGTGATATTTTCCAACGTCCTGTAAGCAGCGATCAGGGCCTTGTTTTTGTCATGCACCAGCGTAATGTTGTCAGCAAAGTACATGTCATGGCTGTCATGGATCATCTCCATAACATTGCCTTCAGGTTTTATTAGATAGTCAATAGCGTACAAGCCATCCAAAAGCAAAAATGACAAACCACCGGGATACATGAAAGTATTGAGTTTACCATGTTCAAATTCACGGATAATATTATCTAATACTGTTTTATAAAAATCATACTTGACTTGCTTTTCCAGAGGTGATATTTGTCTGGTATGATGATAATTAATTGCTTCCAGATCGGCAAATTTTTCCATCAGCACATCATCCCTCCTATCGGATACGGTCGAAATTTCTTTTAGTGCCTGATAGAGTTTGTGCGGTGATCCATCTTCTACAAAAGTATCAAATTTCAGACATATACAATTGTTTTCGTCAAGAGAATATCTGGAATATTTCAGGTCAAAATTTTCTTCCAGAAGCAATCTCAACAAACCAAGGTGCTGCTTTTTCATGATGGCGATTTTGGCTTCAGCAGAAAATTTTTTGTGATCTGCCTGGCCTTCAATGAGTTTTGAACCCTGATAAATAGTAAAATTCAGTTTGCCTTGTACTTGAGAATAACTGACATTTTCCTTCTCATCAGTTTTAAGAAATTCCATCAAGGCAGCGTAACTGTTCAGGTATTTTTCATTTTCAAAAAGTTCAATGGATTTGTCCCAGGCTTCATACTTTTCATCAGACTTGTATGTGTCAGTAAACCTGCCAAACTGTATGTTTGGTGTCTTCGTATCCGAGGTTTTTTTGAATATTCTGGAAAAAAGATTCATTTTTACATTTTCGTAATACAACCCGTACATTTTATGTTACACAGAACAGAATTATCTATTCCAATATCACCAATTACACTATGTCACTACTCCAAATCCATGACTATAGGATCATGTTTTTCGCATCATATCGGTCAAAGATTGCAAAAGTATAAATTTAAATGTATTTCCAATCCATTTGGTACAGTATTCAATCCGATTTCAATTTCTTATCTGTTGAGTAGGGCTATCGACAAACAATATATTGAAGACAGTGAACTACTGATGTCTCAGGGAGTTTGGGTGCATCCCGACTTTCACTCTTCTTTGTGCCACACTGACAAGCAGACAACACGTCAGAACATAAATGAATGCATAAGATCTGTTCATGAAAGTATACAGGACATTGATTTTTTGTTTGTGACTTTGGGGACATCCATTGCTTACCGCCACATAGAAAATGATCGGATTGTGGCCAATTGTCACAAACTGCCTCCAGATAATTTTGAAAAAATCGAAACGACTACCGAAGATGGATTCAAGGCAATGAAAGAAGCTATTGAACAATTGAATAAAAAGAATCCACATGTAAAAATCATAATGACCGTCAGTCCGGTAAGACACATCAGGGATGGCATCATCGAAAACAGTTTCAGTAAAGCCAGACTCCACGGAATGATTGAAAAACTCATAGCACAGAGTGAGATGATTTTGTATTTTCCGGCATATGAGTGGTTGATGGATGATCTGCGGGATTACAGATACTATGATGCTGACATGATACATCCCAATGTAGTCGCGATAGACTATATCTGGCAAAAATTTGGGGAGTGTTTTTTTAACAAAGAATCATCTGACCTCAACAAAAAGATCGATTCAATACTAAAAGCAGTCCAACATCGGCCTTTTAATCCCACATCTAAAGAACACGCCACATTTAAAAAACATCAACTTCAGGATATCGAAACTTTGAAAATATATCATCCATATTTAGATTTTGGAGAAGAAGAAAGGTTTTTAAAACTTTAGTATTCCAACTTAAATAAAGGGTATAGCTTCTACTTTACTACTCCTGAAAAATTTGCAGTCTTGACGATACAATCCAATTGCTGGATCAGGTCTCTCTTTTCTCTGCCTGGTGCAAAAACAAATGCATCTATGAAAACAACTTCACCTTTTGTTTCATTGTGCAGCAAATATGATACAAACGGACCACCCATGAAGTCATTGACGGTTTCCCATATACCGCGAACTTCTTTGGTATAAACATTATTTTGGATATAGGTGTACTCGAAAGTGGGCAAATCTATCACATTGGTACTCATATAAGCATTTTTTTGCGAAGTACGGATATATTGTTTACCATATTCATTTCTCAGCCTGATGATATTGTCCATCCTGAACTGATTTTTGTTTTCATACTTAAATTTTCTAAACACTAAGCTTTGATTCATTTCCTTGTCGTCCAGCCTTACCCAGAGAAGGTTGGTATCGTGGAGTGCTTTCTTATACAGGCCGGGTATGCGGATATTCAAACCAAACTGATCAAACACTGTACGGGTAAGTTCACTATTGATATCCTGAATCCCATACACAGTGGCTGCGAGGTTTTTCTGATCGTGTTGATTGATTCTTTTGGCAATAGCAGCAAAATTTTTATTGATGGCTTGTGCCAGGTTATTGCGCCCTTTGGCAAATATATATATGATGAGCTGTCCCCTGGCCCACTTATCCTGACCTACAGAAGATGTAAATTCCGGATCAGTAAGGGCTCTTTGAAATTTTTCATTGCCGAGATCTTCTATGATCATTTTGGATGATACCGATGATGTATCTGAAATATCGGCAATGATGACATAGGTGCGCAACTCCTTGGTATAAGGTTGTGTCAGCACTTGTTTCGGAGTCATGTATCTGATGTCAAATATTGGTTCGTCTGCTGTAAGAATGGGATATGGAGACTCAAAATAATATGAAATGGTATCAGCCAGATCACTTTCTGTGATGTTTTGATCAGCCACAATGACTACATTATTGATCCTACCCATGGCTGAGGGTTTTGATCCCATTTTTTGCACGACTTCGTTTTGACAGGACCAGATGGAAGTCAAAACAAACACTAAAAAGAAGCAATTTCTTATTATTTTGGACATATTTATTGCATGTATATCAGAAGAAGATGCAAAATTATGTTTTTTTGGTGGCAATTTTATGCTAAACTTATTTTTAAAAAATATTGATAAGTTATGTGAGTCAATTAGTTTTACCTTGTCAAATTATACTGACTTTCCTATTGATTGGAAAACTGTTGGGTTAACCCAACAGTTGTGACCCTAATTTACCCATCCATTTATACCGACGAGAATTTATTTTTATAAAGACGATGATACACATGTCTTTATTATAAAAATAATTCTGTCGCCATTATAAGGAATCTTAACCATAAAAAAATATCAGTTTTCCGGTTGATTACATTTTGGTGAAAGTGTAATTGACTTAGATTTTTGAAGGTGACAAAGTAGATTTAGGAAAGTAATTTTTTACATGCTAAACTTATATTTTTACATATTTTAAAAAAGTATGAGAATTTCTCAATAGAAATGAGTTGTTTGACGTTTGATAAGACATTGAAATAAAAATTAAGATAACAATGAAGTACCAGCTTTTCATTTTGTTGGCTGCCCTGATATATTTCAGTTCATGCCAAAACAATCATGGACCTGATGTGTCATCCATTCAAGCTGATGTAGATGTCATGAGGACAGAAAATGACCTCGCCTCCGCAAAATCTATTGCTGATCTAAGGAAAATTACGGAGAATCAACCTTTTTTTTATAATATTTATCTGAATGAAATACTTGGGTACAAAGGTTTGCCAGTGGATAGCCACCTGATCCTGCTTGAATCATTATGGAAGGACACTATGGCTTTAGAGCTTCTGACAAAAACAAGTAAAACTTTTGGTGATTTTTCAAAAGTGAAATCAGAGACAGAAGAGATGTTCAGGCATTTGAAATTCTATTTTCCCGAAAAAATGTCTAAAATTCCCAATGTGTACACTTTTATTTCTGAGTTTGGTTACCAAATGTTTATATTTGAAGATAAAAATGGGATAGATGGTGTTGGCATAGGACTTGATATGTTTTTAAGCCCTGATATCAACTACAAAATGCTCGATCCTGAGAATACCAATTTTTCAGATTACATCACCAGGTCCTGGAATAGGGATCATATCACAAAAAAACTATGTGATACCTATGTGACTGAAATAATAGGAGAGCCATCGGGACACAGGATGATAGATCAAATGATTCATAATGGCAAACAACTTTATGTCAGCAAACTACTTATGCCGGAAACCCATGATACCGTCATCACTGAATATTCATTAAAACATCTCAACTGGTGTAAGGAAAATGAGTTGCAGATGTGGTCATTTTTTATGGAGAATAAACTCTTTTATGAATCTAACCTCTCACGAATCGGCAAATATCTCAATCCGTCGCCGGGCAGCCCCGATATGCCTGCTGAAGCACCAGGTAGAACAGCTAATTATGTGGGATGGAAAATCATTGATGCTTATATGGAAAGACATCCGGCAACAACAGTTCAGGAGTTGTTGAAAATGACGGATGCACAGGCAATTATGGAAAAATCAAGGTATAAGCCGGCAAGGAATTAAATATTGGAAAGGTAGTATACCAAACGGAAAATTGATTGCGAAAATTTACAATCATAATTATTTAATTTACAATACATTATGATCCACGATAATTATCGGAAAAGATAATCAATTGCAAAGATTACTTACATGCGCCTGTGCCGGGCTGTAACCCAACTTAATGCATTGTTTGATATCGGTGCAGGCTTTTTTAGAATCCAGAAGTTTTGTATAAGTATTAGCTCTGTTGAAATATGCTTCTGCAAAGTCTGATTTCAGATGGATAGCCTGAGTAAAATCTTCCAAAGCTTTTTCATACTCCTTTGATGTAAGATAAGATGTCCCTCTCAGGACAAACAATTCTGCATTTTTAGGATCTGTTTTTATCAAATTTGAAAAATCAGTAATGGCCTCGTCGTGTTTTCCCATTTTTGAAGAAATCAACGCTTTATTTTTTAATCCCTGAACATGTGATGGATTGATCTGAAGACATATATTATAATCTGTAAGAGCAGAAGCCATATCTTCCAGCATCAGTTTTGCATAACCCCGATAATGGTATAGATCTGCGTCCGATGGATTTTTTCTCAATGCATAGCTGAGCTCTGAGATGGATTCATGATATTTTTGAAGCTTCAGATAAATTTTTGCTTTTTCAAAAGCTGTTACATACTGATCGGGTTTTAAGTTGGCTGCAGCCGTAAAGTCTGAAAGTGCACCAGCATAATCTTTGATTTTATTTTTGCAGATGGCTCTGTTCAGAAAGGCCGCATAAGTGTGTTCACCCATGGTGATGGCTTGAGTCATGTCAGTGATGGCATTATCAATATTGCCGGATTTCATATGAGCTGTCCCTCTGTGCAGATAAGCTTTGGAAAGCGCAGGATCTTTTTCGATTGTTTTTGTCAGTATCTCGATGCTGGAATCATAATCACCCTGAAGCAATCTGGTATATCCCATATAGAGATAAGCTTTAATAAACTCAGGATCTATATTTAGCGTTTTATCAAAATCCGCAATAGCATCATCGTATTTCTGAAGACTCAATGCACAAGTACCTCTGTTGTAATAGGCCTTGATGTAGTTTGGATCTTTTTCCAGACATGTAGAATAGGATGCTATGGCAAGATCATAGTTTTTGGCATTGGAATATTCCACACCTTTATTATAGTAATCTATTGCTGATTTTTCGGCTTGACCCCATACAGCATGATTGTAGCAGACAAACAGAATAACAATTATCCCAAAACGCATAATTATAAATATTAAATTAAAAAGCAAGAACTTCTACCGTTTTACTGTTCAATAAGAATATGTTTAAATTTTTATGTTTGAGCGAAAGTGAGGAAATTTAGTTTTGGGCAAGACATATTTTGCAGTCGTAGCCAGAAGCTACGGCGAAAAATATAACGCTGACTAAAATAAAATTTGCCGCTTGGAGCCAAATGATAAAAGTTAAACATACTCTAAATGAGGGGGGAATTAATATTGAACTAAAGCACCATCTAATTGTTCTGCAAATTTGAAAAATTAAATCAGCATTAGTGGTATATTTGACCCCTAATTTTATTGTATTTATTAAAATTCCATAATTACCCTGAAAATAGTATGGCTGAAAACACTGATACCGGTGCAAAAGAAAGGAAAAGAGATCATATTGAACTGGCTTTCAGGTCAAGGGTAAACTCATCGGATATTGATTCAAGATTTTACTATGAACCATTATTGGGGCCACACCCTGATGAAAACACAGACATTTCATTAACTTTTCTCGGTAAAAAATTTAATGCACCCATTTGGGTCTCCAGTATGACCGGAGGTACTGCCATCGCTGGTATCATAAATAAAAATCTTGCCAAAGCTTGCGGAGAATTCGGACTGGGTATGGGACTTGGCTCCTGTCGTCAATTATTATACGAAAATGAGCATATTAAAGACTTTGCTGTAAGGAAATATATCGGGGATCAGCCACTTTATGCCAATCTGGGCATCGCTCAGCTTGAAGTATTAATACAGGAAAAGCAAGTGTATAAAGTCACCGAGTTGTTAAAAAAGCTTGAAACCGACGGGCTTATAGTTCATGTCAACCCTATGCAGGAGTGGCTTCAACCCGAAGGTGACAGATATAAAAAACAGCCGATAGAAACTATATTGAAATTGATAGACATGCTTGATTGTCCTATTGTGGTCAAAGAAGTAGGTCAAGGTATGGGCCCTGAGAGTCTCAGATTATTACTTGATTTGCCTTTGGCAGCTATCGATTTTGGTGCTGCCGGCGGTACCAATTTTGCAATGCTGGAGATATTGAGATCGTCTGAAAAAATGTCAGGACACTATTCGGGTTTGGCGAATATCGGACATTCTGCATTGCAAATGACAGAATATGTAAATCAGATAGTGAAAGATCAATTTGCTCACCTAAAATGTAAAGAAGTAATCATTTCCGGTGGAATATCAGATTTTCTGGATGGATACTATTTGACAAACAAACTCCAATTGCCGTCAATTTATGGACAAGCTTCAGGATTTTTGAAACACGCACAGGGTAATTATGAAG
Organism: Saprospiraceae bacterium; assembly: GCA_016713025.1. Lineage (NCBI taxonomy): Bacteria > Pseudomonadati > Bacteroidota > Saprospiria > Saprospirales > Saprospiraceae > Saprospiraceae bacterium. The sequence continues at coordinate 3,265,821 of JADJPZ010000004.1, read as the reverse complement.
CTTTATCAGAGTACGTCCATATGCAGATTGAGGGATTTAAGTTAGCAAAATCTATGCTGAAAGTAAGATGATTACAGAAAAAAACAATAACACAATAACAGGATTTTCCAAACTATCCAAGGATGAAAAATTGGATTGGCTGATACAACATTATCTGAGTGATGAAGATGGAGCCAAAGATATATTTGCATTGTTCAGCCTTGAAGATGAAGCATTGCAGAAAATCATAGATGGTTTTAGTGAAAATACCGTCTGCAATTTTGTAATGCCTTACGGACTGGCACCCAATTTTTTAATAGATGGCGAAGTGTATTGTGTGCCTATGGTCATCGAAGAAAGCTCTGTGATCGCAGCCGCTTCAGCTGCAGCAAAATACTGGATGGATCGTGGTGGATTCAAAACCACTATCCTGGGTACGACTAAAGTGGGTCAGGTGCACTTCAAATGGCATGGTGATGGGTCAGTAATCAAAAATATCTATAATAAGATTGAATCCTTCTTGCTGGGAAATGCCGCACCCATCATCGAAAATATGCAAAAACGTGGTGGAGGGATTACGCGCACTGAGTTGATAGATTTTACAGAGGAAGAGCATGGGTTGTACCAGATCAGGGTGCATTTTGAGACTTGTGATTCGATGGGTGCCAATTTTATCAATTCTGTTCTTGAAAAGTTTGCAGATTCTCTCGAGCGATTTTTTGTAGACAGTCCGGATATTCCTGATGAAAATAGAGATATAGATATCATCATGTCTATTCTATCCAACTATACTCCGGAGTGTGTCGTAAGGGCTGAAGTTTCCTGTCCTGTTCAGGATTTAGGTACATTTGCCAATGGCATGCTGGCCGAACAACTGGCAGATAAATTCAGGACTGCAGTCAAAATCGCCCACCTAGATCCTTACAGAGCTACAACCCACAACAAAGGTATATTTAATGGTATAGATGCTGTCATCCTGGCTACCGGAAATGACTTCAGAGCATGTGAGGCAGCAGGACACACTTATGCAGCGAGAGGTGGTCAGTACAAAAGTCTGAGTTATTGTGAAATCAATGATGGTATTTTTCGATTTTGGCTGGATGTACCTCTTGCCATAGGTACCGTAGGTGGCCTGACATCACTGCATCCATTGGCAAAAAAATCATTGGAGATACTGGGCAATCCATCTGCCGAGAAACTGATGCGAATTGTTGCATCTGTAGGACTGGCACAAAATTTTGGGGCAGTAAGATCATTGGTTACCACAGGCATTCAGCAGGGGCACATGAAAATGCATCTCATGAATATACTGAATCACCTCAATGCATCTGAAGATGAATGTGTTAAAGTGATAACTCATTTTGAAGATAAGACGGTTTCTTATGCAGGAGTTAGGGATTATTTACAAGGGTTGAGATCATCCGAATGACACATTTGATGACAAGGTCTTTACTTTCTGTGTTTTTAATATTGCATTTCAATATGATGTTTTCTCAAGCTCTATCTCCGGAACAGGTAGTTCAAAAAAATCTGGATTACTACAATGCCAGAAATATCGATGGTTTTATGTCTTTATTCTCAGAGGACATTGTTTTTGTCAATTTTGCAGATGGTCAGCTGACTCTATCCGGTCTCGCTGTATGTAGAAAAATGTATCAGGAGTTGTTTGACTTGTCTCCCGAACTTCACTCAACGATCGTCCAACGTATTGTTTTTGACAATAAAGTCATCGACCATGAATACATCACCGGAAGACGGGGATCCAAGGAACCTGTCGAGCTTGTATTGATCTATGAAGTCCGCAATGACCTGATTTACAGAGTGTCTGTGATGAGAAAATGAAATATGACCATTCTGGGTTAAGATACTGTTAAGATAGTATTTTAACAGATATGCTTTGATGAAGTTGAACTATCATTGTGGTCAATTCATGTTTAGATTACAATCATATGATGCATGTCAGATTTACTATCCTTATATTTGTAATTGATATATTAGGTTCGTGCGACGGGGTCCACCTTACCCGACATGATGACAATCTTTGGATGGGTACTTATAGAGTGGCTGACCTTACCATACCTTACCCCTATTTCTTACAAAAACGAAACTCGAAATACGTACTACATGATTTTAATGGTAAGGAGATAGACTCTTGCAAACACTCAAAAGAAATTGCCTCTGGAGACACGTTGCACATGGTTCATCATCCATTTGAGGTCGTGTATGCAGATTCATCAAGGGTCAATGTCTTCCAACTGAATGATACGTTGCTGTTTCCACTTTATGAAGGTAACAAAAACTGGAAGTATAGGGCGAAATTTATACCGACTTTGATGACTGGATCTTTGTCATCTGAAGATATAAGGAAAAGCACCATCAACCAAACATACTCCTTCACGCCTATATCCGAAAATCCAAATGATGATTTGCAGGCGATAAAGTACCTGACATTTTCAAAGGATAGTGTGACTACAAGAATCGACTACTACTATCAAAAAGAAAAGCTTTACTCTGAATATCAAAGGCAAAAATGTCATTTTTTTAATATAGGACAGAGAGTATTTATGTCATGCAATGAAAATGCAGAAAATCCACAACCATTGTATCAAGTACTCGATGCGAGTAAAAACAAACTGACCATGAGATATTTCATCAGTGATGAAGAGATAATCATCCATTGTAAGTCCACAGCATACCCTGAAGACAATGCATCACAATATTCCAACTGCTACGATGGACATGTAGGCGAATACTATCAAAGCAATCCAGATATGACCTACAAACATGGAAATGAATATCTGATCAACAAAATCGGAAAAGATGCTCCTCAGGATCAAGGTGATGGGTATATTGTTATCCACTTCAATGTCAACTGCAGACACGAACCCGGCAGACCTGGGATACAGATGATGGATAGGAAATACCAGAAAAAATCTTTTGGTCCAGCCATCGTGAAACATATATTGGATCAGGTGATGCTTCTCCGTGAATGGCCTCAATCTGAATCCGACGATACAACATATCCTTACAAAGACGGACACGCTTTTTTAATGTTTAAAATCGAAAACGGGAAAATCACAGACCTATGTCCATAAAGAATATAGTCAAATTTTCATTTGTGTTGTTGGTGCTTGCAGGATGTGAAAGACCTGAGCCAAAGCCGGAGTATTATGCATATTACACCAAAGAGCAAAGAGACTCATTATCAAAGGTGTTTGATGATATGTCTAATTATATGAGTCAACCCATAGACAAACATCGATTGTATAAAGACTCTGCGATAATATTGTCCCCGCAAAATACTGATATCCGTGCCCAGCTGTCTTATTCTTACAAAAAAAGAGGTGACCATATCAAAGCTATGAAAATACTCAATGAAGCAGTGGAAATGGACGTCAAAAAAGGGTCTTATGATTTGCTCAAGTACAGAGCATGGTCATATATTTATTTTTACAGGGACTATGAAGGAACCATTGCCGATGTGGATCAGATCACAAAAATGAGCAAACGTACCTATAACGTTTGTTGGGGCGAACCCTGCGGACTATTAAAAGGACTTGCCCAATACAAGCTAAAAAAATACAATGAAGCGATAAACACATTTGATACAGTGCTCATTGAGGAAGCAAAACTTGGATTTTCACCTGAAAGTAGTTTTTTAATATACTTTTACAAAGGCAGGTGTAATCAAGAACTCAAAAATTATCCGGAAGCACTCAAAAATTATGGATTGGTCTTGCGTTTTGATCCTAACTTTACAGAAGCGCTTTACCAGTCAGGCTTGATATATACGGAAATGAAGGACATAAAAAGGGCTAAAACCAATTTGGAAAAAGCGATGGTTTGGTTCAACCTGTAAAAAAAATGGGAGAACCATACTTTGAGCGTTTTGATGAAGTGTTTGAGTATCAGATCACAGATGCGCTTTCAAAACTGTAACTTTGCATGCTTCATCTATCTAATTCAATGTAGTAAAATAAACTATTTCATCCAATAGGCATTATCATTATCAACATTAACAAAATTGATAGTCTCGTAGCTTGCAGTCACAAGGATATACAAAGGTATTAAAATGGTTTTCACGAATGGGCTGGTCACCGATGCCTTTTCAGGAAGAAACCTGGCAGGCATACATCAGCGGCAAATCCGGCTTAGTCAATGCACCCACAGGCAGTGGTAAAACGTACTCTATCCTCTTGGCTGAGATGATAGACTATTTAAATCAAAATGCTGAGCATGATTCTGTTCCTGACAAGAAACAGGGTCTGAGGTTGATTTGGATCACACCCATACGTGCGCTTGCAAAAGAAATATTTTTATCCTGTGAAAAGGCGATTGTGGCATTTGAGCTTCCATGGAAAGTAGCTATCCGCACCGGTGATACCACGGGAAAAGAAAAAAAAGATCAGTTTCAACACCCTCCGCAAATCCTGATCACAACACCTGAGAGTCTTCATGTGATGCTCTCCACTCCTGGATATCCTGCTTTTTTCTCCGGCCTGAAAACCGTCGTAGCAGATGAGTGGCATGAATTGATGGGCTCAAAACGAGGTGTACAGGTCGAACTGGCACTGTCACGAATGAAAAAAATATGTCCAAATCTAAAAATCTGGGGCATTTCTGCCACGATCGGCAATATGCAGGAAGCGATAGATGTCCTTTTGTATCCTGTACCTGAAGATCAAAGGGCGATTATCAAAGCTGAAATTCCGAAGGTTATTTCTATACTTTCTGTTATTCCTGATGAAGTCGAAACCTACCCTTGGGCTGGTCATCTTGGACTAAAATTGGCTGATAAAGTATTGGGAATTGTACATAGTAGTAAAACTTGCCTGATATTTACCAACACCAGAGCACAATGTGAGATATGGTATCATAAATTGCTGGATTTAGATAGCGACCTGGCTGGTCAGATAGCCATGCATCATGGATCCATAAGCAAAGATATCAGAGAGTGGGTAGAAGAAGCATTGTATGAAGGAAGAGTTAAGGCTGTTGTTTGTACCAGCAGCCTGGATCTTGGCGTTGATTTCAGACCTGTGGAAACCATCATACAGATAGGCAGCCCAAAAGGTGTAGCCCGGTTTGTACAGCGAGCCGGCAGAAGCGGACATCAACCGGGCGCCGAAAGTCACATATGGTTTGTACCCACCCATGCCCTGGAGCTGGTAGAAGCAGCAGGCCTGCGCATGGCTATGGAAAATAATGATCTTGAAGAAAGAATTCCTTATATCCGCTCATTTGATGTGTTGATCCAGTATCTGATGACACTTGCAGTCTCTGAAGGTTTTTATCAGGAAGAGATTTATCAGGAAATCTCAAATACTTTTTGCTATGCATCGATATCCAGAGAAGAATGGCTTCAGGTTTTGCAGTTTTTAGTATCGGGGAGCGATTCATTACAGGCTTATGATGAGTATAAAAAAATAGAAATTGCTGCATCGGGTTTGTTTCATGTCAGTGACAAAAGGAAGGCCTTAAGACATCGTTTGTCTATAGGCACTATTGTGTCGGAAGTAATGATCAATATCAGGATGCTAAAAGGCGGAAGTCTTGGATCGATAGAGGAATATTTTGTCTCACAGCTCAATCCCGGAGATGTCTTTTGGTTTGCAGGACAAGCTTTAGAGTTTGTAAGGCTCAAAGAAATGACAGCACAGGTGAGACCATCCAAAGCCAAATCAGGGAAGATACCTTCCTATGCAGGCGGGCGTATGCCCTTGAGCTCGCAGATGTCAGAAGTACTGCGCCAGAAGATCTATGCTTATAATCAAGGTATCATTGTTGATCAGGAAATTGAAGCGTTAGTCCCTCTGTTTGAAATGCAGGCTCGCCGATCACTCATACCAAAGGAAGATGAATTTCTTGTAGAATATTTTGAGAGCAAGGAAGGTCACCATCTCATCATGTATCCATTTGAAGGGAGGAATGTACACGAAGGGATGGCAGCTCTCATCGCCAAAAGATTGTCTATGATGTTTCCTATTTCATTTTCTCTCGCTATGAATGATCTGGGTTTTGAATTGCTTTCAGATCAGGAGATAGATGTGGAAGCCGTCATAAGTCCTGACCTTTTTTCTACAAAAAACCTGACATCTGATATACAGTCAAGCATCAACAGTGTGGAGATGTCCAGACGAAAATTCAGAGATATTGCCCGGATATCGGGATTGGTCTTTACAGGATTTCCGGGCAGACAAAAGAAAGAAAGACATCTTCAGGCATCGAGCCAACTGATCTTTGATGTATTCAGGGACTACGAGCCGGACAACCTTTTGTTCAGGCAGACTTATGATGAAGTCATGATTTTCCAGCTGGAAGAAGAAAGGATGCGTAAGTCACTGCAAAAAATCATAAAAAGCCATATCGTCATCAGCCGTCCATCCAAAGCGACGCCATTTTCATTTCCGATCATAGCAGACAGGTTGAGCAGGGAAAAACTGACCTCCGAAAAACTTGAAGACAGGATCAGAAAGATGACAGCAGAATTAGTTAGAGGGTGAGCGTCAAGTTCCGATTGTTGCAGACCATGTTTTGACATATACCTTTAAGAAAAGAACTCAATCTCTGGCACCTTCTTTACGCCATTTTTCTATCAGTTTATAATCAGGATTTGGCTTTTTGTATTCATTGTCTATCAGAATTCTATATCCTTTTGTCAACTACTTGGAGATAATGGTTATATATCTGAGTCCGTTCAGTTGTCCTTATTTGAGACAAAATCAATCCAATTAGTTACGCCTTTAAGAGCTAACATGAAAGGTCAAACGATGTGGTCGAAAGCTTCTGCGTATCATAGGAAAAAGATAGAAACGAAAATTTCCCGACTAGATGATCAATTTATGGTGAAAAGAAATTATGCCAAAACATCAGACGGGCTTATCGCAAGATTGACTTGTAAAGCGGCAGCAGTTGCTACGCTACAATTAAATAATTTTTCCAAACAAAAATTATTAAACAAACTCAAAACGGCTCTTGCTGCTTAACTGCGCAACAAGTACTGAATTTGAAATCTAAAATCAGTAATTCTATTATACCAATCAGTTGTTTTGTCTCGATTTAATTTATTTCTATCTCCAAAAACTGTAGTACTGTAATGAAAAACATAGCCGCGTTTGTCCAATGAATTTTGGGGAATAGGAATGCCCGGATTTCCATTAAGGTTATTCCAAATATGGTTATGAAGTGCTTTGTCCTTTAGGAAAGTTGTCAATGTTTTTTCTATATTTTCGTAATTCCAGTCGATACAACCACCTGTTGGTATTTTTGAACTGCTCCCTCTATAACATTTTTCATTTTTTAACCACTTTAGTTTTTCAAAATGTTGCCAGGACAATATTTTAGAAGATAAAAATGGTTTTAAAATCTCATCAAGGATTGGGAAAAGGTTTTTCATATTTTCACAATAATAGATTTTATCATCTTCCGACTTTGTCTGGCAAAGTAAAGAGTAGTTCGTAAATAATGTCCATTTGAAAGTTGTCTGTAAAATTGCTACCAACGGGAAGTTGCCTGGAACCGACCATTTACATTCCAAAAGTAGGTAAAAACGACCTATTTAGGTGCATTCTAAGTGACTTTTATTTTTGAATGATTTTTCTATTTGCAAAGGAACAATAATAGTCAAGGTACCTGACGATATCCCATAGTTCTGACGCCAATGCGTTACTTGTACCGCTTTGGCAGTAACTTGTAACGCTCTGAGTTGTAACACAAAATTTCGTTTTTCACATCTGGCAGAGTTTATCCGACTGCAAAGGCTGACTACCTAAGGCCCCGCCCGCCTGACCACTCTGTCAGGCAGGGTTCAACGGAGTTTTATTCATATTGTTCCATTTTGTTTTAGCTGCATTCATCAGTCGCTACGCTCAAGTCATGGCTTGTGCTCCGCACACTGCGAAAACTTAGTTGTTAGTGGTAGTTTTTTCTAATTTCTGTCAAATGTTCTTGGAATTATGTTTTTGTCGGTTTCTCCACAAAATGTCCAAGAAATAATATACCAACGATTGTTCTCAAAAATTAATTGAATGCTATTTATTCCTCTTCTTTCAACGTTTCCATTTTTTTCTAATTTCGTTTCATATGTACTCCAAACGTGTGCAATATTACCAAAAACTCTGACTTCTCTATTAACTTCATTCTCATAGAATGCTGATCCAAAAACCATTTCATCAGTTTCTTTATGGAATTCTTCTAAAGTCATAGTTGCTTGCTTTTGCTGCTCTCTGTCAAAATATGAATATACTGCTTTTGGGTGATGTAGATAATTGTCTCTATCCCATTGTCGTTTAGCACCTTTTTCTCCCGAAACCACTTCGTAACTCGCTTTCATTAGTGCATCAATGGTTTGTACGTCATTCTTATAATTCTTGTTTTGAGCATTTAATTTGTTAGTTGCCATAATTGCGATAATTGTTAAGCAAAATAATAATTGTTTCATATTTTTATTTTTTTGAACAAAGTAATTCACATAATTTCTATTCTAAAAATGAATTATTTACTCATCAGTTGTTTTTATTTAGATTGTCTCTTTTTATATTTAGAGCAATAATTTGTTAATGCAACTTATTAAACATTCTTTGTAACTTTTTGCAACCGTAATTTTATGTTCTTCAATTATCAAATGATTATCTTCAATATGCTCTACATTTTTTAGGTTAATGATGTACGAATTGTGAACCCTCATAAATTCATTTGGCAATTTGTCAATCAGGTCTTTCAAGCCCTTATAGTAAACAAATTTTTTGTTGTTTTTTACAAATATTTCAACGTAGTTCCCCAAACCTTTTACAAATAAAATATCGTCAAAATTTAATTTGATTAATTTTCTGTCAGTTTTTATAAAAGTGAAATTCTGTTGGTTTGTCATATTTCTGTCGGTCTTATAAAATTGACACTAACGTCAGTTTGTCTAAAAACTGCCATTTACATTCCAAAAGTAGGTAAAAGCGACTGATTTAGGTGCATTCTAAGTGACTTTTATTTTTGTATGATGTTAAATAGGTGTGTGTATAATATTTGAGCTTATCGATCGATACAAATCGATTATAGTTAAATATAACAAAACGAGATATCAAGGTACTTTTTGTCTGCCGCGGCTGTTACCTATGATATTGATGGGTTCACCTAAATTAAATGATTTGGGTAGGATGACTGAATGTTTGTAAAATTTTTAATCTTACTATTTTTGTTCATCAACAGATTTTGTTATAATGGACTTTATCTTGCCTGTATGTTCTGTTGTCTTAGGTTCAATTAGCATAATCAAACATTCCCTTTTTGAAGAAACTCGATGATTTGTTGCTTTTTTAACCACATAAATATCGCCTTGTCGCATTATAAAGGCGCCTTTATTTTCAATCTCCAAGAGCAATGAGCCTTTAAATACATAGAACATTTCGTCCTCGTTTCTGTGATTATGCCAGGGAACATGGTTACCTTTTATTTTTACTATTTTAATATATTGGTCATTTTCTTCACCAATGATCTTTGGTATAAAATAATTGTCAAGACCTAAAAGGGAATCTCTTAAATTCATCATTTAAACAGTTTGCCTTTTACAATTTTACCATCTTTTTTGGCAAGGTGGTAAAGAACAATACCAATAGTTAATAGAAATAATACCGTAAAAATTGAACCTTCCATTCCAACTGCACCACCTGTAAATATTTCAGGGCCTGTAAATTTTGATTGAATGATACTGCCCATATCATTTGTCCCAGTGAGATTGGAGCCATAAAAAGGCTGAGCAAAATTCCAGCCTATATGAAAGAAATAAGGTAGCCATATTCTTTTAGTATAAATAAACATCATTGCCATTGTAAAGCCCCAAGTCAAATATAATATTATAACATATAGTTTGAAATTTGGATTGGTTATGTGTTGTAATTCTACCAACATGGCAATGAAAATGGCTATCTGAGTACCTAACCAATTTTCCAATTCTCTTAGGATTAATCCCCTATGAAATAAGTCTTCTACTATCCCCGCAAATAGTAATACAGTGAACATCCTTGCTGTGTAATGAGTAGTTGAAATACTAAAAGCCTGATAGAACCCCAATAAATATAAAATGAAAATAGATAATGAGATTGTCAAAAATCCAAATAGAAAACCCCCAAACATTTCTTTAGGTAAGTATTTCAGGGATAGTTCGGTAATTTCTCTTTTATCGTATAAACGGAAAAAATAGTAATAACTAACTAATAATACTATTGAAGCAATAAAAATAATAATAGGGTCAGCAATACTTTTATCCTGAATAATGCTGTAAAAAACTGGTTTTAATACAAAGTTTTGAATTACTACAAATAGTGAAAATGGAACGCAAATTCCTACAATAATTTTAGTAACTGGAAAATAAAGTACTTTTTTGGCTAATGCATTCATTATTTTTTTGTTTATTTTATTAAAAGTTTTTGCAAATAAAAGTATTTATTACCTTTACGGCAATTACATACAATAAAGTATGGTACTTACTAAAAGTATAGTAATATTGATTATCAGTATTTTAAGTTTTTAAAATAAATGAAAAATAAAAGTAAAAACGCATTTTGTGCAGTTGATTATGCCTTTCAAAGAATCGGCGGAAAGTATAAAGGGCGGATTTTATGGGTATTGAGGGATGGCTTATTGAGATACGGTGAATTAAACAGGGCAATAGTGGGTATTACACCAAAAATGCTTACCCAAACACTAAAAGAACTGGAAGCTGACGAATTAGTGATAAGAAAAGTTTATTTAGAAGTACCACCAAAAGTTGAATATTCACTTACCGAAACTGGAAAAGAACTAATTCCGTTTATTAATCAAATGCGTAGCTGGGGAGAAAAACAAATGTCAGCAAATTAAAGTTTTGAATTTGTAGGGTGATGTTGTATGTTTGCCACCAAACGCCCGGGGCTTTCGCCGTTGCGACATCGATGGACGATACTATGGGAGCGGTTCGTTGTTTACTTTTCTACAATTTGCGTTAACCACTTAAAGTAAATATTATTGGTTTCATCTTCCGGATACTCATGCGCTTTATTCTCGATTAATCGCTCAGTTACAGTAATACCCTTTGATTTTAGATTAGTTATTAATTCTTCTATTTTAGAGATTGGCAATGCCCCATCTTTTCTTCCGTGATAAATAAATACAGGGATGTTCAAAAAATTGGTTAGAAACTTATCGTCTAAGAAATTTGGATGCCCTTCTCCTAACCATTCATTTGCTAAATCCGGATGTCCGGCAAATACTGCAACTCCTTTGTACAACTTCGGATGTTGATAAAAAGTTCTTAATGCACCATAACCTCCCATAGAAAACCCTCCTACAATTATGTTATGACTATCTACAGAAAAATGAAGTTTTACATCATCAATGGCTTCAATAATATCGTTCTGAGAACTGTCTGAAGAATAACACCGATACATATCTCTGGCAAATGGAGCAAGTTCAATAAAATTGCCTCCGCTTCTTGCACTTTTTAATAAATGTTGCTCGTCTTGACCACTACCATGGAGAAAGACTAATAGCGGATACTTTTTTGTTGGATTATAGTTCTTTGGTAGTTTGATAGTGTATGGTTGATAAGTACTGTCATATTTGGATTTAAAAGCCCTTCTATAATAGGTTGTAATTCCTTGGTAAGGGTCAATTCCTTTTAAAAACTGCGCGTATTCATTTTGAAACTTGAGATACTCGTCGAACAGCTGCCTCCCGGTTTCATACATTTTTAATTTGTTTAAATTCAGTTCAATCAAATTTATTTTGAAAACCAGGGTATTAACTGTCCCCAATGGCAAACCATGTTTGTTATTCCGAATATGTACTCGAATTTCATTGAAATCAAATTTGGGAAAAATAACAAAATCATATTGAGCAATAGTGTCCTTATTGGAATAAACAAACAGGCTATAATGATTGGGAAGTAAACCATCGAGGTCAAATTTCAAAAACTCGTTTTGTAATTCTTTATTGAGCTTTACATTTACTTTTCTGCTCACTACTGTTTTGGACGAGTCGTTCTTGATGTCAACTTCAATTAACTTAGAACCACTTTTGTTTGATCCAGAAATTAGATTTAGCCATAGTGGTTCAGCCGTGCTAATGTTTCTTTTGCTGAGTTTTGCAGTGACAATTTCCTGATTCACTTTTTTGGGTTTTCCGAAAGTAATTGTTTTAAAATTTCTTTTAGGGATTTCTTCATCCCAGATTCCTTCGTCTTCAACAACGGAATACCCCAAAGCATTATTATTGCTTATCGCTTTTGCGAAATATAAATTATAACCCAATTGTTCCGAAAACCAAGGATGATAAGGTTCAATATCTTTCCATGCCAATAAAACTTCAAACCCGCATTTTCCATCATATTCCTTCTCTGCAAATTGAGTTGCTGAACTCAATTTCTTACCGCTATTTTGTGGTATGTTATAATCCCAAATGCCTTTTCTTCCCCGGTAATATTTATCTTTTGACGGCGAGAACCCTATATCATAGTATTCATCAGTCAGAGAATCTTTCTGTGGCTTTGCAAGTAGTAACTTAAATCCATCACCGTTTATGAATCCTCTATCCCTGTAAGTAATGCTATCAGCCCGGGCTTCAATATATAAGTACAAATGTGTCGGCGTGTATGCCATGCGATAATGTACACTAACAGAATCATAGCCAGGATTATCAAAATGGAAGAAATGGTTAAACTTATTTTTTTGAAGATTGACCAACTTACCATCCAATTTGCCATCTACTATAGGTGTAAAGTTTAGAAAACTAATTTTGTCCGACTTTAAATTCTGCCCAAATACAATCCGGGTAACGAGTAATAGAAAAAAAAGGATTTTCAATTTCATTAAGATGTTACAGTTTTGAATAGATTTGTTGGTCGCTTTACAATTCTGACTAACGTTAAATATAACTTTACTGTTACAAATTTAGATTAATTTCAGCTATCATTTTGTTGGCACGAGAAATTATTTTTGTTTCGGGAAAAATGAGGAAGGACCGTTAACGGTGGCAATATGGCCAGAAAGGGATTGCGTGCTGCGACCTTATCCCACGTTAAGAAACTTGATGCGGGTGATAAGCTTTGCATACCACTAAAACCCTTTTTGCCTGTATTGCATTGTTAGTGGCTGGTTGTTTTATTTTTTAAGTCTTGTCCGTATTTATATAGTTCTTCATAAATATCAAAGTATTTGCGTTCATGCTCTTCGTTTAATTCCGTATTGAAAAATATAATTACACCAATTTCTTTGGTCAAATCTGAAAGCATAAAAGTTCTGACACCAGGATCAGAACCGTTGTGTCCAATTCGAGTTGCACCTAATTTGGTAGCCCAAAAAATACCTTGGTTAAGCTTTTTAAAGTTCACATTTTCAGGTGTATTGGTTTCTGTGTATTGAAAGCGAAGCATTTCTTCAACGGTTTCACTTTTCAGAATTCTTGCTTTCTTAAATTTCCCTTCGTTTAGCAGGCTAATGAAAAATTTTGACAATTCATTTATCGAAGTTCTAACTCCACCATCAGGATATGTTGTTACTTCATAAAATTGGACTTGTTCAATAGTATCACCTTGTTTTTTGTAAAGTTTTGAATGATTTTCAATCTTTATTTCCGATAAAGCCCAACCTGTATTGAGCATTTTCAATGGTTTAAAAATATATTTTTTGGCGTAGTCATTTAACTTTTGACCAGTTTGCAATTCAATAATATATCCTGCTAAACCAGCTCCAATATTTGAATAACCTCTATTTGCACCCGGCTTTGCATTGTAAAAATTTTCGTTTGAATAGTGTTTGCCATCTTCTACAAAATAATTTTTTAAGAATTCACCCAAAGGTTCAGGTTTTTTTCCATCATAAAAATAGTGGTCACTGTAAATCGGATGTCTGTCAGCTATCCCTGAAGTATGTGTTGCCAAATGTCGTAATGTTATTTTGTCATTAGGATAATTTGGATTGATTACTTTGAAAGGCAAATAGTTGTTTATGTCTTCGTCAAGCGAAACTTTTCCTTCTTCAACTGCTTTCATGATGCATACCCCTGTAAAAGTCTTACTTATGGAAGCAATATTAATTATAGTTGAAGGCGTGAAAGGAATTTTATTTTCTTTATCTGCATAGCCATATCCATTTGTCCAAACTACTTTTTTATCAATGATAAGAGAAGCTCCAATTCCAACTATTCCAGTTTCATGCATTTTTACTTGAATGATACTATCAATAGAAGTTTTTGTATTATTAGTAACTTGTGCTATGATATTATGGTAAAATATAATAGTGGTCAAAAATAAAGTAATTGCAAATTTTGATTTCATTCTTTAGTCTTTTTTAAGATTGTTATTTTGATTGTCTGTGGTCAATTTGCCGCTAACGGCAGACTGTCTGCCTAAAGTCAGATAAATCTAAAAACTACCATTTTTATTCCAAAAGTAGGTAAAAACGACTGATTTAGGTGCATTCTAAGCGACTTTTATTTTTGAATGATTTTTCTATTTGTGCAAAGGAAAAGTAATAGTCAAGGTACCTGACGATAACTCCAACACTTGTGACGCTCTGCGTTAAAACACAAAATTTCGTTTTTCACATCTGACCACCATTATTCAGCGTGGCTTGGTTTTCCGGACTTACACCGTGAGCCAATATACTAAGGGGACCTATAAGTAGCACTAAAAACGGAAGGTATTGTATAGATTTTTTCATGCGTTTAAAATTATTTTTGTTTCAAAGGACAAATGGAATCCCCACGATTTAGGCATATTGGCTATTGAAGTCTGCATCATGGGGATTTTACCCTTTGTCTCTTCTAAACCAATAAAACAATCCACCTATGAGGGCCAGACTAGCTAAAGCATAAACATAAATTGGCAATCCGTCATGACTATGGCCAAGAGAACTATGATCATGGCTGTGCATATGCCCGTCACCTATTTCAAAGGTCAGGGTCGCCCAATTTGACTCATGAGTCAGACCTCCTTTATCCGAATTAATGAGATGGATGGTACGGAGATAATGGATTCCTTTTTTAACAATCGGTACACTTACAATACCTGCACTATCTGTACGCAAGCCTCCACTAAGATCGTGTGTATGATCATCACCGGCTGCATGTGAGTGATCATGTGCGTGATCATGTTCGTGAGTATGCGTATGCGCTTGATCTTCTGCGCTTTCTTTATTTCCTATGTATACTAATTGATTAGTCAAGGGCTGACCTTGCCAAAGCAATTTTATCTTTAAGTCATGCCCCGGATGCATTTCATATGGATTATCAAGCGGTATAAATTCCAAGGGATATCCGAGAGAAGTTTTATAATCACTAGTAGTATGATCTCCAACCTGAAATATGGTTTTGACATGTTTTGAATATTGTTCGACGGCATCTTTATCTAATGCATTATTTTCTTTTCTCCACTGTAACATGTCTGAGACGCCATCATGTGCAAGGTACTCATTAAACTCATCTGCCTTCATTTCGATCAATTTTGGCTTGATAGATACACCGGCGATCCAAGTTCCTTCGCCTTTAGTGTTGAAATTAAGCAGCGTCATACTATCTTTTTCGCTCCATAATGCTGTATCTACAGCGGTGCGCACCCCACCACCTACGAGACTTACATCTACCATCCTGTTTCTGTCTATGACATTATCACTTTTATCAAAAGTCCCATTAAAAAGTTTTATCAAAGCAGGTGTATCAGGTTCTAAAAAGTAAGAATCTAATTTTAGAAACATACCGTCGCTACTCAAAACAAAAAAAACCACCAATAAAAAAATAACCTTTTTCGTAACTACTCAGGTACAAAGTTAAGCATTAGCTAATACTTGGAGAACGTTTAGATTTCTTTTTATAGCAGTATCAATAACTGATCTTAGGACTGCATAATATGAAGCACCTTGGTCTGACCTAAACTGACCGCTAACCTTGAGTTTTACCTTTACGTTTCTGATGGCTTGTTCGCTAAAGTTGTTGTCTGGTGGTACTTCCATTACTTTTAGAAAAGTAAGTAGATATTGTTGGTGTTTGTTTAGTCTTTTTGTAAAGTATGTAGTTTTTTATCTTTGGAATGTATCTCTTTATTCAGTATGTGGTTTAGTGTTTTTTCAATTTGGTTGATTTGTGTTTCATAGTTGGCTTCAGCATTTGTAAGCATTATTTTTTTTAGAGCCAAGGCTTTCCATATTAATTTAGTCAACTCGTAAGCCCATTTATTTCTCTTTTCAATAAAGTATTGTAATTCTCTAAGTATTGGCTTAGGCATATCTGACGTCCTTTGCCCCTATGATGAAGTGTGCCTTCCAGCAATCATGGACCAATATAGTATTAACAAATCCTTCGCCAAAGTACTTCTCAATAGTTTCAAAGCCTCTATTTGATGAAACTACTATAAAGGTGACTAATCTTGTTTGCCATGCCCACAACCATCGCAACTTACCGTTTACCTTGCCTCCTGTTTCATCTGTTCCCACACAGCTACTTTGTTGTACCTCTTTTTGTATTTCTTCATACTGTGGCATACATCTTTGTGCCAAAGACTTTATTTTATTGACAATTGTTCCTTCGCTGATGTTTAGATTGAATACGTCTGCAAACATCTCTCGTATTCTGGATACGCTCACATACTGTCTGGCTGAAAAGTATCCACATAATGTCTCAATGTTTCGACCATAACTTATCGGACTCTTTACATGGTCAGGAAAAGAACTGACACAACAAGCCCACAACTACAACGTCTTTCGTACACCCCTATGCTCATATGCTTGTATGGCAATGGGCGGTATGTCTAAGACTTGTCGCCTTTCTTTCAATGTTGGAACATCGATATAAATTGTTCCCATACTGGACACGTCTGGTCAATGTGATCAATTACCTCGGGTTCAGAGGAAATTCTAATGTAGTTCCTTCGTGACCAGTTTGGCCTCCTGTTTTCTTGCCACTTTTTGTCTGAGACTTTTGTTGTCTTTGTATATCCGTTGAGGAAAGTGAACTGTTTGAGCTATTCTTTTTATGACTCAATTCTATTATCCTTGCCTTTAATTTTCGTTATCTTCTTTGGTAAGACGTAATTCTTCTTTTACCTGACCAATTTGGCGAAGCTGCTCAACTAAAACTAATATGGAAGATAAATTTTCGATATTTTCTTGATTTTAAATCAAGTTCTATATCAATACTTTAAGGTTGGTCGTACAAAGTTATAACTCTTTTTGTATTTTTACAACTTTATTTTTATGCTTTTATACCTGAGTAGTTACCCTTTTTCATATTTTCTTTTTTAAGTTTTCAATAAAGTCTGGTAATAATAAAAACATAAAGCAATTAGATTGTCAAAATTCGTTTGTCAAAATGTTGTGTAAAATTACTACAAAATATAATTGCTGCCATATTTTTAAATTTTAAATAAATTATTTCTCCTACTTTACTTCGAATCAAGATTATCAACTCTATTCCCACTAATTATTGATTTCATTTCCTTTTTGGCACATGGCAGTTTTGTCTGGATCCGCCACCACTTATCGATTTTATATTCAGAATAACTTAGTTTGCGAAATTTCATTTACTACACTATTCATTTTGAGTATAATGGCGACAGAATTATTTATCTTGATGACGACATGAGTGAAGTTTCTGATCAACTGGGTTTTCATCACATGTGCTTTTCATAAGACGAAAACATAGTTGTTAAATGCCGTTTTTCCTCTCATTTCATTATTGCATCAATTAAATAGTTCTGCATTATTTTGTCAACTTGTTTGTGTCCGTAAGGCGTGTTGTAAGCTATAGAAGTTATAACTACCACAATTGGAAAATCCTTGAAAATGAAAATTCTATTTCCACCATTTCCACTTGAATAATATACTTCGTAATTTACTCCATTCACGTTGTAAGTTTTATTCCAAAACAGATAACCATAATGCTCGTCTTCTGCAATTGTAATTTGGTGCGACAGGCTTTTAGCTATCCAATCTTGGGACACTATTTGTTTGTCATTCCAAACACCATTGTTTTTGTATAATTGTCCGTATTTCGCATAGTCCAAAGAACGCAATTGAACACTACCTGCAGTATTTACAACTTTTTGAGGTGTGAATTGCCATTTGTATTTTGTAATACCTAATGGTTTAAATAATTTTTGGTTTGAGTATATCTCTAAACCATTAGGAACGGATTTATGAATTATATCGCCAAGAACTACAACACCTGCTGTAAAATAGTCCCATTGTTTATTCTCTACTTTTGATTTGTCAATAGGAAGATTTAATGCAAATTCAACCCAATTTTTTGTAGGATACATATTTTCTTCGTTTCCTGGTGATTCCGAGTTCATATCAGAGCCATCAAAAGAAGAACTCATTGTAAGCAAATCTTTTAATGTTATGCTGTCTTTTGCTTTGGAATAGTTTTGAAATGTGTTGAGTTTGTAAAATTGATTTAAGGTTTGACTTTCACTTTTAATGTATTTGTCTTTAATTGCAATGCCTAAAAGTGTTGATGCAAATGATTTTCCAACAGACCTTGTATCGTGAAGTGTTTTTCTATTTGCACCATTAAAATATTCTTCAAGCAAAAGTTCTCCGTCTTTTAGAACTAAAATACTTGTTATGTCTTTAAAATTTTGTGTTACAATTTTTCGGTTAAGTTCTTCAATTTTGGGAGTATCAATTTGACTTTTTGAAACTTGAAACTCTTTAAGGTGTTTTATTTTTTGAATTTTCACGTGTTCTTCATTGATTTTTATTTCAGGAACAATAACTTTCAATTCCCCTTCTGCTATTATGTGTCCTGTTAAAATTTCGTTTAAATTTAGGTAAGATCTAATTTCAATTTTAAGTAAATGTTCTCCTTCAGTTAAAGCGTCTTGACCACCATTGCCATAAAATCTATTCCAAAGAAATCTACCCCAAGAGTCTTCGATGGTTGAACTTAAGAGTGGTATTCTAAAAACAGTTCTTTTGTTTTTATTTTCTTCTCCAAATGCTCCTACGTGAAGGTTTTCTGTATAAATCTTTTTTTCATCCACCCAGAAAGTAAACTGAAAATTACCCATTTTTGCTAGTTCACTGGCGGTAAGTTGGGGAGAAAGCTGATGTAAATAATTCGTCAAGGAATTGCTCATAAAAACCCTTATATTTAAATCGGTTTTATCATTCAGTTCAAACGAGGTGAGAAAGTCGGGTTCCTTAAAATTTTCGATTGGAATAATTTGCCCCATAAAAACAATTTTACCAATATTTGCTTTATGAATGGGATAAATAACACTGTCACTTTTTACTAAATCAACCATTTGTCCTAAAATTGTTTCATATGTAAATAGAAACATTGCAAATAAAACACAAAACTCTTTCATATTTTTCAAATTAAATTTTCTTGCAAAGTTACAAAGCATGAAATAGCCAAAATAGAACAGAATTAACATTAGGTAATTTAGGCAGAAATAATTTTTCTAAAATTGTTAGGACTTATCCCGCTCACAGATTTAAAGCAACGACTAAAGTGACTTTGGTCTGAAAATCCACTTTCATATGCTATTTCAGTTAGGGACAATTCCTTGTTTGGTAGGAGAGTGAAAGATTTTTCAATTTTCAATTTTCTTAAATAGTCACCCAGATTACAATTGAAATATTTTGAAAAATTTCTTGAAAGATGAACTGGATGAATATGCAAAGTTTTGGACAGATATTCAAGTGTTAACCTATCTGAATACTCATAAAATAAAATTTCTTTGATTTTTTTAACCCAAATGGGATTTTGTTGGGTAATAATTTCAGTTTTTTGAAACATTTCAGCTAGTATCTGTAAAATTAATGTTTGGATTGTCAATGCAGTCGCGCTGTCTTCGATTTTTGTTTCTTTAAATATATTATACATTAAAAATTTAATATCCACATTTTCAATTTTCATACTTCCTTGTAACAGGTCAATATTAAAGTCCAAATTGTCAAACCATGTGTTTTTTAATTCAATTTGGAAGCCTCTGGTAAATCCATCTGGTTTTATATTATAATGTGGTTCTTGCCAATTATGAAATAATAAGCTACCAGCTGAACAATTATAAATTTCCTTTTTATTACCTTCAATAATATTTCCTTGTAAAATAAAGGTGAAGTATGCATTCTCGTGGTAATGCCAATCCACTTTGTTTAGGGTGTATTCTGTATCTGTCAGAGTAATAGCATCTAAATAAATGGTCTTGCTTGTCTTCCCAAAAAACTCTCCTGTTTGTAATTGTTTCATATGTAGGTTTAGGTTTTATAGCCTTGCTGCTAACACAAAAGAAAGTTGATGAAAGCCTGTTTAACTAAATACGGTAAGTCAAAGATAAGCAGTATAATTTATTACATGATGATTTTCAGGGGTTTTCTATTATCGGCAACATATAAAATAACACTACCTACACGACCTTTGTTATCAACTTGTATAGGGCTGGAAGAAATCTATACAGCTTCCGTCATCTCCATACTGTAAAAATCAATGTTTCACGTCTGGACCCATTACCACTAAACCTGTCAAGCTACGCTTGAGACGACCCACCCTTTAACTCTTAACTACTAGGATAATACACTAAATTGGAAACTTAAAAATTATATAATATTGTGCAATTTGAGGATACAACTAAAATAGTGTAAATAGGAAGAAAAAGCATAGATAGTCTTACTCTTTCAAAAGTGAGGTTCATATTATCATTTTGCCTGATAGGCGAATTTATTTAACTAAAATATTTTGTAACTTTTTTATCTTCCAGTTTCATTTTATCAAATACCAATTGGTTTACCCTATAATAATACCAATGCTTCTTCCGATTATATTTGTTTTCTTTCTCCACTTTTTCACCCCAAATACATTTCTCAATTTCAAAAGTATTTTCCATCACAAAGTCATCAAGGGGTTTTATGAGTTTTAAGATTGATTTTTTCAATGAAATACTAATTAAGGAAAAGCTTTCGTCAAGCAATCGTCTTGCATCCATATCATTTTGCCATTCGTAGATATATTCTTCTTTATAAACATAGCTTCTGGCGAAATTCTCCCATGTTTCTATTAATGAACATATCTTATCGGCCAGTGCCCGGTCATTAAAAGTACTCAAAACCTTTTCCACTTCTGGAAAGATCAATGGCAAACTAATCTCAGCAACATTATAAGACGCATTACTCATTAATAAACAATCATCACATTTGAAAAGCACATATTTATGAATTTCTTCATTGAGCTTCCATGGTTTTTTGCAGCAAGGACAAGGTCTGTTTAGGTCTTTATATCTGCTTTGTTCTAAAAAGTTATTCAAAAAATAATAACATTTTATGCCCGTTGCAGCTTGTATTTGTGCAGCTGTATCTCTTCCTAAAATGGACAATTCTGAATCAAACTCCGTTTGTTGTGCCATAGCCCACTTCTCACCAACGCTACAATTAACATCCAAAATTACACAAGCCATATAATTGCTCATCCAGCTTGTGATAGGCTCATACCCAAAATCTTTTACCTTTTCTAATTTATAAAGCGGTATGGATTTATAACACTTACCACATTGAATAGGCGAATACACATCAGCATACCTCAACAATAAATGCTCATGTTTTTTGCAGGTACAAATACTATTTTCCTGATCTTCGCCAGTGCCTACCCATTTGATTTGTAGTGAATGGCCACACAATTTTTCTAAAGATTTAATACGGCTTTTTACATACTTGTTTTGATATTTTACATCAAAAGCATCTTCTGCAATAGTAACAATCACTGCATTCATCACTCCATTGTGCACATATGGATTCATATCTCTACCTAATAATTGACCACTATGTCTCAGAAAGCCTAAGAAATCATAGAACGAATGCCAAAGTTCATTCAAGTCAGTTGTTTTATTGTATTTTATGGACAGATGATGCATGGCTTTTTTATTGAGAAATTAAACAACAAATCGTTTTTGTAATATGAAGATATATTTCAAAACACAATTATTTATTCAGTTTCTGCTTTATTGATGTTTTGTTCTTTAAGAAAGTCTGCTAATCTTGACAAATAATCCTTTATACCATCAAACGGATGTTCGCCCGGATTATAAGTCGCGAACTCCCAATATCGCCATGCTTTATGTTCGCTATAAGGTTGTATCAAAAGTACACTATGTGGGTACTGAGCTCCAGCGATGATGATGCTATTTTTTAAGTCATTGGTAAAAGCCTCACCCATTTCGGCATAACATTCAATCAAATATGGATCTGCATTTTTGAGCCAATCTATCTGCTCTATAGGCAGAAATGCCCCAAAGGTTTGGTTTAAGATGACAGACGTACCATTAGATATTTTATAAAATGCTACTACATCATCGGGTAGTTTAACACCCAATCTTTCTTGTGTTTGTATAATGCTTTCCTCTGTTGCAGGATTTCTACCTATCCATTTAGATTCCTTTTCTTCATCAGAGAAAAAGTCTGGATGAAGAGCAATCATTTTCTTTGAAATTTGTTGTAATAGGTCTATCATTTTTGATTTATTTGACTTTTATATTCAACAATTGCTTTGCTTTTATATACATACAGTAACTTTTAGATTGAAGCCCATAATTTTATTTTGGATTGGATTTTAAAAAGAGACTTAACAATAAAGTAAATGATATTCCTGTAATTAGGTTGTCAATAAAAGAATAAAAACTTTGCACAGAAGTACTGTAAAATTCTTTCTTTTCAGTAAGTTTTTGTTGTACTTTTTCTGGATCTACATTTTTACTCTGCAAAACCACTAGAACGCTACCTTCAAGTGCAACTCCAAGTCCATTGAAAATTGCTGATTTGAAACTACAGAATTTGCCATTTTATTTAAATTTTTATTCATGTAAAAGTCAGTTGTTAAAATCCGTTTTGCAAGATTTTGTAGGTGGATAAAAGGGTGTAATTATTGATTTACAACCTTTTATAAAATTTTTTTGCTCAATAGAGCAAGTTCTTTTCTGTTTTTTACTCCCGCTTTTTTGTAAAGGGTCCGCTGTGACCTGCTGGCTTTATTGTCAGAGTGTTTGTAACCATTTTAATATTTGTTTTGGGTCTGCAATGCTCCAAGAATTAGGATGTCTAACTTTATTCGGCATTCTGTAACCTTTGTTTATTGTCGTAATTAGAACAGCATTTTTATTACCTAATCTTTGTAACTCATTTATCATTGCTACCTGGTCAAAAATGTTGTTATATGAACAATCATAATTACGTTCTTTTAAGTACCACTGAATATCAGGTTCTGCAATAATCATAATAGGAATTTTTATTAAGTTTTTTATTGCTTTTTGTGTGGTGTCAGAGAACGAATACGGAGATTGAGAATGATAGTTTTCCAATACTGTTTCTGGTTTTCCGCCCATTTCTTTTTCTATTCGATTTATCATATAAAAAACTTCATCATTAACTTTTGTACTGTCTGAAAGTCTTATAATTCTTTTTGCTCCATAATAATAACGTTCCCAATCAAGAATTGGATTAATTGCAAAAATTGCTTTCGGTTTAATTTCATAATTTTCTTGAACTGCTAATTCAGAATATTTTACAGCACAAGTCCCGCCAATTCCAAATCCGCCTATGTAAAAATCTTTGTCTTTGAGTTGATATTTAGAAACAACAAGCTGAATAATTTCTTTTAGCGACTCTTGAGAAGCTGTGTCACTTCCCCAATAAGTAGCACCTGTCTTTAAAACTGGAATAATTGTCAAAATGCCATTTTTTGAAGCAAATTTTGGTATTTCTGTTTGTGATAATACACTATTTGGTGAATTTCCAAAACCGTCTAACAAAACCATAATTGAATTTATGACTTTACCTTTAGGGAAAAGTGCAACATACATATTTGAGGTGCTGCCTTTTTCATTTAAGTAAATTCTTTCAGTTCTTTGTCCGTAAGATACGTTATTGATAAAAATTGTCAGTAAAAGTATAGTTATTCTCATTGCTTTGGGTCTCTTAAGTTTTTATTTATTCTGAATAAGTTTCATAGTATATTCTAATGGAGTATCGACATCAAGAAGATAATCTTCAATAGTTTGTACACAATAGTGATGTGGCAAGACGCCTCTGTTCTCTGAAACAGAATCGACATTTGTGATATGAGTAACTCTTCCTATTGAATAAAACACTCCTGTATTTTTTAGACTAAACATTTTTTGTCCAGCCGTATAAAAAACAGCTCCATTTGATTCTTCTCCAATAATGGTACCTGTATTATGTTGCTTGGCAAGTGCAAGTAATTGACCTGTAGTTGATGAAGCTCTTCCGTCTGTTAAAAAATAAACTGCTCCCTTATATCTATTGTCAAAAGGTGCCAATGGTTTAAGTTTAGCATCATTGGGTGGTGCAACTTTATAATACGTAAAAGGTTTTTCAGCCAAATATTGTAATAAATATTATAGCTACCCCCAATGTTCGGACAGTTTAATCTTAATTTATAATAAATATATTATTATTTATTATTATATGTTTCTTTTATTTTTTGTTTACTTTTTGTGTGCCACGAAGGTAGGTTGGTGAAAGCCTACCATGTTATATTGAAGATGATACAACAACATGAGTGACCATGTTGCGAAGTATCGGCAAGGGATTTTAGGGTAACTTGTCAAACCGCTCTTTTCTGCAAAACGAGTAATTGAAATGTAGAAAGCGTAAAGAGAAAAGGCGTATTAAAACGTCAGGTATGATATACAGAGATGAATGCGAATGAATCGTTGATGAAACATCGAAAAAACAGAGATATGGATAAAATCGGGTTGTAAAAAGGACTCAGAGATAAGCATTGCGGACGCCTAATTACTGGCAATGTATCCATCGGTGTAAAGACGACATGACTGTATATTGGGCTTCAATATAAAACTTGGGAGAACCACATATGGCAGCGCAGAAGATGCGTTATGTGGTAGTCGGACTAAGCCATAGTAGTGCTTTAAAGGCCAATGAAAGTTGGTAATAGCGAAGGGCTTAGGATGTGGATATTATTTAACATTAAACAACTCCGTAGAGGAGGAAGATTGAAATGGAAGTAAGAGTAAACCAAAGCATACCAATCGAACGTCAGTGGGTTACGCAGGCATATTTAAAGCTGCGTAAGGGCGGGAAAGCCGTTGGAGTAGATGAAGAAACTTGGAAGGCATTCGAAAAGAAGTTAAGTAGTAATCTCCATAGTATATGGAGCCGACTGGCTTCAGGAAGCTACCATCCAAGTGCAGTTAGAGAAGTAGAAATCCCAAAGAAAGACGGAACGAAGCGCAAGTTGGGTATTCCTACAATACGAGACAGAATCAGTCAACAAGTAGTGAAGGAATATATGGAAAGTCGCATAGATGGAATTTTTCACCAAGATAGTTATGGTTATCGCCCATTAAAGAGCGCACATCAAGCATTACAAACAGTAATTAAGAATTGCTATCAATATGATTGGGTGATAGACATGGATATCAGTAAATTCTTCGATGAGATAGACCATGAAATCATGCTAAAGGCAGTAGCACATGTTATGCCTGAGAAATGGGTATTGATGTATGTTAAAAGATGGTTAGAAATGCCAATCCAAGACAAAGATGGAAGTATAAGGAATAAGGAAGGCAAAGGCACTCCACAAGGCGGAGTTATAAGCCCTTTATTAGCAAACTTATATCTGCACTTTACATTAGATAAATGGTTTGACAAAAACCATCCTGATGTAAGATTTGTAAGATATGCGGATGATGTAGTAGTCCACTGTAAAAGTGAACGACAAGCACAACATATACTTACACAAATCAAGCAACGTCTCGGAGAAGTGAAACTAAGCATCAAAGAAAGCAAAACAAAGATAGCCTATTGCAAAGATTATCGACGGAAAGCAAACCATGAACATGTAACATTTGATTTTCTGGGCTTTAGCTTTAAACCTTCCAAGATGATAATGAAAGACAAACAAATCTTGTTAGGATTCTTAGGAGACATCAGCAAAAGCAGTAAGAAAAGATAATGGAAGAGTTTCGAATTAATAAAGCGATGAAACATACTGATTTAGAAATACAGGACATTGCAGCAAGAATAAATAGCAAATTGATTGGATGGACAAATTATTATGGTCTCTTCACAAAACGTGGACTAAACACCTGCTTTTATAATTTTAATAAACGGATATTGAAGTGGATTAGAAAGAAGTATAAAACAGGGTCAAAAGAAGCGTTGAACATGTATGAAATGATAAGAAAAGAAAAGCCAGAGCTTTTCTATCATTGGTCAAAAAGGGTATTGTTGAAAAGGTTTTAACCGCATCAAGAGCCGTGTGAAGGGAGATCTTCAAGCACGGTTCCGTGAGAGGCTTGCGGGTGAAACTCCCGCTTGGGAGTGTAAGAAAGATTGTGTAAACTAGTATCAAGGAGTTAGGCTTCCATCTGTGGGGGGTACCCCCCACAGATGGAAAATTTTTTAATATGTTTGTGCGACCAAGTACAGACACATTTTTTAACCTAACAAATTTAATAGTTATGCAAAGTAACAAATTTAATCTTAATCTCTCTGAATTTCTTCAGGATGTCAAGTCTCTTAATGATTTTGACAATGTTATGAATGGTCTTTACAAAGATGGCATTCAAGAACTTTTAAAAAGCTGAACTAAGTCATCATTTAGGCTATTCAAAACACTCGCCCGATGGGATTAATTCAGGTAATTCCCGGAATGGGTCTTATAAGAAAAAGATACGCACTACACAAGGACAGGTAGAGTTGGATATTCCACGGGATCGTAACGGTGAATTTGAGCCTATCATTGTTCCCAAGGGCCAAACTACCACTGAGAAAGTAGAATCTGTCATTACATCTCTTTACAGTAGAGGTATGAGCACTGATGACATAACAGCTCAAATTCAGGAAATTTATGGCTTAGACGTTTCTAAAACCTTTGTTTCAGATATTACAAACAAAATGATTCCGGCTATCCAGGAATGGCAAAACAGACCTTTGGATAATACTTATTACATCGTTTGGATGGATTGTATTTGTTTTAAAATCCGGCAGGATAATAAAATCATCAACAAGAGTATTTATATCGTTATAGGACTGAAAACCAATGGGATCAAAGAAGTTTTGGGCATCTGGATGAGCGCCAACGAGTCTGCCGCGTTTTGGCTTTCTGTCTTAAATGAGCTCAAAGACAGGGGCGTTAAAAAGATGCTCATTGCATGCACTGACAATCTTACAGGATTCACTCAGGCCATTCAAACTGCTTTCCCCGATACCGTATCCCAGCTTTGTATCGTTCATCAAATCAGAAACTCTATGAAGTTTGTCCCATGGAAAGATAGAAGGGCCTTCCTGGCTGATTTAAAAACTGTTTATGCCGCTTTAAATATGGAAACTGCTCTCATTGCTTTTGAAGCTTTTAAAGCAAAATGGGGGTCTAAATATGCCTATGCCATTAAAAGTTGGGAAGCAAACTGGTCAAATCTATCTCCCATGTTTCAGTATCCTACTAACATTCGTAAAATTATGTATACCACTAATACCATTGAAGGCCTCAACAGAGCCATCAGAAAATTTACCAAAACCAAAACACTTTTTCCAAATGATCAGGCAGCCTTGAAATCTGTATATCTTGCTATTCAGCAAATTCAAGTTAAATGGACAATGCCAATTCATAACTGGCATATTACTCATAATGAAATTTTAATTATCTTTGAGGATAATTTGATTCAGCCATAATTCTTTGAAGTTTTGTTTACACAAAATATTTTACAGCCTCTCCCGCTTGCCTACTCGACTTCTTTTCTTTGTTAACAAAACAAAGATATGTGGATAACTCTTAGAATGCCTTATTTTGCTCATTTTATTTTATTTGTTTTTTTGTTGGTATTGTGAATAAGGTGTGCAATAGTTTAATGACTCATGCCTTCTTTCCATATTGTAATAATTCATATATGTATCAATTCCTTTATATAATTCCTTCCCATCACTTGTCGGATTCAAATACACGTGTTCATACTTTAGTGTCCGCCAGAATCGCTCTATAAAGATGTTGTCTATGGCCCTGCCTTTGCCATCCATACTCAGTTTGATACCATTGTCCAGTACCGTGGCAGTGAACTCAGCAGCCGTAAACTGTGACCCCTGATCTGTATTAATTATTTGCGGTATTCCCCAACGTGTTATACTATTCTGAACTAGACCAGCACACCAAGTCGCATCCATCGTGTTGGATATATCCCAGCTTAAAATAAAGCGACTTTGCACATCTATAACGGCCATCAGATACAAATAACCGTACAGCATCGGGATATAAGTGATGTCGGTAGCCCATACTTGATTAGGATTGGTAATTTCCACATTCCTAAGCAAATAGGGATACACAGCATGTTCAGGATGCCGTTTCGAAGTATGTGGACCTGGTACTATGGCTCTAAGTCCCATCAGATTATAATACAGACGTTCTATTCGTTTTATATTGATCTGGTAGCCTTTGTCCATCTTCAGCCATATATACATCCGTGGCACGCCTTTGTATGGATGCAGCAGATAGTGCTCATCCATGAGCCGCATGAGCTCCAGATTCAGTGCAGCTTCCGCTATTGGAGTATAATAGTAAGTACTTCGGTTTATACCAAGCAATTTGCACTGGTGCGAAATACTTATCCCGGGATGATCCTTTGAATTAATGGCAGCATGTTCAACCCAGTCTCTTTAAACTTTTTTTAAAAAGTCAATTTCAACCTTCTGTTCCCCGATTGTCCTTAATAGTTCATCCCGATCCGTTGGCACAGATTCTGTGGTCTTGGAGGTACTTTTTCGAAAACCACCGATGCGTTACTCAGAAATTCTTTCTTCCATGTCGAAATTTGAGTAGGTGCAACCTGATGTCTTTGAGCTAACTCAGATAAGCTGTATCGCTCACTAAGAGCCTCTAAAACCACCTTGCTCTTAAATACTGATGTTAATTTTCTCTTTGTCATAAACAGCAAATTTAGTGTAAAAAAATTTATTTAACTTGCTGTCCGATTTTTGGGGGTAACTATATATGAAGCACCCCAGGAATTTCCACCACCATTTCCTCTAACATCAATAATTAGGCTTTTTATATTTTTAGTATTGATTTCTGTAAAACTCTCATCTATGATTTTTTTTATAATTGAAAACCTATTACCATAAAAATCCCAATTTTTTATGGTAAAAAGGGCTGCGTTTTTCTGTTCTCCTATGAAATCAAGGCATAACGTTTCTTTACAAGAATTTAGATTTTTTGATTGAAATTGATACGTTTCTAACATATTTAATACAAGTGGTTTCTTTTTGCCTTTAATAACTATTTCGTATTTTTTAGGAAAACCAAAGGCGTATGGAAGCATTACTGTTGATTGTCCATTAAATAAATGTCTTTTTACAGCATTTCCAACATTCCCTTGTGAGCTAATGTGTTTGTTAATATCTTTAATAATTTCCGTACTACTTTTACCATTTATTGAGCGAATTTCTGTTCCAGAATTTACCATTTTCTTGTTGATTAAGGCATCTGCAACATATAGTTTGCCGTTTATATTGTACAATTCCATAGGGAAACGCAAATTGGCAGGAAGCATTTCACTTTCCTGCATAAAGTACATAGGAATAGAGCTATGTCCACAGTTTATATTGGCAACCAATTCACTGCAATGCCAAATAAATTCACTGTAAGTTGTAGTCGCTGTTATCAATTTCTTTTTTTCTTCTACAACTCGCCAAAAATCTTCTTTCGGCATAAATTTATAAGGGTGTGGATTTACAGAAGTTAATGTATTTGCCAATTCATCTAAGTCCTCCAAATATTGCTGTTTAGTATAGACATTTTTGAATTTATTTTTATCTCGGGATTCATAATTTACATTTACAATAAACCGTTCGGCATTTTCATTTTTAGGATTTAGTTCTAATGATTTTTTATAATTTTTTACGGCTAATTCCTTATTGCCGTTTACAAAATAAGCTTCGGCAAAACTGTCATAAGCATTAAATGAGTTGGGGAATTCAGAAACTAATAATTCAAATATTTTAAGAGCATCTTCTTTTCGATTGTCTTTTAATAATTGATATCCCAAATTATTGAGTTCATTTTCATCCTCAAAATTATACTCATTGGGCGTTTCTTTTTTCAGCTTTTTATAATGACTAATTGCAGAATTGATATCATTATAATTAGTTTTTACGATAGTTTCTTTAATTGATTTTTTTTCTTGTGAATAACAAATACTTGTAGTAAAGAAAATTAGTAATAAAAGGATAAATCTGTTCATTTTCATTTTTAATGATTATTAATTGGTGCAAATTTATTAAAATCTTAAGAAGAAGAACAATTGCGTTTGTATTGGTAAGTTCTGATTTATAAAAGAGAACTTATTTATGAGATTCATACTTTGAAGGTGTAGTACCAGTGTGAATTTTAAATGCTTTATAAAAAGCTGATTTTGAATTAAATCCTGAAATATTCCCAATGGCTTCTATTGTAAAATTAGAATTTGTAGTTATTAATAGCTTAGCTTCTTCAACTCTATATTTATTTATGAATTCTGTAAAGCTAATTTGTAAATTTTCATTTATTAGTTTGGATAGTTCGTGAGAAGATATATCTAAATTTTGAGCTACATCAGCAAGTTTTAAATCTGGATTTTTATGTGGTTTTTCAGAAATCATTAAAGCTATTAATTGTTCAATTGATTTTTCTGACTCTTTTGATATATTTATGCTTTTGATCACTTTTCTTTTCTCAAATATCTTTGATGCGATTTTTTTGTTGATAAGAAAAAATAAAAAGGATAAATAAAATATTGTCGAAAATATAATCGAACATCCAACAAAATAATCAAAGGAAATAAATGTAAAGTAAGTCCAAATAATTAGGACAGCAGCCGTTACAATTATAAGCCATTTAATACGTAGACGCAGAGAATTTTCATAATTTGATTGAATGAAAAAAATTGAAATTATTATGTACACAAACCATTGTGCATTTATGATTGGTAAAATCGTTGTTTTGTGAAGTTGCACATAGTCTTTAAAAGGAATCAAAAACATTAAACAAACAACTACACAAACCCAAAATGCAATATGGGATTTCCAATATTTTATCCAAAATGAGTTAGGGCTAATAATGCTTAATGTATAACTAAATAACAAAGGACCTATAAGTAAAAAAAACGCGGGACCAGACTGTAAAAACCAAATAGGCTCTTCAGTAGAAAATGAATAAAATAAAGACTTTAACACTCTAAGGCTTAATATCAGTAGAAATAATCCAAAAAGTCTATTTTCTAATTTAGCGTAAGATTTACTCAACGATAAATAGAACGCTAATATTAGACTGTTAAAAGCACCAATTGCTCCAAAAAAAACAGTATTTGTGATAGATAATTCAATTATTCATTTGAAAGTTTTGTTATATAATTCTTCTGGTTCTCTTAAGCTTGCAGGAACAGTCAGGGCTTGCTGAAAGGCTGGAATTATTTTCATGTTCGTCTGGAACCGCTGTTGGTTAAAGATTTACAAATACAGGTTAACAAACAAAAACCCATGAGTACGTCCAACCCAGATGAACTACAACAGCGATAAAATGACCATTGCTCCAATGTCTAGCCAGCCTTGTAGCAAACCCAATGTTGTGCATTCGCGCATATTGCCTATCAATATTTGTCCACATAAGCTATTGTTTCTATTCAGTAACGTCAGTTATTAATTTGGCATTTGCATTCCAAATCTTAATTTTTCCAGTGATACTTGAAGTAATAATTTTTTCAGAATTGCTGTTCCAATCCAACCCCCATAACAAGTCTTTAGATTTTCCTGTAAATAATAATTTTCCATTTGCATTCCATATTCGAAGAGCATCGCTGGCTGATGCCAAAAGAGTTCCTGATTTATTCCATCGTATATTTCTGTATTCTGCTTTGCTTCCATATAGCGTTTTAGTCAGTGTCCCATCAGGCTTCCAAAACTGAATAATGGATTTTACGCCTTCTTTGTCGTGCCCATAATCACCTGTTGCAAAAAAATCTCCGGACGGATTCCAACAAATAGTTAAAATGCCAGTATTTTCCTTTCGATGCTTAATTACTTTTAATGTTACGCCCAAAGTATCCATAATTCTTATATCGTCTCCACTAACAGCGATGATATTTTTACTTGGATGCCAGCTAATAGAAAAATAGCTATTGTTGTCTTCTTTTTTTATTGTCCGCAGTAAATTACCTGTTGAGTCCCAAATTTTAACAAGACCGTCATTATCAGCAGTTGCAAGAAGCTGACCATTGAAATTCCAATCAATTCCTCTTGCTCCATTAGTTATTCCATTTAGTTTAATGAATTTCTCTGTCTCAGTATTTAAAATGCTTACTTCATCGTCATTGGTTGCAATGGCTAAAAAAATATTGGCGGGGTGCCAACTTAGTTGCCTTATCATACTTTTAAGTTGGTAGGCTTTAAGTAGTTTTAAATTTTTACTGTCGTAAATTCTTAATAAGCTGTCATCGCCACCCAAGGCAATTTTTTTATCATCAGCACTCCAGTCTGCTGCCCATAAAAGTGTTTCCGCTCCTCCATTTATTGGTTTATTTCTTGTAACAGTACTCTGACCACAAGAAGATTGCAGGAGTAATAAAGAGACTAATAAGGAAAGTGTCATGTTTTTTACCATAAGAACTTTAATTGCTAAAGGGGCACTCTTGTATGACGCACAACACAAAGCGAAGTTGATGTCAGCCATACTACAAAAGCCGGAATTGGGAAATATTTCTACAGGCTTTATCAACTTTACAAGTTTCATCCCGTAGGAATTCTTTCCAACGGTATAAACGAGGCCGGTGGAATAAGGGTAACGCTTTCAATTAAATGGACTCTCAAAGGTGTCTTTCAGCTTAATTTAAAGTCAAATATAGGCAAGATTATTTATTTCAGGATGATTTTAGGAAGTTTTCCGGTGAAGACATCACTTCACATATAATATTAGCAACAACTAAAGCCTTTGTAAACAACTTGTATGAAAACTGGAATAAAAAAACTCTACAATCAACTGCCTGACTCAATGGTATAAACTTATTAAAAAGCACTAAAACACATTTGTAATCATCTTGCAAAGGTATTTGAAATAATCAAGTTAGCTGACCATATGCCCATACAATAAATATATTTGGTTATTCACCCTTTAGGATTAATTTATACCAACGGGGTTTAATTCAAGGCACTTAGTACCAAACGAAAACTTAGTTTTTAGTGACTGGCGTTCTTCCATATAGGAATTTTAATGTAACTGTCATTGTGCCATTTTATTTGCAAGGGTTCTCCAGCATCTTGTATTGTTTCTTTAGATACGGGTTTACCTGAACCATAATTGATTATTTCAAATGGATGTTTATTTACGTTAAGTAAAATAACAAGTTTGTTACCTTTATTAATTTTTTGCTCACAAAACGAGTATTATTAAAGTGAATTTTTCCTTTCTTATTGGGTTGCAAAAGTTGTCGTTTAGAATTATCTTTTGCAAAACTTGCTCTACCAATATATCTTGTTAGAAAGAAATATTTACCATCTTGCATTAATTCAAATAGAACCATTGAAACGTCCATATCTTTTTTATTTATAGTAGTATAAAGATTACCTATAAATGAGCCATTAATAACAAACTCTTCTTGAAATGATTCAGTATTGAAAACCAAACCATTGCTTACATCAAGAGTGTCAAAAATAATAGTTGGTGTAAAATATTTATTTTGATTTTCTCTGTCTTTAAAGTCGACACTTTGCCGTTGAAATCCTTTTTTCTTGGGTTTTGAAGATATTAGGCTTATTTTGTCAAGATAAAAAGTTAATGTATCATTATTGTTTTTTTCAAGTGTTGGGCTATGTTTCCATTCGTTTGTTCCCATAACTTGATAATTAACTTTGTCTTTCAGTAATTCTGGCTTGGTCTTACCTTTTATAATAAAGTCAAGCCAATCGTAAGCTAAAGTCATCATACTAATATTAGCAACACTATCAATTTCATACATCATTAAATTTTTAGCAGGTTAGGAAATGGATAGATTCGAGATTCCAGCCTTCACAGTTTCGTTTGCTGATGACACAATGTCTTTGACAGGTAATACTTCAAAACCTACCAAAGGTACTATCAAAGTGAGTAAAATGGTACTCAAAAGATAGAACCTGTTGGTTTTAAATGAAACTTCTCTCGAGAAAATGAAATGAAAAGGAAGGTACAAAATACAAAGGATTAAGGATGCCTTGATCAGGTAATGTCCATCTGACATATATGTAGCAAAAAACTGAAAAGAGTTCATAACATTTTACTTTTTTAAAGATTTAACCAATGCTTCTAACTCTTCAATATCCATCTTCTCTTCCTGCATAAAGTAAGACAGGAGTGAATTTTTATTGCTTCCCATAAACTGGTGGTACATCTTACTGAAAACAGATTTATTAAAATCGTCTTTTTGGATCAATGGATAGTATTGATGGGTCTTGCCAAAAACCTGATATGCCAGCCATCCATCTTTTTCCAGCTTTCGGATGGTGGATAGCACCGTATTATAAGGTGGAATAGGGTCTTCCATATAGCTGATGATCTCCTTTGGGAAGGCTTTACCAAGCTTCCAGAAAATGGACATGATTTCTTCTTCGAGTGGATTGAGAGTCACAATTCTTAAATTTATGCGCAAATATAATTTGTATTTCGTTTATATAACTAATTAATCGTTATAATATTGTGCTGCAAATAATTTATTTTTCACAAATTGGTTCCACCTTTCCTTTTATGGTGTGGAATACTTAGGGTCAGTTTTGCTAATGATGGAATTTGTAACCGATAACGCACAACAACAATAGGATAACCAACATGTGTGTATAAAAAATTGCACCTTTTCAGTGTTCTTTTTAATAAATGATAGAAACGTGGTTGAATTGGGCGGGTCCTCCCTTCAGGGAATAAGGGTAGCGATGAAGAAAATTTGAATTAGTGCAGTTTGTTAGGGTAGCGATGAAGAAAATTTGAATTAGTGCAGTTTGTTATATACACAACCAACATTCTTTTTGATACTTATGGAATTTTTTAATTAATTTTGTAGTTCTAAGATAGAATATGAAGCATTATGAGTGATTCGAGACCATTGATAAGTTTTGACTGGGCCATCAAGAGATTGTTGCGCCAGAAGGCAAACTATGATGTGTTAGAAGGATTTTTATCAGAATTGCTGCATCGAGATATGAAAATCATCAACATTCCTGAGTCAGAGGCTAATGCTGCCGAAGAGTCCAGCAAAATCAATAAAGTAGATATCCTTTGCGAATCTTCAGATAAAGAATTGATTCTCATTGAACTCCAATATAATAGTGAGCTTGACTATATGCATCGTATGTTGTATGGCAGCAGTAAGTTGATCGTCGATTACTTAGAAAAAGGTGATCCATATGACAAGGTTCGCAAGATTTATTCCATCAATATTGTATATTTTGACTTGGGTCAAGGAGATGACTACATTTATAAAGGTACTACCGAATTTAAAGGAATCCACACCAGGGATATATTGCAGATCAATGCAGGCCAAAAAAAAGCCTTCAATATCGATCACATATCAGCTATTTATCCGGAATATTACATCATCAAAGTCAATCGGTTTAATGATTTGTCCCGGGATTCCTTAGATGATTGGATATATTATTTCAAACATAATGCTGTACCCGAAAACTCAAAAGCCAGGGGATTGAATAAAGTTGCTCACTTATTAAAAATAGACCAAATGGATACCACCACAAAATACGAATACGAAGCCTATATCAAGGATCGTGTGATCAGTCGCAGTATGCTGGAAACAGCCAAGTTTGAAGGCCGGGAAGAAGGTATGAAGGCGAATACTATCAACATCGTCATTGAAATGAAGAAAGAAGGATTAGAAATACCTTTTATTGCTAAAATCACAAAACTTACTGAAAATCAGGTCGTAACGATACTTAAGGAAAATGGGTTTATTGAGCAGATTTAATGACAATGTCGTTTAGTTAAGACATCTTTATGAAATCTTTCCCTTTGAAGGGAAAGATTTAGATAGGGTAAAACTAAGTAAAATTCCTTATCTAAACGACATTGACTTTAATGATTTGTCTCGGGATTCCTTAGATGATTGGATATATTATTTCAAACATAATGCTGTACCCGAAAACTCAAAAGCCAGGGGATTGAATAAAGTTGCTCACTTATTAAAAATAGACCAAATGGATACCACCACAAAATACGAATACGAAGCCTATATCAAGGATCGTGTGATCAGTCGCAGTATGCTGGAAACAGCCAAGTTTGAAGGCCGGGAAGAAGGCCGGGAAGAAGGCCGGGAAGAAGGCCGGGAAGAAGGTCGGGAAGAAGGTATGAAGGCGAATACCATCAACATCGTCATTGAAATGAAGAAAGAAGGATTAGAAATACCCTTTATTGCTAAAATCACAAAACTTACTGAAGATCAGGTCGTAACGATACTTAAGGAAAATGGTCTTAGTTAAACCTGAATACAAATTTGAATTTTAAACATTGAATAAGACAGGTGCGTTTCATTTTTTCGCACTGTGCTCGATTTCTTATCAAGTTTCGTAGTTCGTTGTAGCTTTTAACTTCGATGCAATATATTAAGGCATCTTGCCAGAATCGCAAAAAAAATTGATGATTTTTAATCTGATGCGAAAAAATGAAATACACCCTTCTACTATCTCTAATCTTTATGTTCGAGATTAATATAGGGACCTAGTCCTGTGATCTTTATAGCAAAAATATCCACACACCATCACGTAAGGGGCGTAGCCCTGTGATCTTAAAAGATGTGGTAAATATAAGATGTCAGGGCTACGCCCCTTATGTTTCAGGTGTTAATGTTTTCTACAAAGATGACAGAGCTACGCTCCTGCCCCAATAGGCGGGAGTAATTTATCTGCAGGATCATGTCTCTAAAGCATTGTTTGTTCGTCGTAACTTTTAGCTTCGATGCTATATATTAAGGCATTTTGCCTCAATTGCAAAAAATTGATGATTTTTAATGTGCGGCGAAAAAATGAAATACACCCAATAAGACAGAACAAGTCATAACAAAACTTTAATCCATTGAAAAAATACATCACAATGTGCAAATGATGTATTAATGATCCAACTTAAACTTGACAGGAAGTGTGTAAAGCACTTTTACCGGACGCCCTCTTTGTTTGCCCGGAGTCCACTTTTGAGGAAGTTCATTCATATTTCTGATTACTGTAGCCGCTGCATCTCCACATCCGGCACCGATGTCTCTCACTATTTGTACATTATTGATACTACCTTCTTTATCTACTACAAATTGAATGACTACTGAACCATCAACTCCCACTTCTTTTGCCAATGCAGGGAATTTGAGATTTTTGTACAGGTATTGCATAAGGGCAGTTTCTGAACATTTCTTTTTATCCTCCTCTGAGATTTTGTCTTCACATCCCGGAAATCGCGGCATTTGATCTGCAAACCTGACTATTTCTTCTACAGTGGTTTCTTCAGCAGGAGGTAATGGCGGTGCTATGAAAGGCTTATTTTCTACAGCTTCCGTTGGCTCCATCTTGGTATCTTCTGTGATCGAATTATCCAAAAATACAGGGCTTTCTTCCAATGGTTCAGCATCAGATACCTCCACAATGACTGGTGGTGGTGGTGGCAGCGGTGCAGGTGGTTCTGGCAATCTTGGTACTTCGATTTCAACCTCATCATGTGGATTCAAATCAATCAATTCCATCCTGAACGGCTTTTCATAAGTTGTCCAGCTGATGGCAATCAGAGAAAATCCAACAGCTACAGCCAAGCCATAATTAAAAAAAGACCCTGATAATTTAAATACATCAATTTCCGGAAATTTAGTTAGGAAATAAAACTTGCCGGATTTTTTGGACCTGTTTAAATCTATCAAGTCTGGCAGTTTATAAAAATCATATTTCAATCGAAAAAATACAATCAGACAAATAGTCATTATTACTATTCCGATAAAAAAAAGTGCCACACCAATGCTGGAAATCTCTAATTCTTTATACATATTTCATAAATTTAATTGATTAAGCATATATTGTGATAGTATTATACTAAACAATACTAAATGGTTAATATTCATATATGCGGTATAATATATTGTAAAACACCGCATATTAAATATTGTAACAAATAGAAGATGCGTTGTTTCACTAGTTTGGTGTGCTGTCAAGTATATTTTTTAAAGTTCTTTTTATTTAATAAGGTGTTGGAAATTAATTATTATCTAACAAATCTGTTCTTTAAAAATCTTTCAGTAAGTTCATGGCCAATAAGTTCATGCAAATATTCTTCTTGAATTTTTTGTGACTTAAACTTAAATTTCAGTTTTCTTCTACATACCTTTGAAAAAAAATACCTTTTCTTTGTCAACAATTCCATTTATACACAACTATTGCGACAGATGGTGCGAAAAGTGCAGATTCGTACAGCAATGTGCCGTTGGGCTGGAAGAAACCAGGATGACGGAAGACCAAAAAAATATCAATAAGGAAGCTTTTTGGAGCAACATATCCGATCAGTTTACAAAAGCAAAAACCTTACTTGAAAAATATATTGCTGAAAATGACATAGCGAAAAATGAGTTTGGTAATCAAGAAGTAGAACATAAACATCAAAAAAAGAAAAAACGAGTCACTGACGATATTATCGCTCAATTGTCAAAGAGCTATATTACCATTGCTGACAAAATTGATCTTACAGATCTTTTTAAGTTCTATAAAACCGAGCTGGAGAAAAACATGTCAATAGGCATAATCTCTCAAGTATCCTTTATGGATGAGCTTCAAAAAATCAAGGACAGTATAGATACAATCAACTGGTTTAAATATTTCATTCATGTAAAATTAGTAAGAGCAATATCTTCCAGAGAAGATAACGATGAAAACGATCTTCAATCTGACCATAATGGCTCTGCAAAAATTGTCTTACTCGCCATTGAATCATCAATTGGAGCCTGGCATTCACTATACGATGTGGCAGAAGATAGAAAAGAAGTCATTTTAGATGTTATGGCATTACTGAGCAAACTTCGGAGATTGACCAATGAAACTTTCCCTGAAGCTATGCAATTTGTGCGACCAGGATTTGATGATGGCTGGGAAGCAATTTGGGAAGTCGATTGATGTTGTATCCGAATTCTTATAGTTAATATCCCAAAATCCGTTATAATACATAAAAGGCAATAGTGTAAATCCAGATTCTGTTTTTATTATAAATCAATTCAACTTATAAGCCAGTCCCATCATCTCAAGTTCATTGACAAACTGATAGTCGGCAGTCACTTTCATGGCTGTAGCCACTAGGTCCACTCCTATATCGTCACCTTCATCTACCACTTTGAGTTTGACAGTATGTGGTCCCACTCTTTGGAGACAAAGGTGTTCAAGCTCATGGACTAATTTTTCATTCATGATGTGGAGTGGTAACTTGACGGTGACTGATTTGGTCATATTTTTACCTATAGTATCAAGCATGCGAATGTCTTTGACATTGAAGAAAAAGCGATCTTGAGAATACCCCTTTTCATTGCTTCCTTCTATGTATAGCACCTGACCTTTTGTGATGAGATGTTTGTAAGATTCAAATTTTTCATTGTATAGATTGATCTGAAAACTTCCTGTAAAATCCTGGATGGTAAACCTTGCATACCCGGTACCTTTTTGTGATGTGCCAAAAGTAGCATCAGTGACGATTCCACCCATTTTCAGGAGTTTTCCTTGTACTTGATCAGCCTTCTCCAGCGGGCAGTTGATAAAATGTTGAAATTCCAGATGATAGTCGTCCAGTGGGTGCCCACTGATATAGATGCCTGTGACTTCTTTTTCTCTTTCGAGCTTTTCTATTTGGCTCCATTCTGGTACTGATGGTGGTTTTGGACTATCGATATACTGTGTCATAGCATCACCAAAAAGTGACATCTGGTTGCTTTCTTTCTGAGACTGATAGTTGGATCCATATTTGAGCAATGACTCTATAAATGTTTCAGTCCGGTCACCGGATATTTCAAAATATTGCGCTCTGTTGATACTTCCAAATGAGTCTAATGCACCACCAAGTACAAGACTATCCATACATTTTTTGTTGACAGAACGCAGATTGAGTCTTCTCATCATATCGTATACATCTTCGAAGTGTCCGTTTTCTTTGCGTTCTTTGACGATTTCTTCTACCGGTCCTTCGCCTACACCTTTGAGTGCAGACAATCCAAATCGAACTTGCCCTTTGACATTGACTGCAAATTTGATATTACTTTCATTGATATCTGGTCCAAGTACGTCGATTTTCATCCTTTTAGTTTCTTGTAGGAAGAAGTTGATTTTGGAAATATCGCTCTTATTGTGATTGAGTACTGATGCCATAAATGCAGCAGGGTAGTGCGCTTTGAGATATGCAGTCTGGAAAGCTATATAGGCATAACAAGTAGAGTGTGACTTATTGAATGCATAAGATGCAAAAGCTTCCCAGTCTGTCCAAATTTTTTTTACTATATCTTCCGGATGACCGTTGGCTTTACATCCTTCAATAAATTTGGGAAACATCTTATCAAGGACAGCTTTTTGCTTTTTACCCATGGCTTTACGGAGCATGTCTGCATCACCTTTGCTAAAACCACCGAGCTTTTGAGATAACAACATCACCTGTTCCTGATATACTGTGATTCCATATGTCTCTGCCAGATACTCTTCCATGTCTGCAAGGTCAAATTTGATCTCCTGCTTACCATTTTTTCTGGCTATAAAATCCGGAATGTACTGAAGTGGCCCCGGCCGGTACAGCGCATTCATAGCAATTAGGTCTTCAAATCTCGTTGGTACAAGGTCTCTTAAGTATTTTTGCATACCGGGAGATTCATACTGGAAGATGCCGACCATGTCTCCGCGCTGAAAAAGTTTAAAAGTCTCTTCGTCCTCCAGAGAGATACTGTCGATATCCAGGTCAGTACCATATCTCTCTTTAATTATTTCCAGTGCATCTTTGATGATGGTTAGCGTCTTGAGACCAAGGAAGTCCATTTTGAGCAATCCTGCTTCTTCAGCTACAGAGTTGTCATATTGAGATACCAAAAGCTCAGAATCCTTAGCTACAGATACAGGTACAAAATTGGTGATATCGTCCGGTGTGATGATCACACCACAAGCATGGATTCCTGTATTTCGGACCGACCCTTCCAGTTTTTTGGCTGTCCGGATCATCTCACCGATTTCGGATTTTTCCTCAGACATTTTTCGGAATTCATAGGCTTTTTCCTTATCTTCACTGGTGAAGACCTCCTTTTGTTTAGCTTCGATATCTTTTTCTGCCAGTACGCCTGCCAATGTAGCAGTGAGATGGGATGGAAATATCTTAGCCACTCTATCCACTTCATTGAGCGGAATATTCATCACGCGGCCTACATCCCGCAGTGAAGACCTTGCAGCCATAGTACCATAAGTGACGATTTGCGCCACCTGATTTTTGCCATATTTATCGATGACATAATTGATGACCTTGTCTCTGCCATCATCATCAAAGTCAATGTCAATATCGGGCATAGATACCCTCTCCGGATTGAGAAAACGCTCAAAAAGCAAATCGTATTTGATGGGATCTATATTGGTGATACCCAAACTATATGCTACGCATGAACCCGCGGCTGATCCTCGACCAGGACCCACCGAGACGCCCATATCACGAGCTACAGTAGTAAAATCCTGTACTATCAAAAAATAACCAGAATATCCTGATTTGGTAATGACATCCAGCTCAAAATTGAGTCGCTCTTCAACTACATGACTTATCGTGCCGTACTTTCTTCTAGCTCCTTCAAAGGCCAAATGTCTTAAGAACAATTCCTGGGTATCAAATCCTGCGGGTAGGGGAAACGCAGGTAACAAGATATCCCGAGTCAGCTTGATATCGTCTATTTTAGATGCAATTTCCATAGTATTCTCAACAGCCTCTTTCACATCACCAAAGAGCGTATTCATCTCTGCCTTAGTTTTGAAATAAAAATCAGAACTCGGAAATTTAAATCGTTCTTTATCTTCGAGTAGCGAACCCGTATTGACACACAACAATACGTCGTGAGGAGCATAATCTTCTTCTTCTACATAGTGTGCATCATTGGTCACTATGGTCTTGACGTTGTATTTCTTTGCAAATCCCAGCAGCACCTGATTGACATCTTCCTGACTCATACCAGTATCATCAATCTTTTCCATGCCACGATGCCTTTGTAGCTCTATGTAGTAATCATCTCCAAAAAGGTCAATCCACCATTTGAGTCTTTCTTCTGCGAGCTCTGTATTTCCCGTCAATATAGTTTGTGGTATTTCGGCTCCTATACAGCATGATGTGGCGATGAGTCCTTCATGATATTTCAGGATCAGTTCTTTATCGATTCTTGGGTATTTGCCGTATAGCCCTTCCGTATATCCGAGAGAGCAAAGTTTGGTCAGATTTTGATAGCCAATAGTATTTTTGGCCAACATCAATTGATGATAGCGTACATCTTTCTGGCCACGGGACTTTTCAAAACTTTTGATGTGTCTGTCTTCTGATACATAAAACTCACAACCGATGATTGGTTTTATGTCTTTGGCGTTGGCTTCTTTTACAAACTTAAATACGCCAAACATATTGCCATGATCTGTAATTGCAACAGCAGATTGACCATCAGCCTTTGCTTTTTTCATCAATGTCTTTATATCAGAAGCGCCGTCAAGCAGCGAATATTGTGTGTGTGAGTGCAGGTGACAAAAATCTATCACTGTGAGATTGGGTTTTTATACTTTGAATGCTTAAAAATGCAAATATAAGAATTTTTTTGTTTTCAGGGCGATACCTTTAGCCCGAGCTATCCGCTTTAGAGTTTGTTTAAAAAATATCTGTAAGCAATAAAACGTCTTATTTTGACTGCAAATTCGTTAAATTTTTCGTCGAATTGCCTTTCCGCAGTGGCGGACTGCTAAATTTGACTCTTTTCGCTCAAAATAAGCTCATTTCATTATCTATAGTGAACAGAAAATAATTTGAATTTTAATAGGGGTAATATCGGAATAGAGTGTCATATTAAAAAGTGGCACAATGTTTGATATATACATATTAAATATTTATTTAATTTATAAACACTTAAAAATAAATTATGTACTGTTCAATTTGTCTACCTAAAAATATTTACAAGTTTGTATTTTTGTTTATACTTGTAGGGTTTTTCCAGTCATGTTCAAAGGATGAAAGCGAAGTTAAAAGTCCGGATGTGGAATCGTACTCAGCAAATCATCTTATTGACTATTATGACCTTATTTGTACCACTACAAAAAATACACCCGGATTTTTTCCTCCACAAGCAGCAAGAGCGTATGGCTATATCTCCATAACCAATTACGAAGCAGTAAGACATGGAATTGAAGGAGCTGTTTCACTACAGTCTCAATTAAAAGGATTTCAAAGTTTTACCTTGCCTGTTCCTGAATCTCATTTGGAATACAATTGGGCTATTGCATCCAATGCTGCTGTCGCCAAAATGATGTTGTATATGTATGACAAGAATCTTAAGGCTGCAGACAAACTTAATATTGAAGATATGGAGAAAGCTAATTTAAAGGAAA
Organism: Saprospiraceae bacterium; assembly: GCA_016713025.1. NCBI lineage: Bacteria > Pseudomonadati > Bacteroidota > Saprospiria > Saprospirales > Saprospiraceae > Saprospiraceae bacterium. The sequence goes on along the minus strand of JADJPZ010000004.1, from coordinate 3,222,250 downwards.
TGTCTACATCCGTTAATACAGAGATAGTAGACCGATCAGTGGCATTTGGACAAAAAGTGGCTGATGCTGTTTATGATTATTCAAAGGCAGATGGTGGTCATGAAGCTTATTTGGAACCATTTCAAAAACCATACGTCATTCCTACTGATGCATATTGTTGGGTCCCTACCGGAAGTGTCAAAGACCCACTTTGTCCAAGATGGGGAAATAACAGACCTTTCATGGATGTCAATGTTGAAAAAACAAAAGTGCCCATGCCTGTTGTTTTTTCAGAATCAAAAGACTCTGAGTTTTATAGAGAAGCAATAGCTACTTACAATCAGGTCAAAAACAATACCACAGAACAGGTTGAAATAGCCAAATACTGGTCTGATGATCCTTTTGCCACTTGTACACCTGCCGGGCATACTTTTAATATCCTGACACAAATACTATTTGAAGAAAAAGCAACTCTTGCAAAAACGAGTGTCGCTATTGCAAGACTTGGAATTGCAGAAAACGATGCCTTTATTGCTTGCTGGAAGGGAAAATATGATCATGTGCTTTTGAGACCGGTTACATATATCAACAGACATATCGATCCCGCATGGAAAACATTGCTTGGTACACCTCCATTTCCGGCATATACATCAGGTCATTCATGTGAGATGGGTGCCGGTTCCAGAATATTGGCTGCGATGTTTACCAAAGGAGATGGCAATTTCCAGTTTACAGATTATAGTCAGCTAAAATATGGATTTTTTGCCAGAAGCTTCTCCAATTTTGATGTGATGGCTGAAGAATGTGCCAATAGTCGCCTCTATGGGGGCATCCATTACCCTATGGACAATAGCAAGGGCTTACAGTTGGGTAGAGCCATTGGCGATAATGTCAATAAAAGATTGAAATGGCCCGTGTTTGTAAGATAATATTCACATAACCCTGTATTGAATTTCGTCATCAAGTGGTTTAGTTTTGATATGTAAAGGGTAAATCAAAATTGTGTATAAAGAAAAGCGAAGGTTAAAAACATTTAACCTTCGCTTTTCTTTATATGCGCTAAGCATACCATTACACTATAGGGTTAAAGTCCCGAATACGCCAGTCAATGGGAAGTGTTAGTCAAAGGCAAGGGTGTCCACTCTGAAGTGGAATCTAAAGGAAGCCAAAAGAAGACCGATGTAAATCGGAGCGACAAAACAATGACTGTACGGACAGAAATATCATAAAAGGCTTACCTTGTGTGTTAGTGAGCATTGGATTAGTGAGCATTGGATTAGTTCTACTTTGTCAAATTATACGGACATTCCGATTGATTGGAAAACTGTTGGGTTAACCCAACAGTTGTGACCCTAATTTACCCATACATTTATACCGACGAGAATTTATTTTTCTAAAGACGATGATACACATGTCTTTATTATTAAAATAATTCTGTCGCCATTATTAGGAATCTTTAACTATCAAAAATTATCAGGTTTCCGGTTGATTAAATTTTGATGAAAGTGTAATTGACTTAGATTTTTGAAGATGACAAAGTAGAATTAGGAAGCCCAATAGTTGGAGGTAAAAAAGGGTAGTAAATGATGACACTTATTGCGAAAGAGTAATGAGTTTACCGTAGGAGATCTGTATAATGAAGCGGAGGTGGAGCCGAGCGAAAAAATTCAAAATTTAGGATAAAACTACCAATTCTAACTGTTATTGTTTTTGCCTGCTGATGAGTTGATAGTATTTCTTTAGTTTTGATATGGACAACTTACCCACTTCTTTTCCCTGCCAAACTCCCTGATCAATGCCGTCCCTGTAATGTATACCGCCATAAAGTCTGGAGATGGATGCTTCCTCCGCTGCCTGTATAAATGATCTGAACTTTCTTTTTGAAAGTCCAAATTCTATTTCAGTATCATCAGTGAATGAAAGTTTTGGACCAAAGATAGCTGTCAACACCTGTGCACTTGCCGATGAAACCACCGAGTGTCCCGAAACATACTCAGGAAATGGTGGTGTCTGAAGTAATGGCCGCCATCTTGGATCCAGCAAAAGATTGATAGCTGTCTCAGGCCTTACCCGATCACTCCTGTATTTTTCGTCCCAACAAGCTATAAAAGCGTCATGCATTGTGATTCCGATGATAGCGTGTGTGAGCACAGTTTGGCCGAGGTCCATGTTCTTCTTTTTACTTGCAATCCCCGTGATACCTATCCAATGTCCACCAGGCGATATCTTTTTTATTCCAAACTCCACATGACCTATCTGCTGCACGGCAAACGGATTACAATCCCAAAACATGGCTATTTCCTGCTCTTTTTTATCAGCTCTGTTACCTACTTCATACGTTTCCAGCATTTGCTGATAAAATGAACTGTTTTTTTCTGTGCTGTAAGGAGCAGGTAACTTAGGTTTGAACTGTTGTGCTGAATCCATAAGAAATGGTCTGATGGTTCTCCATTGCGGTTCTATAGGAGCCATAAATGCCGGTGCGGTGGGTTTCCAGTTACCCGGATCAGATTTTGGAGTATATCTTTCCAGGTTATTTAATTGTTGAAAACCATCTGTGCGTGCCCATCTGACGATATGGTCGGCAACTTCACCTGCAAGTGCCACAGAATGTTTTCCTGTTTCTGATTTTCCTGTAGGTACATGATAGTTCTCTATATATTGACTTATTTGACCCGAAAGTGTAGGGCCTGAGGGAAGTAATTTTTCAGCGGCCTTCAGTATTGCAAGGTTTACAGCCATTGCTGGATCGATTTTTTTTATATCCACTGCATCAGAAATCTTTATTTCCGGGAACTTCAGTACCGTAGACATAGATGGATAATCCAAAGCGTTTGATACGGAAAGTACTTCATATGCCGTAAGTGTGATATATCCATAATATCTGGCAGCAGCCACAGGAGATGTGACATCATTGACCATGACATTTGTGATATTTTTCAGTGTAGTTACATATTCTACCGCAGGCTTTATCTTTTTAGTTTGGCAAAAAACCAAACTTATATTTAAATAAGCAATGATTGAGATAATGAATCTTAAGTGTGTTGTTTTCATTTTTTCCAAGTGATTTTCAATGCCTTCCCTGAATTGATGCCGGAAACTATAAACTTTTCTTTTTTTCCATCGGTCATCACTTCAAGACTTCTGACACAACCTTTGATGCTTAGTCCGGATTGCAACTGTGGAATATATTTGAAATTGCCTTTCGAATCACCTACCAGCAGGCAACCCATATTGGCGTCTGTTCTTCCTATCTTTATCCGGGTTTGCTCTACATTTCCAGCCAATAAAACATCAATATGTCCATCTCCGTTAAAATCTTCACTGACTATGCTGTACACAGGTGAAAAATTGGCTTCAACCGGCAGTCGGGTATATCTGAAATTTCCTCCATCATTCAAAAACAGAGATGTGGACATATGATTGGCCGTCAGTTTTGGTGATTTTTCAATCTGTTCTTTCGAAAAAATATCTTCCAGCGAAGCCTTGCTATACGCATCATAAGTGACAAACCGTTGTCTTAACCCAACAATCTGATCAGTCATCTCATCCCGTGATGCCATAGGATGTGATTTACTCTGTATATAATAACTCAATATAGGGTCTAAGTATCCATTTTTATCAAAATCATCATAGTACAACTCCATAGGTTCTTTATCTGAAGGTTTAAATTGAGCATTGCTGCCCCAATTGCCGGCAATGATATCCAGATCACCATCTTTATCTATGTCTGCCAGTGCGATGGTTTTCCACCAACCGTAGTATGATTTGTCAAAATATTGTTCAGTGACTTTTTTGAAAGTGTTATTGGCCACAGAAAAAACCTCCAATCGCATCCAATCACCACTTACTATCAATTCTTTTTTACCATCTTTATTGATATCTTCCCATTTGGCATCAGTGACCATTCCCAATTCCTTGAAAGCAGGTGCATACTGCTGGGTTCCATCAGTGAAGTTACCTTTACCGTCATTGACCAATAATAAACTTCCGGGTGATAACGGAAACTTACCCGGTACGACTCTTCCGCCAACAAATATATCCAGGTCACCGTCCCCATCAAAATCCATTGGAATCGCAACACTACCTGAGTGATTTTCCTTAGGAACTCGGCTTGGTTTTGCAAAAAAAGTGCCACCAGCATTCAGATAAAATCTGTCCTGGAGCAATTCATCAGATGCTCCTCCATAAAATCCTCCTGAGACGACATACAAATCCAGGTCACCATCGCCATCCGCATCAAAAAATACAGCATCGGTATCTTCATACCTGGCATCAGTATTGAAGTCCGGCTGAGATATGGCTGCAAATGTCCCGTCTCCTTTCTGAGTCATCATGACACCAGCCTTTCCTGATGAACCACAAAAATAAATATCCTGCAGATTGTCTTTATTGGTATCGCCAATTGCCATTTTTGGACCGTTGTAAGATATCATATCGGGCATCAGAGGTTGTACCTTAAAGTCATTTTTGGCTAATTCTCCATGTATGTAAGGTATTGCTGTATCGTCAGTTATAAAAATAGGATCCATGTTTTTTTGCCCGATTTTTTCTACTCTTCCACTGATTTTTTTGATAACAATAGTTGTATTAATTTGGCCTTTTAGGTCATAGAGTGATTGGACATTTCCATCTGGCCACCTCACTGAGATGGAATCAATGTTATCACTTTTCAATCCAAAATGCAATGGCACCGCCATGGAAGACTGAAAACCATGAACCGGATAATTCTCCTGCATCAAGATGCCCGATGGAGTAAAGATCGTGACCCTTGCACCAATAGCTTGGGAATTTTTATCTGAGGCAATCAGTGCTATTTTTAGAAACTGATTACCCTTCTTTTGTTCTATACAATTATTTCTATATACTCCGGCCGGAGCATTCATCTTATTGTCAACGATATCCAGATCTCCATCATTGTCCAGGTCTGCATAGATCGCTCCATGCGAAAAATCAGGCTTCTCAAATCCCCAATCCACTGATCTGTCTTTAAAAGTATAATTTCCGGTATTTTCGTAGATATAATTTCTTAAAGGAGTAGATCTGATCGTCTGTAACATCTTAAACATTTTGGTATCGGTCTTTCCCTGCAGGTGTTTGAGCCTTTCGGATGCGTAGAACTTCATAAAATCCCTGTTGATCATGTCTCTTCCGTAACCATTGGTCACATATAAATCTTTGAGCCCGTCATTATTAAAATCCGCAAATAAAGCTGACCATGACCAATCCGTATTGGATATTCCAGCGACCTGACCCACTTCGCTGAATGTTCCATTACCATTATTGATCTGCAACATATTGCGCATAAGTTGGTGGTGAAATCCATTTTGTACCATATTATTATATAGCTCATAATTGTCAGGCGCATAGAGCAGTTTTTGTCTGATATTGTCTTCAGGCAGCATATCCAAGGTAAAGATATCCTGCCAGCCATCATTGTTGATATCAGCAATATCCACACCCATAGAAAAATTGGATATATGGCTGATCTGCTCCTTCAGACACTCTTTAAATGTACTGTTTTGATTGTTCAAATAGAGATAGTCCTCTTCGACATAGTCGTTGGTCACATAAATATCCGGCCAGCCATCATTATTGATGTCTGCAATATTGACACCCAGTCCATACCCAAGCGGATTGGAGATGATACCGGCTTTTTGAGTTATGTTGACAAACTTTCCGTTTACATTTTCATAGAGTCTATCGCCTGCATCCGGATCAACCATCTTTTTGACAAATGCGGCATCAAAGTTTCTGAGATTTTTGATATTGTGATTCAGGACGTACAAATCCAAATCGCCATCGCGATCCATATCAAAAAAAGCAGCATGAGTGGTGTGTCCGCTATCATTCACTCCCATCTGCGCTGATTTGTCTGTGAAGGTGAGATTGCCATTGTTGATAAAAAGCTGATTGTGCCTGTGCTGAGGGTCCACATCACCGGAATAACAAACATATATATCCAAAAATCCATCACCATTGACATCAGCCACAGAAACTCCTGTCTTCCAACCTCTTTTCCCACCAGCGCCTGAAGATTTTGTGATATCCTTAAATTTGAAATTGCCCAGGTTTAAAAATAACTTATTTTCAGCCAAATTTGCCGTAAAATAAAGGTCCCCAAGTCCGTCATTGTTGAAATCTCCGGCTGCAACACCTCCGCCATTGTAAAAATATTCGTAGGTGATGATATTGGCATCAGGAGTCTCGGGTAAGGTATTTTCGAAAATTATTCCTGATTGGGCAGGAGTAAGGGTAGTAAATGATTTTTGTCCTTCGATATGATGGAAAATACTGCTGCTAAAGTACAGGATGAAAACAATGCAGCATGATAGCCATTTAAATGAAATTATCATCTCAAGATTCTTAAGTACAAAGGTAATTAAAAAATTGGAATTTCTTAAAAGTAAAAAGCCGGACAATATTGCCCGGCTTTATAATATTAACTAATGTACAGGTTGTGGATTAATTACCACCATCCCACCACATTTTGGTCATGAACTTATCTCCACCCATTCTGTCTACTGCGGTTTTGTAGTTGGCTGGATTTGAACCTGCTTCACTTTCCCAGTATCTGAGTCTTCTAGGGATTTCATTAGCTTCTTCTCTGTTTGGATCTTTTGTAGGCACCAATGCAGGAATACCGGTTCTTCTCCAGTTGCTCCATGCTTCGATATCATCGAGCCAGGTAGCTGCCCAATATTCTTCACTAATCAATTTTAATCTGTCGGCAGTATTGGCCGCAGCAAACTTTCTTCCGGAGATGTAAGTTGTCACATCTGCAGCCGATCTGGCAAATGATGGATCAAAAGCCGTCCATTGGTTGATAGCAGCAGTGACACCATTGTTGAAGTGAGTTTCAGCGTTTGTAGTGATCCATCCTCTTACTGCAGCCTCTGCACACAATAATTCAGTCTCTGCAGCAGTGATTAAGATATAAGGATCCTGCCAATCAAGATATTTAAGATTTAGCATTGAAAAGATTCTATTACCATCTTTGTCAAATGCAGCAGCATCTGCAGCAGAAAGCACTGGTTTGATGTTAGCAGATGTATATCCATTTGGCATACCTTTTTGAGCAGCAGGATCTACATTCCATGTCTTATCGTCTGCTGGAGTGCCTGTTCCACCTGATACAATCATCAATCTTGGATCTTTGTTAGTTACCATCCAGTCAACAAATGTTTTGCTTAGTTTACAGTCATTTGAATATTTATAAGTATTCCAGTATCCGTCATTCAAACCATTTCTGTTGACTCCCTGAGGACCAGCAAGATACTTGATGGTTCCATTATCTGCATTGGATGTAATTCCACCGGAAGTAAAAGCTTCAGTAAAAACTGCCTTCCCGGTTGCTTCATCTTTCTTTTGCATACGCATACCGATACGCATTAAAAGTGAATTGGCAAATTTTTTCCATTTTGCTATATCACCACCATAGATAGGGTCTTGTTTTCCAAGGCTTCCACCAGCTGCGTTTAATTTGTCACGTGCGGCTTTTACATCTTTTACAAGGGCTGTATAGACATCTTTTTGATTCTCATACTTAGGAAACCAGTTTTCCTGATTTTCCAATCCATATCCGGCCTGAGTATAAGGAATATCTCCATACAAGTCTGTCATTCTGTGCATATTGAATGATCTCACAAGAGTGGCCGCAGCATTCAGGTTCGCTTGTTTTGCATCACCGTTTGTTTTGGAAATAACCTGAGAAAGCAATCTTATCACATCCGTAAATTGTCTTTCCATGTAGGCGCCACTATATCCTGAATTGTAAAAATATTTATCACCACTGAAATAACCTGCTGTAGAAGCTGTGTGCTGAATCATAGGTGCTGCATATAGCATCAATGCCCTTGTATTTTCATATTCACCACCTACTCTGAGTGTACCCAATGTGAATAAATACTGCATATCAATATCTGTTACTGCGTTTGGATCGACGTTCAGGTCGGCCAGTGCATCTTTGCTGCATGAATCAACCATAACTATAAACGAAGCAATCATGCAAAACTTTAAAAATATACTTTTCATATTGTCTTTTTTTATTTTATACATTAAATAATATGTCTTAAAAATTGGCCTGAAGATTGATACCAAAGTTTCTTGTCAATGGCATTGCAAAAAATTCAAGACCCTGAGCTGCACCTGATGAATTATAAGCAGATTCAGGATCAATGTTTGGAACATTTGACCATAAAAGTGCCAGGTTACGACCTACTATCGAAAGTGATAACGACTCAAATGGAGTTTTTGACAATACACTTGCCGGTATTCTGTAACCAAATGATAATTCTCTCAATTTACCATAAGAAGCATCATAAGTAAGGTACTCAGTGATATCTGAATATCTTGACCAATAGTTATCTACTTTATCAGCAGGTATGGTCACATTGATAGGAGTAGTACCATCAGCTAATACTCCACTCACTTTCAGAGTGCCATCTCTTCCTTCCAATGTTTCCTGATGCAGACCCCATCTGTAAGCCAACCAGTTAGTTCCTGAAAATATTTTACCTCCTGCACGCATATCGATCAGGAAAGAAAGGTTGAAACCTTTATAACTGAATGAATTGGATAGACCGGCTGAAGTTGGATGTATACCTGTACCAAGGATTTCAACATCAGCACTTTTTACAGGATATCCGTTTTCATCATATACTTTTACACCCTGAGCATTAGTTCTGTGTTTCCATCCTACAAGTGTTCCGATCGGTTGTCCTACTATATTTCTGACTCTTTCGCCCTGACGGACTCTGGATTCTTCCAAATTGATCAATTGAATGTCTTCACCTTTTGCATTTTTTCCTAAATTAATGGCTTTGCTTATGTTATTTGCAAAGTTAAGAGATGCATCCCAGGTAAAGTTATCATTTCTGATGATGTTTGCAGATAGTAATAATTCAACTCCTTTATTGGATAGCTCCCCGATATTGACCAAAGTGCTTCCAAATCCTGAAGTAGCTGAAATACCTGCTGCAAGGATGTCATCTGTAGTCTTTCTGCTGTAGTAGGCAATATCCAATCCGAATCTGTTATCTAAAAACCTCATATCCGCTCCGATCTCTAACTCAGTGGATGTGTAAGGTTTAAGCCCCTGGTTTGGAATTGAGCCTTGAGAAATTTGTGCCAGGTTAGCACCATCATGACCTGTTCCTACTAAATTGTAAGTAAGTCCAAGTGCATAGGGATTAGGTGCACCACCACCTACCTGCGCCCATGAGGCTCTTACCTTTGCAAAAGAAAATAATGAAGGTAGCTTCACTGCTTCTGACAATATTGCACTCACACCAGCAGATGGGTAGAATAAAGTATTGTTTTCTTTAGGAAGTGTAGAGAACTGATCCTGACGACCGGTAAGATTTAAATATAACCATGAATTGTATCCAATATTGGCTTGTCCAAAAATAGAGTTTGTACCAAATGCGCTGTATCCATAATTAACGGTTGGGGCTTCCACATTTCTTACACTATGGACGAATGGTACTACCAGGTTGTTTCCACCGCCACCTTTTGTTTCATTATATGTTCTTGATTTGGTCCCTCCAGCCATATAATCCAGAGAAATCAATCCAAACTTTTTCTCACCACCTACGAAGATGTCAAAATTGTCTTGTCTTACATTTTGGAAACTCTCATTATAATCTCCTCGTGCTTTGTATGCTGTACCGTATGCTTCGCTGCTTGCAGCATCCCTGTTGGTAAGATCTGTACCTACTCTACCCATCACATACAACCAGTCAGTGAGATCATATCTTGCAGATGCATTTCCGAGCAACCTGTTGGTTATATCGCTTCTGAAGAACTGATATGCAGCCCAATAAGGGTTTGTTGCAAAAGTATTACCTTGATATCTTAGTTCTGTTCCATCAGCAAGAGCACCAAACTTGTCCGTTTCTCCTTTTATTACGCTGTAAGGTATATTACCCGCTTTGGTGGTTACAGTAAAGTTTGCATTACCCGGAGAATCTGAAAGTCTTGGTCTGTTTTTGACATTTTGGAATGTATATTGAGTGGTTAAGTTCAGTGTTAACTTTTTCATCTGACTATTGATACTCAGATTGGCAGTATGTCTTCTGAAACTTGCATTGGGCATGATGTCAGAATTGCTCAAATCAGATAGGGCCAGACGATATGTACCTGTTTCATTACCGCCACTGAATGCCAAAGAATTGTTGTAAGTAGCCCCAGTTCTGTAGAAATCATTGATGTTTTCACCAAGGTGGGAGTACGGTCTGGTTTTTCCATCAAACTGCACTACCTGGCTACCGTCAAATTTTGAACCCCAAGCAAAGCTGGAGTTATCTAAAGCTTCCATTTGTGTTGTTGGTTTTTTACCATCGATACCTTGTCCATATTGATTTTGGAAATCAGTCCTGTCTATTGCCTTATCCGTTGTAATATTGGAATTGAACTGGATGCCCATACCTTTTCTGGCTTTACCGGATTTTGTGGTTATGAGTATCACACCATTTGCTGCTCTTGCACCATAGAGTGCTGCTGCGGTATTTCCTTTTAGAACAGACATACTCTCAATATCATCAGGATTGATTGCTGACAATCCGTCACCACCATCATTACCACCCCAAAGTCCTGCCTGACCAAAGTTGCCGCTTTCCATTGGCACTCCATTGATGACGTAAAGAGGCTGGTCATTTCCACCTAAATTAGACCCACCACGAATCACCACTCTGGTAGATCCTGCAGCTCCTGAAGCTGGTGGTGCGACGCTAACACCTGCAATCTTACCGGTAAGTGCGTTACCTACATTGGCTGTTCTTACCTCCTGAAATTTTTCTCCACCCAACTGGGTTACGGAAAATGGAAGTGCTTTTTTCGCTCTGTTCATACCAAAGGCTGTCACTACGACTTCTTCTAAGGCTGTACCTTCAGTCAATGATACTGTAAGTCCTGACTCAGTACCTGTAACATTGATATCCTGAGTGGTAAAACCAATGTAAGAAACCTCAAGTACAGCTGGTGTCTTGGTCAGTTTCAGACTGAAATTACCGTCTACATCCGTGATGGTACCATTTGAAGTACCTTTTTCGAGTACTGACGCTCCGATCAATGGAGAGCCATCTTTGTCTGATGTGATAGTACCTGATACCATCTGAGCGTTGATACTCAATGTTGCCATCACCATCATCAGACATGAAACAAAAGTTTTCGCTTTATCAAAACGAAAAACTTTGTCCGCCAAATTTTGCATAAAAAGTTTTGTCATGCTTTAATGAATTTTAATTGTTAATATTTGATGATTAAAAAGATTTTACAAAATACAATTAATTGACTTCTAATCAATTACAAAAATTAAAGAGTCACTTCCTGTTGTCGCCTACACTACTTAACGTAACGTTAACACAAAATGCTGCGTCAAATGTAATAATGTTTGAATTAAATGAAAAATATTTTTACAAATATTTTATATTTGTTCACGTGCACAGCATAACTGTTCGCATGCACAATCGGATTAACAACATTAAAATTGCTTGTATTCAAAGCGATGTCGCATTTTCTTTGCTAAAATGTGTAAATCAGAAAATATTCAAAATTACACCCAAATATATGGTACTAAGAAATAAAATGTTCTATTTAGATTTTAACAAATTTTCCAACTTTAAGTCTTGAATTAGTGACCGCCATCAAAGTATATGTTCCCGGTTTCAAAGCTGATATGTCTATAACATGTGATGATGGGGTCGGACTAATTATTATGCGTCCAGTGATATCTGTTATTTTTAATTGCTCAATTACCGAATCATTATCATTTTTAATACTTATATTGTCTCCAGCCGGATTGGGTATTATTTTAATGGTACGATTTATGAATATATCATCTGACGCAGATATAGATGAGCAGGTTTCGTCAATATATTTTTTTGTCGTTGTGCGCAGTCCGGGTAGTTTGACATAGAGATTTTGTCCCGGACATTGTGTATAGTTGGGGCTACATCCGTCCTGATGTCCGGATATATGCTGCATAAATCCAGTATGCGACACTATTGCAGAACTACCTTCCGGAGTGATGTTTTCTTTACATGCTTTCCAGGAGAATAATCTGGTAAGGGCAGCGACCATAGCATCGGTGGGTTGTGCTACTTCAAAATTTCCAAGCAGACATGCTGCCATGGAATTATTATTATACCCACACATGTGCGCACCTCGTACGTTGTCTCCGCCTCCTCTTCCTTCATAGATCACACCATTAGGGTCAATTAGCCAGTTGTAACCTACATCTGACCATTTATTGGTATTGACATGAAAATCAAAGATAGCGGCAACTACTCCGGCCCAGTTATTACTGACATTAGTCCCGGCACTATGATGGACTATAAGGTGGGTTACTTTAGTATATACAGGTGGTCCAATAAATATATCTCCATTCAATCTGAATCCTACTCCCCATGAAGTCCTGGGCACATAATCTGGTTGTGGGCACGGGCACACAAAGTGTCTTGGGCTTGCCTTTTTTATGATGTGCTCATTGATAGAAGCTTCCATTTGCGGGACAAACACTCTGATGGCCCCTGTTACATGAGCACTTATATGTTCAGACAATGTCAATTGTAAAAGACACTTTCCCGCTTCATCCGGCTTCAGGTATAAAAGTTCGCTCACAAATCTGTTTTTCTGATCAGGGTCGTCTCCAAATGGCAAAACCTGTCGATACAATTTTTTTGTCGTAAAGGATGCCTGAATGGTAAGTGGGCTGACATCCTTCCCTTCCAGATAAAAAGATACTCCTATAAAGTCTCCTACAAAGAGACCGCTAAGATCTATTGTCTGTATAATGACCTTTTCCTGACTTCCGTCCCATTGAAATGGAATGGTTTTGCTCCAATGCTGAGAGTATAATTCAACACTCAGACAAATGAAAAGTAGTACAGATAAATTTCTCATGCAGATGTAATGCTTAATTGTGGAGCAATTTAAGGATAGAATTTGAACTAAGCATAAACTGGATATGAATTATTATTTTTCTTTTATTTCTACTTTGTCAACTTAGGAATTATCAGGAAAATCTTCATACAGGTTATCAGTTTGATTATTTTTAAAGTGCCGTTGAATATCCTTTTCTCGCTGTATGTGCCTGTGGAGCATCTGTATTATTTCATCTTCCATGCTTACACCTTGAGACAGGAGTAAAGCAATAGTCTGCAGCCTGACATCTCTTGCTGATAGTAGTGGTATTCCTTCCTTTTTCCCTGCCGCTTTTTGAGAATAAAATGCATGGCCATCATCACTAATGCCATGTGGTGATACCATGAATTGTATTTTCTCACCTGATAGTCGGCCATTCCTAACTCTCCTATATTATCTTGAAACGATCGCTCAATCCAATATCTCTGACCTTGCATGTAAGCTAATTCTTCAATGCTTTTTTCCCTATTGTAAAGTTACTCACCGAGAATTTTATTTTGTTACTATCCTTTCTTATGATCAATGTCCTTTTATGAGTTTTTTCCGATTTACTATCCCAGACCCATACTGTTTGGATATGGAACAAGGCCTTCAGCCAACCTTTCGTACCTTTGCGCCATTCGACTTGGGTGAAATCATTCTTAATCAATGTTTTATAATAATCTTCTACTTTTATTGACTTTTGTTCATTGGTTAGTTTAACGATCTGTTTACCCTTTTTTGTCACTCGCTTTTCAACCAACACTTCCGGTTCTGTAAGGTAAATATGTTGATTCGTTTTTACGTCAAGTACAAACTTCTTTCCTTTTTTGTCAAGTGTATTTGCAAATTCATACCCCTGACCATACAGCGAATCTGCGCCTATCCATCCGTATTCTATCCCATTGTTGTCCAATTCTTCAATCAGATCTATGGCAAGTTGCACCTTAGTAGCATATTTAATATCTTTCTTTGGCACACCTGCCTTAATGCATCTTTTCTCATCATCTGTCCACTCCTTTGGAAGATATAAACGAGCATTAACCAAACTTACTTTTTCTCCGCTTCCTAAGGAAGCAAATACCCCCGTTTGTGAATTTTCGATCTTACCCTCATTTCCATTGTATTGTCTGGAAACTCCAACAGAGTGTTTACCTGATTTTTTATTACTATTTTCATCAATGTTTAAAGCTTGAAGCTTTGTATCTCCTAAATCTGAATTTACTTTTTTAGCAACGTCCATCATGAGTTGCGAAGCACTCAGGGTGAGTCTGTGATAAAGTGTTGTTGAGATTGATATTGTGCTTTTGACTTCTCCACCATTCGTTCGATATTGCGTTTGGAACGTTCTGCACAGAACAAACCTTCAAGATATTTGACGGAATTTTCGCAAAGGTCAATGGTCTTTAATTTGAAAACTGATTGATAATCAATGACATGCGTCCAAAGATCGCCATCCTTGACGACCTGAAAAATTTCATAAAGGGTGTTTTTTGTGTTCTTAAAAAGTCGTTTTTGTTACTGCCGTTCCTAAAGGTAAGGAATATTTGACAGGTAAAAAACAACAATACAAATATACAAAATATTTACAATATACTGATTATCTGATTATTAAATTTAACAAAGTAGAATTATGGAAGGTCTTTACCATCATGGATCATGATCTCTATAACCCTACAAACAAAGTGACTCCTTTTGCATCATAAGCAGAAAAAGGAAGTAAAACCACTTTATCAGAATCAGCAAATAATATTTTCGATATTTTTGGATAAAAATGATATACCAATCTGGTAGATAAAATACCTGTTCCTGCACCAGCGACAACATCGCTCAACCAGTGTTTGTTATTTCGTATCCTCAGATATCCTGTAGTAGCAGCAATAATATAACCCGACGAAGCTAATAATTTGGATTTGTCTTTATACTCTTGCCAGAAAAATTCTGCTCCTACAAAGGCATTGGAAGTATGTCCGGAAGGAAAAGAGTGAAAATCACTATTGTCAGGACGGGCTCTGGAAGTAATTTTTTTTGTCGGGTATACTAAAACAGCATTCAGTCCGGTAGACATAAGATAAATCAGCGCCTTGTCCCGCAACCTGTTTTTTGAAAGTACTCCTCCCCAACTCAAAGCAAGGTTACTAACTAGTGGAGCATAAATAAGATAATCATCTGCTGTAGTCTCCTGATATCCGGATTGATTGTCACGTATGTCAAAGTCGATATCCCGAATAGATGGTACAAACATACTTGTGATACCATAAGAAACACAAGTGGCAGGGAAAATATAATTTGTGAATGATTGCTTTTTTAAGTTTTCAATTTTCAAAGAATCATCATCAGCTACCTGACCTACAGCAATGTGGACAAAGAAAATCAGTGTAACTGAAAAAGAAGCATTTCGGATATTGATATGATCAAATTTTTTCATACTTCCTTACGGGGAAACACCTGCAGGTAATCCAGAAAATAAAGCACTCTTACAGAAAAGCTATTGGTCTGCAATGAGTCAAAAAGTCCTCCGAGATTGGAGAAATAGTCTCTTTGATACTCTTTGTCATTGTTGAAGATCTGATTTTTCCATACAAAGATGATGTCGCTGCCGGGAGCAAATCGCCAGTTGTACTGAAGATCTACATTAAATATATTGACATTTCTGTCGAAGATTGGTTCTGCTTTTTCATTTAACCCATTGTAGGTGATGATATCCGGATATCCTTTATCATTGAGGGCACCAAATTCCTGATACCTGACCTTATCCCAATAGTGTCTGATTCGGACATTGATCCCCATGACACTATTAAAAATATATCTGCCGGTGAGTGAGTTTTCCATGATGGTCCTGTTCCTATGACCTACCAGAATATCATTGGATCCAAGACCTTCAATAGGCCTGCTATCAATATTTTTATTAACATAACCCGGTTCAAAACGGATAAGGGACAAGGCCATGTTCATAAAAACAGACATTCTGTCACTAAACCTGAACCTGGGACTAAAACTTGATGAAAAATTTCTCCTGTGCTCAGCATCAAAATATCGATAATTAGCATTGATATCAAAAGCAAAAGGCTTGCGATAATCCGTAGAAATAAATCCTCCGAGCATATAATTGGGAGTCCAGGATACGTACTTTGAAAAATCAACTGTTCTTGGTTCAAAATAATCGCGCGTTTCAAATGGCTCTATTCTGGCATTGATTCCAAATGCATTTCTGCTTTTAAACAAGAAGAAGCTTCTGATAATTGTATAAAAATCACTGAAAACAGAAGGTTTGTATAATCTGGAATATGTAGTATTAGCTCCTATTTCATATAGTTGAAGTTTTTCATTTTTTGGTTTGTATTGTGCGTATTGACCTTCCATATTATAGAATACTTCATTGGGACTATACAGAAAACCAAGATCATTGGGATTATATTTTTCAGATTCTACACCGTGCGTAAAACTATAAGTCCAGTTGCCACTTATTTTTCCAAGTTCCAGATTGTATGTAAAACCTCTTTCAGTTCCAGTGGAGTAAATTTGATTAGCTAATACTCCTGAACCACCTACCATGTATTTCTGATTAGCGCTCCTGATATTAAAAAATCCACCTGTGACATTAGCATCATAATCACTTCCTAACCGATATACATTGGTATTGACCAAACTTACATAAGAGTTATTTTTTAGATTCTGATCCAATACAAAAACGTTGTAGTTGGTCATAGGATTGGTTTTTATCTGCCTTTCTACGCCATCATTGGATCGGATGAGAGCAAATTCTTCACTCACCAATGCATTAAAAGCTCCGATACCCAGTCCATTTGAAGTGCGCCCTGAGACCTTCGTTGCATTAAAAAGCTGACTCGTTTCCGGATTATTGACGATAGTTTCTCCTTCTTTTAGCTGAGAGTTCACTTGGTTATAATGTATAGGTCTTCCTCCGATTCTTCTGGAATAAAATAGTCTTCCTCTGTTAAACAGCTCTGTGCCTTCTGTAAAAAACTGTCTGTTGTCTTCAAAAAAAACTTCAAACGGACTCAGGTTGAGCACCTGTCTGTCTGAAATGACCTGACCAAAATCAGGAATCAATGTCATATCCAAAGTAAATGCATCATTGATCCCGTATTTCAGATCGAGTCCTGCACTATAAGCAGTCCCTGAGGACAATTTCTTTTGGTTTGAACCAGGATCATAAGTAGTATTGACATACCCTGACAAATAAGGTGTAAGGGACAATCTAACCGGTGATTTGATATTATTGATGCCGGTGACAGAACCGGATTGTTGTACCCATCCTGAGACGGTAGGATCAATGGGAGACCAGTAGGATGTCTCACGAAATCTGCGTATCTCTCTTGCAAACTGTACATTCCATTCTTGAATATCAACAGATGGGAACCTCAGTGATGAATAAGGGATTTTGATCTCCACATACCATCCTTTAGCATCCTGAGAGACAGCGCTTTCCCAGACAGCATTCCAGTTGCTATCATCCTTATGATTGGTTACTACTCCTTCTTTTTGTACACCTGAAGCAGTAACAAAAAAATTGAACCCGTTGATACCACTTTTATATGTATCAAAAAATACACCGAAATAGTCCGCATTGCCCATTTGATCTCTTAGTGACAATTCTTTCAGGATTTTTTGCGATTCAGGATCAAACATTCGGGCACCGATATACACCGCATTGTTGTCATATAAAAAAAAGGCCTCTGTTACAAATGTTGCAGACAAACCCGGTGTTGGTTCAGTTTGAATAAAATCTGTAGCTACTTGAGCATTTTTCCAGACTTCCTCATCCAGCACACCATCCATCTTTATAGCTTCATTGATACGAAGTGCATTAAGCTTTTTATCAGGATTTGATGCTGTAATCGCACCTGTGCATAAGGAAAATAATAGGATAAGGTATAAAAATCTGACTTTCAAAATGATATTTTTAGAAAAACTGCACAAAGGTATGAAGTTAATATTTTAAAACAAGATAATGTGTAATTTGTTATCCCCACCTTAATTTTCTATTCTTAGGAGAATTGTCTATTTTTCAATTTTACCATCACATGCTCCAAAGCCTATGCGTATGCCATCCTTTTCGCACCATCCGCGCATGACGACGGTATCGCCATCATTGATAAATCTTCGCTGGGTCCCGTCCGGCATTTCGATGGGTTTTGTTCCTTTCCAGCAGATTTCGAGCATAGATCCATATGAATCCGGGGTCGGTCCACTGATCGTACCGGAAGCCATAAGATCACCAACCCTGACATTACAGCCATTGACAGTGTGGTGGGCCAATTGTTGACACATATTCCAGTACATATATTTAAAATTTGACTCTGAGACTCTTTGTGATTCTCCATATTCCGTATTGATATCAACAGTCAGATGGATGTCATAGTTTTTTGGTCCTTTGGATTGCAGATAAGGTAGTGGTGTTGGATTTTGCTCAGGTCCGGCAGTCCTGAAAATCTTCAGAGCTTCGAGAGTGACAATCCAGGGAGATAGCGTGGAAGCAAAATTTTTTGCCAGGAATGGACCCAAAGGTACGTACTCCCATTTCTGTATATCGCGTGCCGACCAGTCATTGAAGAGCATAAGCCCAAAGATATATTCTTCAGCATTGTCAACCGAAATGGATTCTCCCAGGGCACTGTTTTTTCCGATTACAAATGCCATTTCAAGCTCAAAGTCCAATTGTTTAGTGGGGCCAAAGACAGGCTGTGTAGCTCCATCAGGCATTGTCTGACCACTTGGTCGCTTGATATCTGTACCGGATACTACGATGGATGACGCCCTGCCATGATATCCTACCGGGAGATGCAGCCAATTGGGCAGCAATGCATTAGCAGGGTCTCGGAACATCACACCAACATTGGTAGCATGCTCGCGGCTGGAGTAAAAATCTGTGTAATCGCCTATTTCAATGGGCAATAACATTTCTATCTCATTGGTCGGAATCAAGATCTGTTTGTTTTCACGTGAAAGCTGATCTAACATTCCACCTGTATCTAAAGACTCCTGAAGTATTTTACGGACTGTATTGGGGATGCTTTTTCCTAAAGCAATAAAGGGATTTAGTTTGTCAGATTTAAAAATATTTTGGGGTAATGTAACTTTACTAAACAATCCTGCCTCCATACATTGATGCAAATCAATTATTATATTGCCCACACGTGTACATGCTGCCAGGTAGTCTGAGTTGGTTTTTCTAAATATCCCAAAAGGTATATTATGAAGGGTAAAATCGTTATTTTCAGGTATCTCTATAAAACTCTTCATACGAATATATTTGCAATCCGATCATTATGAATACTAGTCAGATTAATTACTTATGGTCTGTTTTTGGCATACTATTTATTCTGTAGAAAACACCGAAACTCAACAAATAATCTGCAAAAGCCGAGTCTCCATTGCGAGGCATGCCTGTCTGTTTTTCTGTTGCCAAATCTGTGACACTTTGTGGTCTTTCGCGGCGAAGAGCGATCGGAACACTGAAACTTATCGATACATTTCCCTTCATATAATTTATTGAAGGCTCAACGGATAATATATTTCCTGGTCGCCTGAATCCTTGACTTCCACCTATCAGGTCATTTACAGGAATGCCTTCATATCTTGCTCCGAGTCCAACACCAAGTGTATGATTAAACCCATAATTTAACCCGATACGCGCTGAAAACTGATCTGTTACAGACATGATTGATTCATTGGCCAATAAAGGACTTAAAGTTTCTCTGAAGGTTCTGACACCATTGGTTTCCTTCGGGCTAAATAAATAGAATCCAGTACCGTATATGGAAAATTTTGATGAAATCTTTCTGTAAAATTGTATGTCGACTGAAGGACCAAAGCCGCCGTCACCAGGTTGTATAGACTGATCAACAGGTCTTACTTCCGATGTCTTATTAATGCCCACATTATAAAAAATGTCTGAGGCGTTAAAAGATCCGGTTGGTAGTTTTAGTCCAATCCCAAAAGCTATATTACCTTTGCTATATTGCTCCGGATTAAGTAACCAATAGCCAATACCCACCCTAATATCTGCCAACCCTCTCGAAAAAGAACTATGTCTTTCAGTTCGGCCATGTTCGTAGAGCGAAGATCTTTCATAGATAGCATACGGTAAATTAATATTTGTATATATCCTTTGACTTAATCCATAATTAATTGAAAATTCAAATCCATTTGAATAATTTATTACTTCGGTGCCATTGGCTACCCTGTCCGCTTCTTCGTGAGTACCTCTATAATGTCTGAAAGATTTAAAATATCTGTAGTTGAACCCAATCTGGGCTTCGCCTTTCTGAAGAATATTGGAAGCTAATCCACCACCTGTACAAGTGGACATTTGCCTGATGGCCACACACCCCTGGGCTGTGAGCTCAAAATTAGAAAGTATTAGAAATACCGCCAATGTAAAAGTTTGACAATTAAATTTCATTATATATTTATTCTTTTGGTTCTAACTTTTTAAAAATTTATCCGAAACTTGAATACTAAAAATAGCTATTTTAAAAATGATCTCTTGCCATTTCATATACAGATCAATAATTTTGCGGTATGTATCCATTCAAAAAAACAGCATTGGCAAAAAGCAGAAGTCCCTTGTCCCAAAATCCCCTGAATAGTGGATTGTCCACCATAAAAATAGCCTGACCTGACCCATTGGATTGTACGGCAAAAGAAACAGATTCAGCAAGTCTTGGCTTCATACTATGTCCTACAAATCCAAAAATATCATAAATTTTGGGCACATGAATGACATTCCAAAGTCCTTTTTGCAACGCAAATGTGGCAGAAGAAGTTTTTAGGCTATAATAGGTTTTGCCAAGACCATAAGCAAGTGGATGGCTATCATCTACTTTATTTTTTACTATAGCACCTGCTGTTCCTTTGCTGATATTGCGTCTCTCAAGTCCTTCAAAGTCATTTAATCTGGCTTCAAGATCCAGTTTTCTATCCTGTGACTCAGCTGCTTTTTTATCATCATCGGTAGCAAATGTTTCAAAATTTAAACCCTTTTTGCCCGAAAATTGCTGGACTGCTCCTTCTATAACGATGAGCCTTCCGCCGTTTTTGGTCCATTCATCAAGTTTTTTATATTTGTCATCATTGATGGAGTAACCACCATCAGGGAGAATAATGGTATTATAGTCTGCAAAATTAATTCTGTCAAAACGATCCCATTCTACGGTACTGACAGGATAATTTAATGTCTTATCAAAATAATGCCATATCTCACCACAAGAGTTGGAACTGATACCCCTACCTGAGAATGAAAGTACTTTTGGTGACTGTATGATCTGATAATTTCCTCCACCCAAATCTCCGCCTTTATCAGAAAATCCAGTGTAATGTCTTACAAAGTCGAAGATTTTGTACTCTTCAGCCAGTTTTTCTATGGCGCTTTCAAAATCATTTTTCCTTTTATTATCGTCACGGGTGACCATGATGGTGCCTTTTTCTATTTTTTTACCATGGAAAAGTGACTCAGCAACCGCCATCCTCACTTTAAAACCATGTTGGTGCAATTGTCCCAGTAACTGAGCTGACCTGAGGTCATTCCAGGGGATTTGATATGCAAAGACAGGAGCGGAATTTTTTTTGACCTCAGGCTTGATAGGCTCAACCGATCCAGAAACATCTATTTTGGGCAAAGATGAAAATGCATAACATTCCAGTCCGTAAGCAAAAGGTAATGCCCATGCAGTGATGTCATAAGTTGCTGAATCTGACAGTATAGGTTCTTCTTCCATCAATACCTGAAGTAATAATGATCGTGATTGATTGGCAGAAATGACCATGTCACCACTTGAAATTTCAAAGGACTTAATGGCTTTTGACTGATAGTGATAAGCACTCGCATTTGAATTTTTAGTAGCAAAACCATATTTGATCCCACTATTGTCAAATATTGCAGCAAGTCTGGACATAGATGGACTTTTTTTAAGTACATATCCTTTGTATTTGCCGACCGGGTTCTGTACACTCTGTTTATAATAAGCTTTAAAATTGCTAATAAGTCTTTCAGCATTTTTTGAAGCGACTTCTACAGTGGACAATCCGACAGCTGTATTATGATCGATTTTGTCCTGAATGGTCAATGTGTCTCCATTGCTTAAAAGTATTGCCCTACCCGATGAACTATTACCTGCTTGCTCATAGGTCATGCCTATGGCGCCACTGTAGCTTGGATAGGTATCTCCATAAGATGGATAAAGTAGATCAAACCGCTCCCGAGTCCAGTACAACCATCCGTTTTTATCGAAATAAGTGGCATGATTTTTACCAATCTCAAGTTGAAATTCTCTTTGAAAGGGTGTGACATATTGATGCATTGGCTCTGCTGCCGGAGCGAAAAAATAATTAGAATTATATCCCATCTCATGAAAATCTGCGTGCACATGAGGCAGCCATTGATTATAGACTAAGATCCTTGATTTGGTCTCTTGTTGTGTATGCCATGCCCAGTCTCTGTTGAGATCATACATATAATGGTTGTATCGTCCTGATGGCCAGGGTTCCATATGTTCGCGGTCCATAGCACCAGGATGGATGTTATTTCCTGAAGCATTCTTCAAAAAATGCACGTATCTGTCATATCCATCAGGGTTAAGGCTTGGGTCAAGTATGATCACGGTATTTTTTAACCATTCTTCTGCTTTGGGATTGGTCAGCAATTGATACATGATATTGATGGCACTCTCAGTTGTTCCTGCTTCATTTCCATGTACACCAAAACTACACCATAACAATGCTTTTTCGATGGATTGCGCTGGTTTTTGAGGTGATACACCGGCGCTATTAAGGTTGGTCAGTCGTATATTTTCAAGGTTTTTAAGGTTTTCGGCCGTAGAAATGAAGGAAAGATACATGGGTCTTCCTTGAGATGATTCTCCATATTGGGTCAACTGAAGCTGATCGCTTTGTTGATCAGCATATTTGATATATTCTATGATTTGGTGGTGTAATGAATGTTGTTTGCCATAGTGTTTAAAATATTGGTCGGGAGACAAAATACTTTTTTGGCTTACAAGAACCACAGATATTAAAAAAAAACAGAAAAGAGATAAGGATGATTTCATTATTCAGTAGGTATATTTGAGCGCCAAAGGTAAAAAAATATACGATTTATCCGGTTTTTAGTTTTAGTCTTATAAAAAAAGTATTTTTAGTCTATGAGTATGGTAGTGCTCTGACTAGATAATAGGTTCAAATTAAAATGGGCGTTATTTTTTTTGAAGATCAAGACAAAAAGCAAGAAGAGCGTAAAGAAATCGTCGCAAAAGATTTTAGCTCTGAATTGTGGCCACTGTGCCACAGTTAGGACAAATCCTACGGTGAGTATTTTTAACTCAGATATTCGGATAAAGAACCACATTTAATTAAGTTCTTTATCTAGTCAGAGCAGAAGTGTAATTAGTGAATGCACCATTAGATGACAAACTATGTCATTTGTAGTTTCTTAGAGCTAGAACATCTTATAGTGAGTCGAAAATATTATTCAAAAAATTATAATCATAATGTATTGTAAGTTAATTAATTATGATTTTAAAATATTGGCTTTCAATTTTCTGTTTAGTATGAAAAAGTGAAAGGCTTTTTATTGCCCCAACTCAATCACCACTTACAGGTGCTAACTCAACGACGAGACCGTTTAAGTTTTCTGCTATATACAATTGACAACCTAATCTAGAGTTGGATTTTACAAAGAAAGCCTGATCAAGCATATTTTCTTCGTCTTCTGATGGTTCTGACAGCTCGTGATCGCTCAATACATATACATGGCATGATGCGCACAACGCCATTCCACCACATATACCTTCCACTGGTAATTCATATGATTTGCAGACTTCCATGACATTCATGGCCATATCCGTAGGAGCTTCGAGACAATGTTCAGCTCCATCTCTATCTATTACTGTAAGACTTATTATATTATCCATCAGGATTTTTTCAGATTTATGGCTCAAAGATAAGATGGATTTATTACTCTTGTGTGACTCTTGTCACAATATGAATGAATGGGATAAAGTAATGACTGCATTTCTTGCAAAAATACACTAACTCCTTACTCAAATCCATTGACACCTGATACTGTAGTGTACTTAAAGGACAATTTCTGGTCTGGATAGATATATTTAAATGCCGACTGGACCATCAGCGTACCCTCATGGAAGCCGCATAAAATCAGCTTCAGCTTACCTGAATACGTATTGATATCACCGATTGCATATATACCTGGTACATTGGTACTGTAATCATAAGTATCAACCACAATAGCATTGTCCTTAATTTCAAGACCCCAGTCTCCGATAGGCCCAAGTTTGGGAGCTAAGCCAAATAAGGGTATAAAATAATCAGCAATATAAGGATAATTGTCCTTTCCTTCTTCTTCAATGATGACTTCCTGTAACATACCGTTTCCGTTCAGCCCGATGGCCTGTGCATTGGTGATGAGATGTATCTTTCCAACATTAGCCAGTTCCATTACTTTTTCAACAGAATCCAGCGCTCCTCTGAAAGAAGTTCTGCGGTGTATAAGTGCCACTTCTGCTGCAATATCAGACAGTATGATGCTCCAATCCAGGGCAGAGTCACCGCCTCCAGCTACAAGTACTTTTTTACCTCTGTATTTTTCAGGATCTTTGATGATGTAGTCTACACCTCTGTCTTCAAAGTGGTCAATATTGTCAATAGGTGGTTTTCGTGGTTCAAAACAACCTAAACCACCAGCTATTGCAACTACGGGTGCGTATATGATTGTGCCTTTGCTGGTGGTAAGTTTGTAAAGATTATCTTCCGTTTTTTCCAGTTTTTCTGCTCTTTCTCCTAGTGTAAATTCCGGTTTGAAAGGCTCGAGTTGTTTCATCAGATTGTCGACAAGATCGCTGGCGAGAACACTTGGATATCCAGGTATATAATAGATAGGTTTTTTAGGATATATTTCTGTAAGCTGTCCTCCAGGCTGTCCGAGAGAATCTACAAGATGGCATTTTAACTTGAGCAGTCCGGCTTCAAAAACTGTAAATAATCCTACAGGACCTGCTCCAATAATAAGTATGTCAGTCTTAAACATTTTAAATATCTAATAGCATTAAAGTCAATATTCAATAAATAGCCATTTTAACAATTCGGCTTCAAATAAAGTTGCAAAACTACTTTCAAATTGATGTACTACCCAATATCAAATTCAAAATTTTTATCATCTTTTTGAACAAATCACATGAAAGAGGAGATATTTGCAAATTGAAAGTACTAAATATTTGAAATATGATCACCAATATTCTGGTAGGCATCATTATTCTGCATCTCATTGCAGGATTTGGATTTGTATTGTGGAAACTCAACGGACCTGCAAAGGATGATGAAGAAAAAGATCTTTAAATATCATCCATTTCATCTTCATTCAAAATTTGTACAATTGATGAATATTCTTCTAAAAGAGATTTTATAGTGAATAGAAATTATTATGCGAAAGAGCAAATCATAATGTATTGTAGATTAAATAATTATGATGTTAATTTAGACATTCAATTTTCTGTTTGGTATAATGTTGAATAATACATCATTGTAATAATCTAAAGAGAGTAATTCCAAATACTTTGAATAGATCTTTTTCAAAATGGCAAAAATTGTAATTTGTTGTGCAAACAAATGCTCAATAATGAAGGATTGCTTACCTTTAACTCGGATTATGCATTAGAACTTCGTCATGAGAAGCTAAAATGCAATAAATCAGCTATTTATATTCGAAAAGCGTAGCACCGCTACGGTTACAGAAGAAAAATTGTCCGCAGCGGCGGATTCTGATTTAAAGCAGTTTAGCTTCGGAATAGACTTTCTAATGCATAATTCGGGTTTAAACCTGAATTACATAATAGCTTATAAATATGCTTTCTAAAACCTATGCTTCTGCGGTTCATGGTGTTGAAGCACAGACTATCACTGTGGAGGTCAACGCTGGTGGCAATGTAGCTGCCGGAAAACAGATGTATTGGTTGGTAGGTTTACCTGACAATGCCGTAAAAGAAGGCTGGCAAAGGATAGAAGCATCCATAAAAAACATCGGTTTGCAAGTCCCACGTGTCAAATTGGTGGTCAATCTGGCACCCGCAGATATCAGGAAAGAAGGATCCTCTTATGACCTGCCCATAGCTATGGGTATTCTGGCATCAACCGGACAAGTCAGTGCCACTGAACTTGATAAAGTGATATTTATGGGCGAACTGGCCCTTGATGGTGCTTTGCGTCCGATCAAAGGTGCCCTTCCTATAGCGATTCAAGCCAGGAAAGAAGGGTTTAAGTCCTTTATTTTGCCCAAAGAAAATGCGAGAGAAGCGGCCATCGTGAATGGTATAGCAGTCTATGGGATCGAAAACCTAAAGGAAGCGATAGATTTTATGAATGGGGACATCGAAATGAAGCCTGTGGAATATGATACCCGGGAAGTATTTGCAGATACGAGTAACCAGTATGCTATCAATTTCAGTGACGTAAAAGGTCAGGACAATATCAAAAGAGCTCTGGAAATTGCTGCTGCTGGTGGACACAATGTCATACTGATTGGTCCACCTGGTGCCGGAAAAACTATGCTTGCGAGACGACTGCCTACGATCTTGCCACCGTTAAACCTACATGAAGCTTTAGAAACCACAAAAATCCATTCAGTAGCAGGAGTTTTAGGTGCTAATTCATCACTTGTCACCGAACGACCATTCAGGTCACCTCATCATACCATCAGCGATGTCGCACTCGTTGGCGGTGGATCCAATCCCAACCCAGGCGAAATATCCCTTGCCCACAATGGAGTATTGTTTCTTGATGAGTTACCCGAATTCAAGCGACAGGTACTGGAAGTCATGCGTCAACCTATGGAAGAAAGGCGAGTCACTATCTCAAGGGCAAAAGTATCAGTGGACTATCCTTCCAGTTTTATGCTCATAGCTTCTATGAATCCATGTCCTTGTGGATTCTACAATCATCCGGAGAAAGAATGTGTGTGTGGCCCCGGAGTAGTTAAAAAATATCTGACTAAAATTTCAGGCCCGCTTCTGGACCGTATAGACCTGCATGTGGAAGTGACACCAGTCTCTTATGACGAACTAGCAAATCACGAATACAAAAGTGAAACAAGCGAACAAATTGTGGAGAGGGTCATCAGGGCCCGTGAAATCCAGAATGAAAGATTTAAGGATCAGCAAGGTATCTTCTGCAATGCTCAGATGCCTAGTCGTATGGTCCGTGATGTGTGTGAATTGACACCTGCTGGAGCAAATCTTTTGAAGACAGCGATGACACGGCTGCAACTCTCAGCCAGAGCATATGACAGAATACTTAAAGTGGCGCGTACAGGTGCTGATCTCGCGGGAAGTCCTGATATCAAAATCGAACATCTGGCCGAAGCCATCCAGTATAGAAGTTTGGATAGAGAAGGATGGTCTGGTTGATTAAACAAAGTAATCAGAAATACCCCTGTTGATGTTAAAGTTTATCCGCCTTTAGCGTGATCGTAAATTCAGAATGAAATATTTTGGAAATGAATATCTGATTAGTTCTACTTTTTGTCAAATTATACAGACTTTCCGATTGATTGGAAACTGTAGGGTTAACCCAACAGTTGTGACCTTGATTTACCCATACTCTAAATCCTAATTGTTTTTTATTCTTTAAATCCATTATTGACCACAGTTTTTTTACCATTGAGGTCTTTCAGTACGAAGCTGGCTGGCATACCAACCTTGGGAGTAAATATGGTATCATTTTGGAGTGTTATGCCGGCACCCTTAGCATCAATTTCTTCAAAACCATAATATGTGCTCAAATCACCAATATCTGAAATCACAGATTTGTAAGTGTATGTGAGAAAATCTTCAGAAGTAAGTTCATTTCTGGAGATAGCAATATCTGCATTATAAGATGTATTGTTGACCATTAATGCTACATTTCTGATGATCAGGTCATGAAGGAAGTTTTTATTTTCCGGTATTTTCTCATATTCAGAATGTGTCTCTTTAGTGTAGGTCTTATGAATGATATGGTGAAAGGAAGAAAGTATAGATACAAAATTGAGCTTACGAATATACATTTTTTCCGGATCATTTTTATATCCACCCGACTCTATCAAAATCAGGCTGGTACCCCACTTCTGGATATTGTCACCAAATGCCCTTGGTTCATGGTCATCCGGGTATCTGGCAATCTGCTCTGGGACAAACTGTTGTAAGTCTTTATTCATTTTTGAAATCAACTGCACTGATCTTTTTCTTACTTCATTCATACTTAATTCATGATCATATGCGGAGGCCAGAAAGGAAATTGTAGCCGGATTTTTTGAAACCCCCGCACTTATTCTGTGATCCTGATCGTGTAGGTTGTATCCAAAATCAGGCTTTATTGTTTGCTGCAGGTTTTTCAGCAATCTGGATTCAGGACAAACTAATCTGAGAGCATCCCGATTCATATCTATTTCCTGAGCTGTCCTTCTTTGCCACTTTTCAGCACCATCAGGATTGAGCATTGGGATAAAATAAATAGTAGCCTTTTCTGCTAATTCTTTGCGAAATGAATCAAACTTATCTCCAGACGCCTTCAGAAAATTAAAGATATCAAACAAAGCCATGGTGGCTGTTGCTTCATTGCCATGCATCTGTGACCACAACAAAAGTTTGACAGGTCCATTGCCGTATTTCACCTGATAAATGTTTCTATCTTCAAAAGACTTCCCTGCTTCAGTGATGATCAAATTCCGACTTGTTTTGTGTTTTTCGATAAGTCGTACTACGTCACTATGTTTAAATCTTTTTACTGTAAAGGAAGGTTCTTTATGGTTGTCATATGCGAGATATATTTCCTTGGGAAATTGTTGGGCATTTGGAGTGCAGGAGATAAAAACAAAAAACAGTAAATAAAAAAACTTTATCATGGCCTTCTAAGAGTTGGTTTATGAATTTTTTTCTGCTTCAAGCAATCTGTCAAAAAGTTTTTTGGTGAAAGGACCATTCTCGAACAAATAATCGTCAATGGCCGTAACTGGCGAAATTCTCTTGGTGCTTGCAGTCAGAAATACTTCATCAGCTCCCATTAATTCTTCCACAGTTATCGGTCTCACCTCCAGGGGCAACACCTCCTGTGCGAATGATAAAATTTTCTTGCGGGTGACACCTTCCAGTATACCATCGGAAGGCGTGATAAGTATACCATTTTTTACCATAAATATATTGGACCTGGATGATTCTGATATCAGACCATCTTTGTAGTACAATACATCATCTGCCCCGATAGCTTTTAATTGTGGTATGACAGATATAGGTTTCAGATAATTTATGCTTTTGATATGATACAATTCCCGCAAATAATCTACCGTCATCAGTTTCAAACCCTGTTCATATGGATGAAACCTGAACGGATTGGCCAACATGAAGACATTGGAGTGTGCAGGAGTATATCCATCAGGAGAATAACCTCCTGTGCATAAAAGTTTTATACCTAAGAGTGGATGCTGATGAAGAGAGATGATTTCGTATATTTTTTCGGTGAGATACTGTCGTGTGTAAGGAAGTGTAAGATGGAGCCCTGTCACAGATCTTTCAAATCGATCCAAATAATCTTCCAGGAAAATCGGTTTGCCATCGACTACACGGAAAAAATCAAAAACACCATACCCTCGCAATAGTCCTATATCGCTGATATTGACATTGGCTTCATGTGAAGGTACTATATTTCCGTTTACAAATGCATACGAAGTCATAATTTAGAGTTTTTCAGGTATATGGTATTCTTTAATTTTGCGGTAGAGTGTTCTTTCCGAAATGCCGAGTTCATCTGCAGCATCTTTTCTCCTGTTATTAAATTTTTTTAAAGATTTTCTTATCATGTCTTTTTCCATTTCTTCAATGGATTTTATTTCTTCCACTTCATCGGTCTGGTGGAAGTTTTGTTTGTTTTGCAGCAATATCGGTTTATTGTCATAAGGTTCATATTCTTCATTGCGTATTGTAGAGCCTGGAGTAGGGTAGCTTTTCGAAAATAAAGCTTCTGCATTGTAAGAAGACATATTTTTGAGTGCTGATATATCCGGCAATGTAAGATCATTCGTCCTTATCAGTTCGTAGATGAGTGATTTTAGATCACTTAGATCACTTTTCATCTCGAGTAAAAACTTAAATATGATCTCTCTTTCATGAAATCCTCCTTCACTTTGGGCACTTTCAAACTTTTTGCTGGGAAGCAATCTTTCAGTAAGGTGCGGTACCAATTCAATAAGGTGTTCGGCATCAATCTCTTTTTGTTCTGACAGAACACTGAGTTGCTCTACCATATTTTTCAGCTCACGGATATTTCCGGGCCACCTGTAGTTTTCCAGTATGAGTTTGGCTTCCGGAGTCAGGGTGATAGAGTCTGAACGATATTTTTCTGCAAAATCACTTGAAAATTTTCTGAACAGCATATAGATGTCATCACGTCTTTCATGTAGGGCAGGCACTCTGATAGGCACAGTATTCAATCTGTAGTAAAGATCCTCTCTGAATTTTCCGGAATGAATCTTCTCTTCCAGATTGACATTAGTGGCTGCAATAACCCGCACATCAGTGGTGAGTACCTTGGAAGAGCCCACTCTCAGAAATTCGCCCGATTCCAGCATCCTCAGCAGATATGCTTGAGTATCGAGAGGCATCTCTCCGATCTCATCCAGAAAAATGGTGCCGCCATTGACTGTTTCGAAATATCCCTTGCGTTCGCCCAAAGCACCCGTAAATGACCCTTTTTCATGTCCGAAAAGCTCGGAGTTGATAGTACCAGCCGGGATGGCGCCGCAGTTGATGGCTATAAAATTGTTATGTTTGCGCACTGACAAATCATGTATGATGCGGCTGAATACTTCCTTACCTACACCGCTTTCTCCCTGAATGAGTACTGAAAGATCTGTCGATGCTACTCGCATAGCTGTGTTGAGTGCCCTCTCCAGTAATGGTGAGCGACCTATGATTCCAAATCTTTGTTTAACTCCCTGTATGTTCAAATCGAATTTTTTTGAATGTTGATTTTTACCTAAATATTTCACTAACAATTAATGACATTCCGGGCAATACCGTTGATGTCACCTTCTCACCTGATGTAAATGGTTTGCTTCCGGTATATTTTCCTTTTAGTAAGGTATAAACTAATATATATTCATCAGGCTCTACTATCCAGTACTCTTTTATTCCGGACTCTTGATATATTTCAAACTTGTCCTTGAGCTCTATATCTTTATTACCGGGAGAAAGAATTTCTATGACCAAATCAGGCGCACCGATACAACCTCTTTCATCCAGTTTTTCGGGATCACATACTACTGTGATATCCGGCTGAACCACAGTAAGTATTTTCCCATCCTGAAGCTTTTTAGCCTTGTTTTTATACTTTTTTGAAATATTGAGATCTTCAGAGATGGGCAATCTCACATCAAATGGTGCTGCATAAACATTGCACTTATTTTTAAGGAATGTCCATAAAAGACCATGTATTTGACTCGATGTTCTCTGATGTTTTGAACTCGGAGCGGGAGACATTTTCAATATCTTTCCTTTGATCAATTCTACACGCTCCTCAAATCTCCAAAGTAGATAATCTGCATAAGAATATGTCTTACTGAGATCGAGTTGGTTAATGTCTGTGATCATGGTGCGAGTTTTTAAGGCTTTTCTACGATTACCCCTCTTAGCGACCCTGAGGTAGCATCCGTTACTTTTACCCAGGTATATTCACCAGCTTTGAGACCATCCTGCTTTGGAAAATTGATCATTTTGTTCTGGCTGTTCCGTCCTTTAAACTCCTGATCCGATCTTTTGCTATTTCCTTCGATAAGCACTTTGAAGGTTTTGCCTATATCAGCTTTATTGACTTGCTGAGAAATCATCATTTGCGTATCTACCACTTCCTGAAGTCTTCTTTTTTTAATCTCTTCAGGTATATCATCAATCAATTTTTTAGCTGCCGGAGTACCAGGTCGTTCGGAGTAAAAAAACATGTACGACATACTGTATTTCGCCCAACGGATCATGGAGATGGTTTCCTGATGCTCATCCTCTGTTTCGGTGCAAAAACCACAAATGATATCTGATGAAATCGCACAATCAGGTATGATTTTGTAAATAGCTTCAACACGTTCCATATACCACTCTCGGTCATAAGTCCGGTTCATCAGATCGAGGATACGACTATTGCCGGATTGAACAGGTAAGTGTATATACTTGCATATGTTTTCATGCCTTGACATAGTGTGCAGCACTTCATTAGTGATATCTTTGGGGTGGGAGGTAGAAAATCTCACTCTCAGGTCCGGGTGCACCAGGGCTACTCTTTCGAGCAATTGAGCAAAATTGACATGTTCTTCTGCATCTGGATTTGTCCATTTGTATGAATCAACATTCTGACCCAACAGGGTGACATCTCTGAAGCCCCGTTGGTACAGGTCTGTAGCTTCTGCCACTATCGAATATGCGTCTCTGCTGCGCTCTCTCCCTCTTGTAAATGGCACCACACAGAATGAACACATATTGTCGCATCCTCTCATGATGGATATAAAACCCACGATACCGTTACTGTCTAATCTCAATGGAGAAATATCAGAATACGTCTCTTCACGGGACAGTAATACATTGATACCCTTTTCACCATCATCAACTTTTGCCAGCAAGTTGGGCAAATCTCTGTAGGCATCAGGGCCAACCACGATATCTACTAGTTTTTCCTGCTCCAGAAGCTTCGCTTTAAGTCTCTCGGCCATACATCCTAAGACACCGATCATCATATCCGGCTTTTTCAACTTCAATGCATTAAATACTCTGAGACGATTCCTGACCGTGTCTTCTGCCTTTTCCCTGATAGAGCATGTATTTACAAGGATAAGGTCAGCTTCTTCCATCATCCTGGTAGGGCCAAAACCATCTTCAGCAAGAATGGAAGCCACAATCTCTGAATCACTGAAATTCATAGCACAACCATAAGATTCTATATAAAACTTCCTTGAAGCGGATGTCAGATTTTGGTGATATAATACCTCACCCTGTCTGGCTTCATCTATTTCTTTCTTAATTCCGGTCAGGGTTACATTGTCATCGTACATGTTTCTTAATATAAAGTTTGGGATGCAAAATTACAACAATTTGAGATGAAATATGACAAAATGACAGAAATAATAGACACTTTATTGTGTAGTTGTTTCTTTAAGATATAAAATGTGCTACATAGAAGGAAAATCACCGTTTTAAAATTTTTCTTTTTATACCAAACAGAAAATTGATTGCGAAAATATACAATCATAATTATTTAATTTACAATACATTATGATTTAAATATTTCGCAGAATATTTTCTGTCCACTATAAATAACTTAACCATCAAAAATACTTTTTTTAAAAAAAACATGTCCTGCTATATAAAATTTAAAGACAATATTTTTATCTTTGCACCCGCAAATGAAACATTGACCCATGGTGTAATGGTAACACTCCGGTTTTTGGTACCGTCATTCTAGGTTCGAGTCCTAGTGGGTCAACAAAATCCCTTGATAACTAATTGATTGTCAAGGGATTTTTGTTTTTATTGATCTTTAGGTGTGGATTTTTAGCTAACTTTCTATCAGTGGTACGCAATCAATGGTTTAAAGAGGGATGCTCCTCAATGCAATGACATTTACATGATTCAATTCAATAAAAGATCAAAATATCACTCCACTTCGCACCATCAGTACTATTCCAAATATAAATAATAATACTCCTGCTATTTTGGTAAAGATGCCAATATGATGCAATTGGAGTCGACTTTTTATGGCCTTCGCCATGATAACTTTTAGCGAATCTGTGATAATAATTGTTACCATTATAGTTCCGAAAAGCAAGATGGTTTCTATACCATTTATCCCTTTGGCAGACACATAGCTTGTCATCACCCCAATCCAGAATATAAAGGTAAAGGGGTTGATGAAGTTGACAGCAAACCCTTTTGTAAAATAACCAAAATAAGATTTGGCATCAAAAGCCGGCGTAGATTCATCTCCTTTGTGCGATTTGAAAAAAGATATCAGACCAGAACCAATCAATACTAGTCCTCCGGCAAGGCCCATACCAAATTTAAAATTTTCCGCTTGGGTTAGTTCCGTCAATTGAAGTATAAAATAGTATGATGCCGAGATCACAATTATATCACTGATCCATATTCCACTTCCTACTGCGATGCCCGCCCTTAAGCCATGCTGAACACCTGTCTGTGTAAGTGCAACAAAAATAGGTCCCAATAATATGGTCAATGTGAGTCCAAGCATGACTCCATCGGCAATATACTGCATTTTACTTTTTTATAGTGTCTATTCGTTGAGCCCTGCTGTTTGTTTTTCTCTTCTTACGAGTGCATTTTCTCTCGAAGAAAAATACTCCTGACGATGATGGACCATTTCAACAGCTGTAAACATTGCTTTCAGCATAGAAGATTCATCCGCCATATTGGTTCCGGCTATATCATATGCTGTCCCGTGATCCGGTGATGTTCGTATAAATGACAGACCTGAAGTAACATTGGTGCCTGTGCCAAATGATAACGCTTTGAATGGTATCAATCCCTGGTCATGGTACATCGCAAGTACAGCATCAGCTTTTCTCCACAATCCACTTCCAAAAAATCCATCAGCAGCATATGGGCCATTTACTAATATACCTTGTTTTTTCACTTCAATGATAGCCGGTCTTATTATTTTTTCTTCTTCATCACCTATCAGCGAATCATCCGAAGCATGTGGATTCAATCCCAAAACACTAATGACAGGACGCTCATATCCAAAATCTTCTATCAATGCTTTATTCAGGATTTTTATTTTTTCAATGATAAGATCTTTGGTAATTGAAGACGCCACTTTTGAAACCGGAATATGATTGGTGACCAAAGCCACTTTCAAAGCTTCACTAACCATAAACATCAGACTCTGAGCAGCACCATCCTTGGCAGTAAAATATTCTGTGTGACCGGTATAAGTGAAATTAGCCAACTGCATGGCATTTTTGTTGATAGGTGCAGTGACTAATCCCTGAATGCTACCATCCTTAATATCTGAAAGAGCTTTGTCCAGTGAAATGATCGCATATTTTCCACCTTCAGATGTAGCTTTTCCAAGGGTGATATTTACATTATCATCCCAGCAATTTACAAGATTTATTTTACCGGGAATGGCTTGTTTAGCATTGCTGACAGAATGAAAATTGATATTTATATCTTTGACTATATTCTTATGGTAAGAAAGAACTTTATAAGAGCCATAGATGACAGGAGTAAATGTTTTCAAAATATTTGGATTGCCTAAAGCTTTTATTATGACTTCAGTACCTATACCATTGATATCGCCTATTGTAATTCCTATTTTAAGTGCCATAAGGATTTTTGATTTTAAAATAAACCGCAAATGTAGCTAAAAATCTGTTTACCATCCTCAGAAAATGAAATGCGTATGTATAACAAATTGCACTTTTTTAGAATTCTTTTAAATAAACGGTAAAAACATGGTTGAATTGGGCAGGTCGTCCCTCAAGGGAATGAGGGTAGCGAGGAAGAAAAATTGAATTTGTGCAGTTTGTTATACAAACATTAAATGCAATAATTAAAAATCGCAATTATTTGAATATTAATAACTTGTGATTTGAATACTTTGCAAAATATTTTGTATTCACTAAACATCAGTATTGTGTTGGCATTTTATACATAAATTTGCCAAACTCCTAAAAGTATAAAGTATCGAGTTACCTCATCCCGGCAATGAACAATAACCGACACTCTAAAAAATTAAAATATCTGACTCATAAAGTACAAATTTCAAAAGGAGTATTTTTTTAAATGTATCAACTCCATAAATTCAGATGTTTATATATATGATTTTTTTAAATGACAAGAACAACACAACCAAAACAACCATGCTATAAGCCTGAGATCGTCAGAACATATTAAATTTCAGTAATTTATTGAAAAAATATTCCAAAAAAATATTCTCCGTAAGCAAAATAATAATACCTTTGCGTCTCTTTTTGAAGAAGGAGTATTTTTTCTTCATAAATAATCTTTATTTTATATAAATTTTCATATATGCCAACTATTAATCAGTTAGTAAGAAAAGGTAGAGAAAAAGTAGTAGTAGCGAGTAAATCAAGAGCTTTGGATTCATGTCCTCAGAAGAGAGGGGTTTGTACCAGAGTATATACTACGACGCCTAAGAAACCAAATTCAGCTCTTCGTAAAGTAGCTAAGGTCAGAATGACCAATGGCATTGAAGTTATCGCTTACATTCCTGGTGAAGGTCACAATCTTCAGGAACACTCTATCGTATTGGTAAGAGGTGGCAGGGTTAAGGATCTTCCGGGTGTACGATATACTATCGTTCGTGGTGCTTTAGACACGGCTGGTGTGGCAAAAAGACTTCAAAGTAGATCTAAATATGGAGCAAAAGCCCCTAAAAAATAATATAACTTAGACTGTATATAATAATATTATCGAAAGATGAGAAAAAGAAAGCCAAAAAAGCGAGTTATTACTCCAGATCCAAGGTATAGTGATCCTATGGTAACTCAGTTTGTTAACAACATGATGTGGGAAGGCAAAAAAAGCATTTCTTACGGTATTTTTTATGATGCTTTGGACAAAGTAGAAGGCAGAACAAGCGAAAATCCACATGAAGTATGGAAAAAAGCTCTTGAAAATGTAATGCCCGCTGTTGAAGTAAGAAGTAAGAGAATAGGAGGAGCTACTTTTCAGATACCTACTGAAATAAGACCGTCAAGACGAATGTCAATAGGAATGAAGTGGTTGATTAGATTTTCACGTGCCCGCAGTGGTAAAGGAATGGCAGAAAAACTGTCAGCAGAAACTATTGCAGCAAGCAAAGGCGAAGGTGCAGCCGTAAAAAGGAGAGAAGATACTCATAGAATGGCTGAAGCCAACAGAGCATTTGCACACTTCAAAGCATAATTTTTCTTAGAAACATATTTTTTTAAAAAAGAATAAAATCTTTATAACCATATAATCATGGCAAAAGATCTTAAATATACCAGAAATATAGGTATCGCAGCTCACATTGATGCGGGTAAAACTACAACAACAGAAAGGATTCTGTACTATACAGGCATAAGTCATAAAATAGGAGAGGTGCATGATGGTGCTGCTACTATGGACTGGATGGAACAGGAGCAGGAGAGAGGTATCACCATCACTTCAGCAGCTACTACTTGTAACTGGAATTATCCTACCACTCAAGGTCAATCCCTTCCTGAAACTAAACAATACCATTTTAACATCATCGATACTCCAGGTCACGTGGATTTTACTGTAGAAGTAAACCGGTCTCTTAGAGTACTTGATGGACTGGTTTTCCTTTTCAGTGCTGTTGATGGTGTTGAGCCTCAGTCTGAGACTAACTGGAGATTAGCAGAAAGGTATCGAGTTCCTAGTATTGCTTTCGTCAACAAGATGGATAGATCTGGAGCTGATTTCTTCAATGTAGTAAATGATATCAAAGAAAAACTCGGAGCCAATGCTATTCCTTTACAAGTTCCGATAGGAGCAGAAGAAAAATTTAAAGGAGCAGTAGACCTGATCACCAACATCGCCATGGTGTGGAATGAAGAAGATCAGGGTATGACTTACAAAGTAATTGATATACCTGCTGATATAGCGGATACCGTTGCAGAGTACAGAGCTAAGCTGATAGAAGCAGTTGCCGAGTATGACGTAGAACTGATGGAAAAATTCTTTGAAGATCCGGATTCAATCACCGTACCTGAAATCAATGCAGCTGTAAGAGCAGCCGTAATGGATCTTGCATTTACACCTGTGATGTGTGGTTCAGCATTTAAAAATAAAGGAGTTCAGGCCGTACTTGATGCCGTCTGTGCATTTTTGCCTTCGCCAACAGATACAGCAGGTATCACCGGTACTAATCCCAAAACAGAAAAAGAAGAAGTCAGAAGACCGATAGTCACTGATCCTTTTGCAGCACTTGCTTTCAAAATAGCTACAGATCCATATGTAGGTAGATTAGCATTTATGCGCGTTTACTCTGGTGGATTGGATGCCGGGTCATATGTACTCAACACAAGGTCAAATAATAAAGAAAGAATTTCCAGATTGTATCAAATGCATGCTAATAAACAAAACGCCATTGAGCGTGTTGAGGCAGGTGATATTGCCGCTGGAGTTGGATTTAAAGATATCAGAACTGGAGATACACTTTGTGAAGAAGCGCATCCAATCGTGCTTGAAAGTATGGTATTTCCTGAGCCTGTTATTGGTCTTGCTATTGAGCCAAAGACACAAAAAGATCTGGATAAGTTGGGTATGGCACTCAATAAACTTTCAGAGGAAGATCCGACGTTCAGAGTAAAATATGATGAAGAGACCAATCAGACAGTTATCAGTGGTATGGGTGAATTACACCTTGAAATCATTGTAGATCGTTTGAGAAGAGAGTTTAAAGTGGAAGTGAATGAAGGAGCTCCTCAGGTCAACTATAAAGAAGCACTCACTTCAAGTGTCGAACATACTGAAAGGCTTAAAAAGCAATCTGGAGGTTCTGGACTTTTTGCTCAGATGTCATTTGAATTAGGGCCGGCAGATGAGAAGTTTTTAGAATCAGAAGATTTTAAATCTGGTAAAACAAAGCTTCAGTTTGTCAATGATATTTTTGGTGGATCAGTTCCGAAAGAATACTTTGCTTCTATCGTCAAAGGGTTTAATTCCATGATGGACAATGGTATTTTGGCAGGTTACCATATAGACAGTATGAAAGTAAGACTTTATGATGGTCAGACTCACGCTGTTGACTCAAAGCCACTTGCTTTTGAACTTTGTGCAAAAGAAGGTTTCAAGGAAGCTTCCAAAAAATGTAGTCCGGTTTTACTTGAGCCAATCATGAAGCTTGAAGTGGTTTCGCCTGATGAATATGTTGGTAGTGTAATAGGTGACCTCAACAGAAGGAGAGGACTTCCAAAAGGACAGGAAGCAAGATCAGGTGGGGCAGTAGCTATTGCAGCTGAAGTTCCGTTGGCTGAGATGTTTGGATATGTGACTCAATTGCGTACCATCACCTCTGGAAGAGCAAGCAGTAGTATGGAGTTTAGCCATTATTCGCCGGCACCAAAAGGCATCGCTGACGCTGTCATCGAAAAAGCAAAAGGCGCTAAAGCTTAAAAGCATTCTGAAATGATTTTTGATGATTGAATCAAGAATCATTTTTTTATTAAATATTTTTTATTAATTGTTGCTGAGATATTCAAAATAGTATTATCTTTGCGGCCTCTTAAAAATAGAGTGAAATTTAACATTAGGTTATGAATCAAAAAATCAGGATAAAACTCCGCTCTTACGATCACAATTTGGTAGATAAAAGTACTGAAAAGATTGTAAAAACGGTCAAAAACAGCGGTGCTGTTATTTCCGGTCCGATTCCGCTGCCAACAGAGAAAGAAGTATTTACAGTATTGCGTTCCCCGCATGTAAATAAAAAATCTCGTGAGCAGTTCCAGCTAAGGACCCACAAACGCATCATCGAGATTTTTACACCAACCCAGAAGACAGTTGACGCATTGTCAAAACTAGAACTTCCTAGTGGTGTGGATATCCAGGTGAAGCTCACTTAATCGCTGGATTTTATTTATTTTTTAGATTCTGAAGTATAGATATCAGGTAGTTTCCTGAATCTTTTTAAAAATTTAATCATGAACGGATTAATAGGAAAAAAGTTTGGTATGACCAGTATTTTCGATGCGAGTGGCAAAAATATTGCTTGCACAGTCATCGAGGCCCAGTCTAATATCGTCACTCAGGTTAAGTCGGTGGAGACAGATGGATATGATGCCATTCAACTGAGTTATGGTGAAGCAAAGGTAAAAAACACTTCAAAGGCGCTTCAGGGCCATTTTGAAAAGGCAGGCACTTCACCCAAACAGGAAGTAGTCGAGTTCAGAGATTATCCATTGGATAGGGCTTTGGGCGAAGAGGTCAATATTGGTGATATATTCAATGAAGGAGATAAAGTTAGTGCCATAGGAACTTCCAAAGGTAAGGGTTTTATGGGTGTCGTAAAAAGACATAACTTTAACGGAGTTGGACAAGCTACCCACGGACAGCATAATAGATTGAGAGCTCCGGGATCAGTAGGTGCTTCAGCATGGCCTTCACGGGTTTTCAAAGGAGTGCGTATGGCAGGAAGAGTTGGAAATGAAAGAGTGAAGACTAAAAATTTAAAAATTGTTAAGCTTTTACCGGAAATGAACATTATCCTTATTCAAGGAGCTGTTCCTGGTCACAAAGGTTCTTATGTAATTATTGAAAAGTAAGGATGATGAAACTAGATGTTCTAAATATACAAGGTGGCAGTACAGGAAGAAGTGTAGAACTTCCTGAAGAAATATTTGGTGTAGAACCAAATCCTCATGCGGTATATCTTGCTGTAAAACAATATCTTGCTGCACAAAGACAAGGTACTCACAAAGCTAAAGAAAAGTGGGAGATCTCAAGAACAACTAAAAAGTTGAAAAGACAAAAGGGAACAGGTACTGCAAGAGCAGGTTCTATGAAGAGCCCTGTTTTCAGAGGTGGTGGACGTACATTTGGACCTAAACCACGTAATTATTCATTCAAACTGAATAAAAAAGTCAAAGAACTTGCAAGATATTCTGCTTATTCTGACAAAGTCGCTTCAGGTTCAATGATTGTAGTCGAAGATTTCAATCTTGCTGCTCCAAGTACCAAAGAATACAAAAGAATCCTTGAAAACTTGAAAGTGGATGGAAAATCATTATTACTGACAGCAGAGATCAATTCAAATGTCTACCTATCAGGAAGAAACCTTCCTAAGAGTCAGGTGAGATTTGTAAATGATGCCAATACTTATGATATTATTGGAGCTGATGTTCTTTTGATTTCTGAAAATTCAATAAATAAACTTAAATCTGCTTTTCAGGAGCAATAAAATAGTTAAGATATGTCTGGAAATATATTAATAAAACCGGTTATCTCCGAAAAATCTGAGTCCCTTACAGCAAAAGGAAATCAGTACACATTCGTAGTTGACAAAAATGCCAACAAATTAGAGATTAAAAAAGCTGTGGAAGCAATGTTCTCTACTAACGTGTTGGCTGTCAATACAGTGATTGTTCCTGCAAGAATGAAATCACGAAATACCAGATCAGGAGTCATCAGAGGCAAGGTAAGTTCTTACAAGAAGGCTTATGTTACTCTGGCTGAGGGAGAGAGCCTTGATATTTATAACAGTTCAGAAGAGTAAGCAGATAATTATAAAAAATTAATCGCTATGGCAATTAAAAAATTTAACCCAATCACTCCGGGCCTGAGACAAAAAGTTCAGGTCGATTATTCGGAATTGACTACTTCCAAACCGGAAAAAAGCCTCACAGTAGGTAAGTCAAAATCCGGTGGAAGGAACCATGATGGGAAAATGACAATGCGTCAAATTGGAGGCGGAAATAAACAAAAATACAGAATTATCGACTTCAAAAGAGATAAAGAAGGTATTCCGGCTAAGGTTGTTTCCATAGAGTATGATCCAAACAGAACATCATTTATAGCCTTATTGGTGTATGCTGATGGAGAAAAAAGATATATTATAGCTCCCGACAAGATTAAAGTAGGTGATGCTATTATGTCTGGCAAAGATGCTACTCCTGATACTGGAAATGCTTTATACTTTTCTTCAATCCCATTAGGAGCTGATATTCATGCTATCGAAATGTCACCTGGCAAAGGTGCAGCTTTAGCAAGAAGCGCAGGTACATATGCGACAATGGTCGGACGTGAAGGTAAGTATGCCATAGTAAAATTGCCATCAGGCGAAGTAAGAAGAGTATTGTTGACTTGCAAAGCTGTCATCGGACGTGCTTCAAACCCTGATCATGGGCTGGAAGTAATGGGAAAAGCGGGTAAAACCAGATGGTTGGGCAAGAGATCAAGAGTAAGAGGGGTAGCAATGAACCCGGTAGATCACCCGATGGGTGGAGGTGAAGGTAGGGCTTCAGGAGGGCATCCAAGATCCAGAACCGGCATCATGGCAAAAGGACAGAAAACCAGAAGCGTTAAGAAGGCTTCAAGTAGATTAATTATTTCAAAACGTAAGTAATCATTATCAGCAAATGGCTAGATCAATAAAAAAAGGACCTTATGTATATCACAAGCTTTACGAAAAAGTCGTGAAAGCAACTGAAAGTAATAAAAAATCTGTGATTAAGACATGGTCGAGAGCTTCAATGATTATACCTGATATGATAGGTCAAACAATTGCAGTTCACAATGGAAAGACTTTCATCCCTGTATTTGTGACAGAAAACATGGTAGGTCACAAGTTGGGAGAGTTTTCCTTGACCAGAACATTCAGAGGTCATAGTGGTAATAAAAAATAACAAGAATTAGCAAAAGCGAAAAATAGTAGAAATGGAGGCACATGCAAAACTTAGAAATTGTCCGATGTCAGCTCGAAAGATGCGATTGGTGGTTGACAATATCAGAGGCAAATCCGTAGATGATGCCCTTAATATATTGAAATATACAAACAAGGAAGCAGCTGGATGGGTTGAAAAACTTTTATTGTCGGCAGTATCCAATTGGGCTTCAAAGACTGAAGTGGCAAGTCCTGAAGATTATAGATTGTTTGTCAAAACTGCCTTCGTTGATGGTGGTTCAGTACTTAAGAGATTCAGACCGGCACCCCATGGAAGGGCTAACAGAATCAGAAAAAGAATGAACCATGTAACACTAGTGGTCGAGAATAAATTAGAAATCCAAGATTAAAATATAAAACATCAGTTCATGGGTCAAAAGACAAATCCAATAGGAAACAGACTTGGTATCATCAGAGGATGGGATTCAAGTTGGTTTGGTGGTAAAGAGTTTGGTCAGAAAGTCGTAGAAGACGAACAAATCAGAGTTTACCTGAACGCTCGAATTCAGAAAGGTGGTCTTTCAAAAATTGTAATTGAAAGAACGCTTAAAAGAATCACCGTTACTATGCACACTTCAAGACCGGGTATCATCATTGGTAAAGGTGGTCAGGAAGTAGATAGGATTAAAGAAGAGTTGAAAAAACTCACCAGTAAAGATGTTCAGATCAATATAATCGAAATCCGACGTCCTGAATTAGATTCTGCTATAGTTGGTGAAACTATTGCAAAGCAGATCGAATCCAGAATAAACTATAAAAGAGCCATTAAAATGGGTATCCAATCTGCAATAAGAGCAGGTGCTGAAGGTATCAAGGTCAGAGTAAGCGGCAGACTTAATGGTGCAGAGATGGCGAGAAGTGAAGAGTTTAAAGATGGCAGAACTCCATTGCATACATTCAGAGCAGATATAGATTACTCCATCAAGGAAGCATTGACAGTTTATGGTAAAATCGGGATAAAAACCTGGATATGTAAAGGTGAAGTGCTTGAGAAAAGAGACCTTTCGCCAAATGTAACAGCGGGCAAAGCTAATACAGATGGTGGAGGAGAAAATAGAGAAAGAGGAGATAGAGGAGACCACCGAGGCGGTAGAGGAGAAAGAGGAGATAGAAATGAAAGACGTGGTGGAGACAGAAGAGGAGGTCAAGGCGGACAGGGTGGACAAGGAGGAAATAGAAAAAGATAAAATTATTTTGTAAATTTATATTACCTTTGCGCCACTTTTTGAAAA
The DNA here is from genome assembly GCA_016713025.1 of Saprospiraceae bacterium. Lineage (NCBI taxonomy): Bacteria > Pseudomonadati > Bacteroidota > Saprospiria > Saprospirales > Saprospiraceae > Saprospiraceae bacterium. Next base: position 3,178,679 of record JADJPZ010000004.1, on the reverse strand, counting down.
AGGTAAAGTTTTAAACGATAACAGATATGTTACAACCAAAAAGAACGAGGTACAGAAAACAGCATAAAATGAACCCCAAAGGTATAGCCGTTAAGGGTAGCACAATATCTTTTGGTTCATTTGCTCTAAAGTCCATGGAGATTGGCAGAATTACAAACAGACAACTTGAGTCTGCAAGGATTGCCATGACCAGATATATGAAAAGGGAAGGAAAGGTTTGGATCAGAATATTTCCGGACAAACCTATCACCAAGAAGCCTCAGGAAGTGCGTATGGGTAAGGGTAAAGGAGCCTTAGATCATTGGGTAGCAGTTATTAAACCAGGTAAAATAATGTTTGAAATTGACGGTGTACCAGCGGAAATTGCGGTGGAAGCATTAAGACTGGCAGCTCAAAAATTACCTGTATTGACAAAAACAGTTGTTAGAGTAGATTATAGCGAATAATATAAAAAGTTAGCTGATTATGGCATCAAAAAAATTTTTAGAGTTGCAGACAATGTCTGTCGAATCTATTGGAACTGAGCTTCGCCAGTCAATGACTGACCTGAATCGAATGAAATTTGATCATGGTGCTAAAGGTTTGGAAAATCCATTGGAATTAAAAAATCTTAGGAAGGATGTAGCAAGACTGCAAACTGAGTTGAGAGACAGAGAATTGAAGGCTATGTCTGCTGAAGATCTTGCTAAGAGATCAAAAATCAGATTCAGAAGAAAGTAATCATAAAATAATAAGTCCAATGACTGAAAATTTATTAAACAAAATAAGAATAGGCGTGGTATCCAGTGCTAAAATGGATAAAACAGTGACTGTTTTGATTGAAAGAAAATTGAAACACCCTATTTATGGTAAATTCGTGAAGAAGTCAAAAAAATTCTTTGTTCACGACGAAAACAATGAGTGTACCGAAGGTGATACTGTAAAAATTACAGAAACCAGGCCCTTAAGTAAAATGAAGAGCTGGAGACTTGTTGAAATTGTTGAAAAAGCGAAATAATTAAATTAACTAGTCATGATCCAAACAGAGTCAAGATTAAAAGTTGCAGATAACAGCGGAGCGAAAGAGGTTCTTTGTATCCGTGTATTAGGTGGAACAAGACGAAGATATGCATCAGTTGGTGACAAAATCGTCGTAGCTGTGAAGTCAGCTACACCTACCGGTATTAAAAAAGGTACTGTAACTAAAGCAGTTATTGTCAGGACCAGCAAAGAAATCAGAAGAAAAGATGGTTCATATATCAGATTTGATGATAATGCGGTTGTACTTCTGAATGCTGCAGATGAGCCAAGAGGAAGCCGTATATTCGGACCTGTGGCCAGAGAGTTGAGAGATCGTGATTATATGCGTATTGTATCATTAGCACCCGAAGTGCTCTAATAAAATTTTATATCATGACTGATTCAAAAAGATTTGCACCAAAATTGCATATAAAGAAAGGGGATAATGTAATGGTTATCGCTGGATCCAATAAAGGACTTAAAGGTGAAGTTAAATTGGTGATCCCAAAAGAAAATCGTGCAATTGTGGATGGTGTTAATATGGTCAAAAAACATATCAAATCTACTCAGGACAATCCTGGGGGGATAAATGAGATGGAAGCACCTATTCATATTTCAAACCTTAAGCTTATTGATCCTAAATCAGGGTTGCCTACAAGAATTGGCAGAAAAGTGGTGGATGGGAAATCGGTAAGATATTCAAAAAAATCAGGAGAAATTATCAAGTAATGAGTTATATACCTAGACTTAAGCAGAAATACAGGGAAGAGATCGTCTCCAAATTGAATGAACAATTTGGATATAAGACTGTCATGCAGGTGCCTAGACTTGAAAAGATATGTATCAATCAGGGTGTTGGTTCTGCTACCCAGGACAAAAAACTTGTCGATAATGCATTAAACGAGATGACTACCATTACAGGTCAAAAGGCTGTTTCAACAATTGCCTCCAAGTCTATTTCGAATTTTAAGTTGAGAGAGTTTATGCCTATAGGTGCAAGAGTAACACTCAGAAATAAGAAGATGTATGAATTCCTTGATAGACTTATTACGGTGGCATTACCACGAGTAAGAGACTTTAAAGGCATAAATGACAAGAGTTTTGACGGAAGAGGAAATTATTCTCTGGGTGTTAAAGAACAAATTATCTTCCCGGAGATTGACATTGACAAAGTAAATAAGATCACAGGTATGGACATAAGCTTTGTTACAACTGCCAAAACTGATGCTGAAGCCCTGGCTTTGCTAAAAGAGTTAGGATTACCTTTTAAAAATCAAAAGAATTAACTTTCCATGGCTAGAAAATCCGTTATAGCAAGAGAAATAAAAAGAGAAAGATTAGTAGCTAAATATGCTGATTTGAGGAAAAAACTTAAAGAAGCAGGCGATTATGAAGCCCTTGATAAATTACCAAAAAATTCTTCTAAAGTACGCTTACACAATAGATGTAAACTTACAGGAAGACCTAAAGGATACATGAGACGATTTGGAATCAACCGTGTGACCTTCAGGAAAATGGCAAATGAAGGTCTTATTCCGGGTATCACAAAAGCAAGCTGGTAATAATTTATAACATAGAATTTAGTTTTCAAAAAATGATAGTAACAGATCCAATTGCAGATTATTTGACCAGAATCAGAAATGCACAGATGGCAGGTCATAAAATAGTGGAGATTCCTTCATCCAACATGAAAAAGTCTATCACTGAGATACTTTATGATCATGGTTACATACTCAAATACAAATTTGATGATGCTGCCGGAAAACAGGGAGTGATCAGTATTGCTTTAAAGTATGATCCTGTCACAAAAAAACCTGTAATCAGAGAATTGGGAAGAATATCTACTTCAGGTCTACGTCAGTATTCAGGTTCTAAAGAAATACCAAAGATCATCAACGGGCTAGGTATTTCTATTGTTTCTACCTCAAGAGGATTAATGACCGACAAACAGGCTAGAAAAGAGAATATCGGGGGTGAATTGATCTGTTATATTTATTAATTTAAAATAATTATTTATAGTCATGTCTAGAATTGGCAAAGCTGTAATTAGCATACCTTCGGGTGTATCAGTGGATGTAAGTAAAGGTAACTTTGTGACAGTAAAAGGTGCCAAAGGTACTTTATCTGAACAAATAAATCCTGAATTGAATATCAAAATTGAAGATGGTACTCTAAGTGTAGAAAGACCAACTGATCAAAAGAGACATAGAGAAGTGCATGGACTTTCGAGATCACTTATTAACAATATGGTGACGGGAGTTTCTTCTGGATTTTCCAAACAAATGGAATTAGTGGGTGTTGGATATCGTGTGAATAATACAGGCAATCTTCTGGAATTGCTAGTCGGATACTCTCACCCTATATATTTTATGATCCCGTCTGAAATCAAACTTACAACAAAAATGGAAAAGGGTGAAAACCCAACCATTATCATGGAAGGATCAGACAAACAGCTTTTGGGGCAGGTATGTGCTAAAATACGCACTTACAGGAAACCGGAACCTTATAAAGGAAAAGGTATCAAATTTACTGGCGAGAGTATCAGAAGAAAAGCAGGGAAAACATCAGGTAAAAAATAATCAAATAATACAAAGCCATCAAAAATGGACAGTAAATTATATAATAGGACAAGAGTCAAATATAGAATCAGAAAAAAGGTTAGCGGTGTCAGCCAAAAGCCAAGATTGTCTGTATTTAGAAGCAATAAAGAGATTTATTGCCAGTTAATTGATGATGTAAATGGAGTAACAATTGCTGCCGCATCATCAAAAGGACTAAAAGTAGCTGGTACAAAAATTACCGTCGCTGCAGAGGTAGGTAAGATTCTTGCTTCAAAAGCAAAAGCTGCCGGAATTGAAAAAATAGTTTTTGACCGAGGCGGATACTTGTATCATGGCAGAGTTAAGTCTTTGGCTGATGGAGCCAGAGAAGGTGGTTTAATTTTTTAAAAAAAATATATATGTCAGCACCAGTAAAAGTAAATCAACAAGCCGAATCTGAACTGAAAGAAAAGCTAGTAAACCTTTCAAGAGTTGCAAAGGTAACTAAAGGGGGTCGTACCTTCAGTTTTTCTGCTCTTGTTGTGGTAGGTGATCGCAATGGAAGTGTAGGTCATGGTCTTGGGAAAGCATTGGATGTATCTGAGTCTATACAGAAGGCAGTACAAGATGCAAAAAAGAACATGGTTAAAGTAGCTTTAAATAAAGGTACTATACCTCACGAACAAAAAGGTAAGTATGGAGCTGGAAAGGTATTGATTAAGCCTGCTGCTGACGGTACAGGAGTAATAGCCGGTGGAGCCATGCGAGCGGTGTTGGAAATGGCAGGTATTCATAATGTATTAGCTAAATCACAAGGATCTTCAAACCCTCATAATGTTGTTAAAGCTACTATAGATGCCTTAACAAAAATTAGAGATTCAAAAGAAATTGCAAGAAATCGTGGTATTGATTTGAAAAAAGTATTTGAAGACTAAATTTAAAATTTGAGAAAATGGGAAATATCAAAATCACTCAAGTTAAGAGTACTATTGACAGAAGTAAGCGCCAAAAAGCAACAATTGAATGTTTAGGGATAAAAAAGCTCAATCAGACAGTTGTAAAAGAGGCAAACCCTCAGATTATGGGTATGGTGGCTAAAGTTGCCCATCTCATAAAAATTGAGCATTGTTGATAATTTGAAAAATATAATCCAAAAATAATGATAAAGTAAACAGTTATTTTTTCAGTTTTTGGTGTTTACAATTTGATTTCAAATTTATTAAAAATTAAATCTAATTGTCAATTCAGAGTAAGGATGGAGATTTGTTTTCAATTCCATCTTTCAATTAAATAAATAGAAGAATTATCAGACGGAACTCCCACGACAGCTGTCGGACACTTTGGAGAATAATTTTTGGGTGTTCAATCTGACATTAATAACTTGCACTCAGAGAGTGCCAAACTTAAAATAAACAGATGAAATTACATAATTTGACGCCTGCTGCAGGATCTGTAAAAAAAGAAAAAGGCAGGCTTGGACGTGGTGAAGGATCAGGTTCAGGTGGCACAGCATCCAAAGGACATAAAGGTGCAAAAGCCAGATCAGGTTTCAAAAGTAAGAGGGCTTTTGAAGGAGGTCAGATGCCTATACAGATGCGTCTTCCAAAGAGGGGTTTCAAAAATATCAATCAGGTTTCATATGTAGCAATCAATGTTTCCAGGTTACAGGAGATTCATGACAATTATGGTCTGACAGATATTACCAAGGTTGCCTTGTATAATGAGGGTATCATCAACAGAGGAGAAAAAGTTAAGATTTTGGGAAATGGAGAACTTACTGCCAAGCTTAATGTTACGGTTGATGCATATTCTGCAAGTGCAAAGAGTAAAATAGAAGCTGCAGGCGGTTCTGTCAATGCATAATAAGATACATCATGAAAAAGTTTATTGAAACACTAAAAAATATTTGGAGTATTAAGGAGTTAAGAGATAAGATCACATTTACTCTTATCATCCTTGCAGTATTCAGATTAGGTTCTTATATTGTATTGCCTGGTGTAAATGCCTTGGCTTTGGAGACAGCATCATCAGGTAGAAAAGCGAATGACTTACTCCAGCTGATTAACACTTTTACAGGAGGTGCGTTCAATCAGGGTTCCATATTTGCTTTGGGTATCATGCCATATATTACTGCTTCTATCATCGTGCAGTTATTGGGTTTTGCAGTACCTTATTTCCAGAGATTACAGCAAAAAGAAGGTGAATCAGGTAGAAAAAGAATTAATCAGATCACCCGGTTTCTTACAGTGCTAATTACTCTCGTCCAAGGTAGCGGATACATTTTATATCTCAACACTACACCGGGAGCAGTGGATCCAAGCATCAACCCAACTGTATTTTGGTTTACGAATATGATTACGCTTGCCACAGGAACAATATTCTGTATGTGGTTGGGTGAAAAAATTACTGATAGAGGTATCGGTAATGGTATTTCCCTTCTGATTATGGTGGGTATTATCGCTAAATTGCCTCAGGCTTTCGCAGCTGAAGTTATATCGCAAGTCACAAACAACAAGTGGATACCGTTAATACTTGAATTTATCGTATTCTTCTTCATAATCATTGCCACTATATTAATTGTGCAAGGTGTTAGAAAAATTCCTATTCAGGCTGCAAAAAGAATGGTAGGTCGTACTGCAGGAGCACCAGCAGCTGGTGCAAATGACTTTATTAATCTAAAGTTGAGTGCTGCAGGAGTAATGCCTATTATCTTTGCTCAGGCGATTATGTTTTTGCCTCTTACAGGCGCACAATGGGTTACCAGCAATGCAGGAGTTCAGTCTGATCTGTTATTGAAGTTTAATGACCCGATGTCTATGGCTTATAATGTGGTGTTTTTTATACTGATAGTAATTTTCACTTACGTTTATACTGCTTTGATTGTAAATCCGCAACAATATGCGGAGTATCTAAAGAGGATGAACTCTTTTATACCAGGCGTAAAACCAGGTCAGGATACTCAGGATTATATCGACACTTTAACCACAAGAATTACACTTCCGGGAGCTATCTTTATTGGGTTGATCGCGATTTTACCAGCAATAGTAGCTTACGCCGGTGTGAATGTCGCATTTTCGTATTTTTTTGGAGGCACTTCATTATTGATCTTAGTCGGTGTTGTGTTGGATACTTTACAACAAATAGAGAGTTATCTGCTAATGAGAAAATATGACGGACTTGTCAAATCAGGAAGAATTCAGGGTAGAAGTAGCCAGGGTATCACGATAGGAGCAGGAATGTAATATCAGAATGATTTATTACAAGACAAATGAAGAAATAGAATTAATGAGGCAAAGCAATTTACTGGTAAGTAAAACGCTGGCACATATAGCTGAAATCCTAAAAGTAGGAAAAAACAGCAAACAAATTGATAAAACGGCTGAAGAGTTTATAAGGGATCATGGAGGGAAACCCGGTTTTAAAGGCTATCGGGGATTTCCGGCAACCTTGTGTATGTCAATCAATGATGCAGTAGTGCATGGCATTCCATCTGACAGGGTTTTTGCTGAAACAGACATAGTTTCTATTGATTGCGGTGTATTGCTTAATGGTTTTTATGGTGACGCTGCATTTACTTTCGCGTTCAAAAATATCACTCCCGAAGTCAGGAGATTACTTAAAGTAACAAGAGAATCTTTATACAAAGGTATATCTGCTGCAGTGATCGGAAATAGAGTAGGGGATATAAGTTTTCACATACAACATTATTGTGAAAAAATACATGGATACAGTATTGTGCGCGAATTGGTAGGTCATGGTGTAGGGCGCAATCTGCATGAGGATCCTGAAGTTCCTAATTTTGGACAGCGAGGCAAAGGCCCGATACTAAAAGATGGTTTAGTTCTTGCAATCGAACCGATGGTAAATTTGGGAATCAGAGGGGTAAAACAGCTTAATGATGGGTGGACCATCCTGACTAAAGACGGAAAGCCTTCTGCCCATTATGAACATAGTGTAGCGATACGAAAGGATGGACCCGATATACTCTCTGATCACTCTTATATTGATGATTCAATTAAAAAAAATGAAGAAATCGTGGATATCTCGATAAATTTTTAGATATTTGCGCTCCAATTTGAAAAATGGCAAAACAAGACCTGATAAAACTCGACGGAATAATAGAAGAAGCCCTATCAAACGCAATGTTTAGGGTGAGACTGGAGAGTGGACACCTGATAACCGCCACAATCTCTGGAAAAATGAGAATGCATTATATCAGGATATTGCCGGGTGATAAAGTTGCTGTAGAAATGTCTCCTTACGACTTGTCAAGAGGTAGAATAAATTACAGATATAAATAACAGACAAAAGGCTTAATACAATGAAAGTACAGGCATCAATTAAAAAGCGATCAGTAGATTGCAAAATAGTTAGAAGAAAGGGGAAGCTTTATATTATAAATAAAAAGAACCCTAAATTTAAACAAAGACAAGGATAATAAAACGAAATTATGGCACGTATCGCTGGTGTAGATTTACCAAGAAACAAAAGAGGAGTCATAGGCTTGACATATATCTATGGTATAGGTCCTACTTTGGCCAAAAAAATCCTGTCATCTGCAAGTGTATCTGAGGATACCAAAGTAAGTGACTGGTCGGATGAAAATATAAAATTCATTTCCAGATTTATTCAGGACGAATTCAAAGTGGAAGGTGAATTAAGAAGTGAGGTGCAATTAAGTATAAAAAGGCTTATGGATATCGCTTGTTATCGTGGGATTCGGCATAGAAAAGGCCTACCTGTGAGAGGGCAAAGCACTAAAACTAATGCCCGTACCAGAAAAGGTAAAAAGAAGACAGTAGCAAATAAAAAGAAAGCAACTAAATAATAGTTAATATATATTCATTATGGCTAAAGGTAAAAAAGTCAGTAAAAAAAGGGTAGTGAAAGTCGAATCAGAAGGTTTGGCATTTATCCATGCTTCTTTCAATAATATCATCATATCTATGTGTAACAGAGCCGGTCAGGTTATATCTTGGGGTTCTGCAGGTAAGTCTGGTTTCAGAGGTAGTAAGAAGAATACACCATATGCTGCTCAGATGGCAGCAAACGGAGCATCCCAAACAGCGTATGAAGCTGGTTTAAGAAATGTGGAAGTTTTTGTAAAAGGTCCTGGAGCCGGTAGAGAATCTGCTATCAGAGCTATTGATTCTTCAGGAATCAAAGTCACAAGGATCAAAGATATGACACCTGTGCCTCACAATGGTTGCAGACCACCAAAGAAAAGAAGAGTTTAATCATAATTATTATACTAAAATCCATTTATAATGGCAAGATATACAGGTCCTACTACTAAGAAGGCAAGAGCATTTGGAGAACCGATTTTTGGTTATGATAAAGCTTATGAAAAAAGAAAATATCCTCCTGGCCAGCATGGCCAAATGAAAAAGCGTAAGCAAAGAACAGATTACGCCATAGAGCTCAATGAAAAGCAAAAAGCAAAGTATACTTATGGTGTATTGGAAAGACAGTTTAGAAATCTGTTTGAAAAAGCTGCTGCAAAATCAGGAGTAACGGGTGAAATATTACTTCAATTGCTGGAGTCAAGACTGGATAATGTAGTTTATCGTATGGGTATTGCTAAGACCAGAAGAGCAGCAAGGCAGTTAGTTACGCACAGACATATCATGGTGGATGGCATACTTTGTAATATTCCTTCCATGCTTTTGAAGCCAGGAGCTGTTGTGTCGGTAAGAGGAAAGTCAAGAAATATTGACATCATACTAAGTAATGTGAAGGCAAAGAAGGATGGTTCAAAGACCTACGGATGGATAGAATGGAATGGTGATAAAATGGAAGGAAGGTATCTTGCGCATCCTGAAAGGGAAAAAATCCCTGAAAACATAAACGAGCAACTTATTGTAGAATTATATTCTAAATAATTTATTGGCTGCTTTTATAGCGGCCTGCTTCTTTTTTATAAATTAGAAAAAAAAATATAAATGAGTATTCTAAATTTTCAAAACCAGACAAGATCTTATTACAAAAAGCTGATGATTTTGATGGCGTTTTTGAATTTAAACCGTTGGAGCCTGGATTTGGACAGACTATAGGAAACTCACTCAGAAGAATACTTCTTTCATCATTGGAAGGTTATGCCATTTCTGCTGTGAGAATAGCAGGTGTGGATCATGAGTTTTCTACCATCAAAGGAGTTGTAGAAGATGTTGTTGATATTATCCTTAACCTCAAGCAGGTAAGACTAAAGCCTGTAGTGGTTTCTGAAGATTCAGATGAAGAGAAACTATATGTGACCATTTCAGGTAAAGATAAGTTTTTAGCCGGAGATATTGAGGCTGCAACCAATATTTTTAAGGTAATGAATCCGGACTTGTACATTTGTACTATGGAACCAAATGTAACCCTTGAAATCGAATTTACCATAACAAAGGGTCGTGGATATGTGCCTGCAGATGAGAATTTACCAAAAGATGCTTCTATCGGTGTGATACCAATGGATGCGATATATACTCCGGTCAAAAAAGTAGCTTTTAAAGTGGAGAATACGCGTGTCGGTCAGAGGACGGATTATGAAAAGATGACTATCGAGCTGAAAACAGACGGTACTATTCATCCGGAAGACGCTCTTAAAGAAGCTTCAAGAATAATGATTCAGCACCTTATGCTGATTACTGATGAAAATATCACATTCAATGATTCTTCATCTCGTCAGGATGATGTAGTAGATGAGCATATCCTTCACATGCGTAAATTGCTTAAGACATCTCTCGAAGACCTGGATCTATCCGTCAGAGCATACAATTGTCTGAAGGCAGCCAAGATCAATTCATTAGGTGAAATGGTCAAATTTGATATGCATGAACTTCTGAAATTCCGGAACTTTGGTAAGAAGTCCTTGGTAGAAATAGAAGAACTTTTACAACAAAAAGGTCTCACATTTGGAATGGACCTTTCTAAATATAAACTTGACGAAGAATAATCGTTTCGGCCCTTAACTGGATTGTATTTTTAAATAGTATGAAACGTTGCTTTTCAGAGTCGCAGGCCGAAAGATGACTCAAGCGATAGTGGTACGCAAACTTTAAGTCAATGAGACACGGTAAAAAATTTAACCATCTGGGTAGAAAAAAAGGCCATAGAGACGCCTTACTACTTAACATGGCCAATTCACTGATTCTGCACAAAAGAATCACCACAACACTTGCAAAGGCAAAAGCTTTAAGAGTTTTTGTCGAACCTATCATTACGAGATGTAAAGATAATACAACACATTCAAGAAGAATGGTCTTTGCTGACCTTCAAAATAAGAATGTAATCATTGAGTTATTTGACAACGTAGCCCCAAAAGTCGCAGACAGACCAGGTGGGTATTGCAGAATCATCAAAACTGGATTTAGAAAAGGTGACGGTGCAGAAACAGCTATGATCGAGCTTGTCGACTTCAATGATGTGATGAAGGCGAAAACAGCAACTACAAAAGCTGGTACTAGAAGAAGTAGAAGAAAAGGAGGAAGTGGAGATATAACTGGCGCAGGCGCTGTGGCAGGAGTGGCAACAGCATCAGCAGCAGCGGCAGTCGTTGCACCTGAAGTAATTGACGAAATTGCATCAAACGAAGAAGAATAATTTTTTTCTTAGTTTTACAATAAAAGGTTAAAAAGAGGCATTTCTTATGATTTGCCTCTTTTTTTTTGTTCTTCATCAATAAGATTGGTGAAAATGGGCTTTGTCTTCGAATTTTATTTCATTGATTATAATATTGGTGATGTGGGCAAAAGTTTTTTTGCATTGATGTCTGAACAATAGTCTTCTGATTTTATTTCATTGGCAATTAATTCTGTAAAAAAGATGTTTTTAAATCATCGAAATGCAATCATTATTTTTTTCGCATTTTTAACCATCATTAGTGGTTACTATACTACCAAACTGCAATTCAGTTTTTCATTTGACCAATTTTTTCCTATCGGAGATCCGGATCTGGAATACTATAAAAAATTTACAAAAGACTTTGAAACAGATGATAACTTCCTGCTCATAGCCATAGAGAATAAACCTTCTGTTTTTGACTCTGTATTCCTTGCAAGATTTCATGATGTCAGCCTGAAAGTGAGGGATTTGCCATTTGTGAAAAAAACACAGTCCATCACCCAACTTGAGTATCCGGTGAAAACGCCCTTTGGCTACTCACTGCTTCCGTTTATACACATAGACGACCCTGAATACTATCCTTCAGACAAACAAAATGTCACTAATGACGAACGAATAGTGAATAGCCTGATTGATAGTGCAGCCACATCTTTGGTCATCTTTGTAAAAACCGATGAAAACCTTGATATCCTGTCTTCACGGATATTGACAGAAAGATTGGACTCGTTGCTTCTTGTTTCTGGGTTTTCTGATAAGGCTCATATTTTAGGTCGTGCCTATTTTCAGAGAGAACTCGTTGATTTTCAGAAGAGAGAAATGATGATGGCATTTATGGCTTCACTGATCCTGGTTACATTTATTATGGTAGTTTTATACAGAAAACCTATAGGTATCATCATCTCTTTGGGCAGCATTGCTTTAGGTTTGTTATTGTTTACGGGTTATTTAGGTTTTGTAGGTGCGGAATTAAGTGTGATCTCAGCACTATTTCCTGTCATCATGCTGATAGTAGGGTCATCTGATGTTATCCATATTTTTTCCAAATATGTAGATGAACTCAATAAGGGGAATGATCAGAAGCATGCTATGAGAATAACCATAAGGGAGATTGGTGCAGCTACTTTTATGACATCATTTACTACAGCTATAGGTTTCGCTTCTTTAGCAACATCAAAACTGCTGACCATACAACAATTCGGTCTTCATGCTGCCGTAGGTGTCATTATTGCTTTTGTAACGGTGATTTTATTTACTACTTCGGCTTTATCGTATTTTAATAAAGATAAAATTATTAGAAGCCAAAATCATGACCGAAGATGGTCATCATTGATGGAATGGATAGTTTCTATAAATATGACTAAAGCAACTATCATTTTTAAAACATCATTTGTACTGATTATAATTTTTATCCTGGGCACGAGCATGATCAGCACAAATTACAGACTTGAAGATAATTTGCCTCGAGGAGCGAAGGTCACACAGTCATTTCAATTTTTTGAAAAGAACTATGCCGGATTCAGGCCTTTGGAATTTGCCATCACAGCTAAGGGGCAACATCTCGCTGATGATTATGAAGTATTGAAAGAAGTAAATAAGCTTGAGGAAAAAATAAGATCAACCGGTATCATAAGGTCGAGTATTTCATTAGCCACATTGTATAAGAGTATCAATAAGATGAATTCCGGAAATCAGGATTCAACGTACTCTTTCCCGAAAACGAAGGAAGAATATGAAAATTCCAAAAGGCTCGTTCAGCGCATGAAAAATGATGATGCTAATATTCTTTTGAGTACTGATAAAACAAAAACACGGATATCATCAAGAGTGACAGATATCGGTGCAGATAACATTAAAAAACTTGGAGAAGAACTCGATACCTGGTCTTTGCAACATCTTGACACAAGCCTGATTGAAGTCAAACGAACCGGAACCGGATTAATACTTGATAAAAATTCTGTTTATGTGACATCAAGTTTATTAAAGGGATTGGGCTTTTCTATATTCATCATATCACTTTTTATGGGATGGATATTCCGATCATTCAAGATGGTCATTATAGCTCTGATTCCCAATCTTTTACCTCTTTTGCTCGCTGCTGCCATCCTTGGATTTTTTCATATTGATCTGGAGGCGGGTATCTCAGTGATGTTTACCATTATTTTTGGTATTGCCGTTGATGATTCTATTCATATTCTTGCCAGATACAGAATTTGTAAATCTAACGGCATGAATACAAATGCTGCGGTGAGGGTTTCTCTGATGGAGACAGGCAAAGCGGTCATCATTACCACTATTGTGCTTTTTTTCGGATTTTTTGCAATGATTTTTTCAGTCAACCCTCCGACATTTACAATAGGTTTATTGATATCTGTGACTCTATTAGGGGCTTTAATTTGTGATTTGTTTCTACTGCCTGCTTTACTTCTTCGTTTTTACAAAGATTAGACTACATCGTTATTTGTGAAATTTTTAAACATTATCTTAGCATAGTGAAAAAAAAAGGGGGAAGTTATTAACTCTAATAAAGAAATTCATTGTTATTTTGATATGGGCACTTATCTAAGTTATACAAAGTGTTTCCTGTAAATTTTAGTATTTTTGCGCAATTATTGACTTACAGTACAAAATGCCTAGCCAACAAACAGATCAATTGATTCAACTTGTCAGATCAATGACAAAAGCTGAGAAACGTAGTTTCAGATTGTATGTCAATCGGGATAATAATGCTCATGATAAGTTGTTCATGCAGTTGTTCGATTATATAGATTCAGGAAAAAAGTACAATGAATCTGACATGTTGAAAAAGATACCGCAAATAAAAAAGGCGCAACTTTCAAATATCAAGGCCAATCTGCTAAAACAAATACTTTCAAATATCCGGCATTTACATAAGCAGGATTATAGTGATATTTCTATAAGGGAGTTGCTGGATTATGCCCGAATTTTGCAGACAAAAGGTATGACACAATCGAGTCTCGATATGCTGGAAAAAGCTAAAAAGATAGCCGAAAATAGTCAGGAAACGCTACTCTTATATCATATTCTGGATGAAGAGCGAAAGATAGAAACCCAATATATCACCGGGAGTTCTACAACAAAAGCCATCCAGCTGAATGACGAGAGCGTCAGGTTACTTAAAAGAGTTGGACTCAGAGATAAATTGAGTAATCTTTCAATCATGCTATATGGCATGTACCTGAAATACGGGTATGTAAGGGATAAAAAAGATTTTGAACAGTTAAAAGATTATTTTTATGCCCACTTACCTGAAGTCAAAGTGCATAAACTGGGTTTTTATGAAAAAATTTACTACTACCAATCATTGGTATGGTATTATCACATGATACAGGATTTTTTGAATTATTATAAATTTTCTCAAAAGTGGGTAGATAGTTTCGAGCTTACTCCACACATGAAACATGAAGATCCGGTCTTGTACTTTAAAGGTTTGCACAATGCTCTGAATGCGCTGTATATGGCCAATAAGAGAGATAAATTTTTATTGAGTTATGAAAAATTTGTTGAACTGGAAAATGACCAACTCACTGAAGCTCAGCATTTAAACTTTAAGCTATTCAAATACATTCATTTACTGAATAAAATATTTTTGACAGGAAATTATGATCAGGGTGTAAAAGAAATTGAAGAAATCAGCTCAATCCTCCTGTCAGGAAATCACCATTGGGACGTCAATAGAGAGATGGTGTTTCAATATAAACTTGCTTGCGTATATTTTGGGGCCGATGATTTTAGTAATGCTATAGATCACCTCAATAAAATTATCAACAGCCCTATTGGGGGTTTGAGGGAAGATATTCAGTGTTTCGCCAGAATTCTTACCCTGATCAGCCACTATGAGCTCGGCAATGATTTCTTTTTAAGTTATCAGATAAAAACGGTTTTCAGATTTTTAAATAAAATGGATGATCTCCAGGCAGTGCAGCGAGAAATGTTGGGATTTTTGAGAAAAACACCCTTGATGACAAGAAAGGACTTAAAAAGTGAATTTATGAAATTAAGAGCAAGATTGGTTAAATATCAACAGGATCCATATGAGAGAAGGCCTTTCCTTTACCTGGATATCATCTCCTGGCTGGATAGTAAAATTCAGAATAGAAGGATTCAGGAGATCATCAGAGAAAAACTCGAACTAAAAAGTCGAAGCCAATAATATAATAAAGCCTAAATACTTCTTGAATGATCGGTTATATCTTTTTCAGATTGTCTACAGCATTGTTCAGTGCAATACCATTTGCAATCTTGTATAAAATATCGGATTTTTTATCCTGGTTTTTGTACAATGCCGTACGATACAGAAGAGATGTAGTAGAAAAGCAACTCAAAGCAAGTTTTCCGGAAAAAACGGATGATGATCTAACAAAAATAGCAAAAAAATCCTATGCTAATCTCGGAGATATAATAGTAGAAAGCCTCAAGGGTTTTACGATGCCCAAATCTGAATTTCTCAAAAGGTACCACTTTGTCAATCCTGAATTGTCCCTGAAATATACCCAACAAGGAAGATGCGTCATCCACTCAGCTGCACACTACGGAAACTGGGAATGGGGAGTCATAACTTATGCCTTATCTTTTCCAATTCCATCTTTAGGTTTTTACAAGCCCTTGTCAAATAAATACAGCGAGAAGTATGCTGCAAAAAAGCGAGGCAGGTTTGGTTTTATCATGGTTCCTATACAAAATACATCCAAAGCTTTTGATCAATATAAAAACAATGGTGCAACCTTTGTCCTTGTCAGTGACCAAAGTACCTGGTCGGATAACGCTCACTGGGTGAACTTTTTAGGGCAGGACACTGCTTGCCCACCCGGAGCGGACAAATATTCCAGAAAGCTTAGTTGTCCGGTTTTCTATGTGCATATACAACGTATGTCCCGTGGTCACTATGATGTTACTTTGCATGAGCTTACTGATGGAACAGAAGAACTTGCTGAAGGTATAGTCACTCAAAGGTTTATGAAAAAACTGGAATCAATCCTTCAGGAAAGACCCGAAGACTGGATTTGGTCTCACAAGAGATGGAAGAATAAACGTGTTAAAGAGCAATAGTAACCATTTAAAGTTAGCTCAGTTATTTTCAGAGAAGTAATTTCTTTTTGGATTGTCATGCTTTGATGTGATGGATGTCAGATGATTCTAATCAAGGATGGAAAATCCTTTCGATATGGAGCATTTATCATCAGATATTTTCAAAAATCTGATGCCTTGAGTTTGATTGATAAAATTTTCAATAGTAAAGGTATTTGATTGTCCGGATGTTGGATTTAGAGATTGGTTGAAAATGGACTTTCCGGCAGTATCATATATGTTTAACTCAAGCTTCTGATTATAGCCGGAAAAGTACTCTATTATAAAATTATGACCCACATGTCTGATCTTATTGATAGAAAGGTGACAATCGCATTGATACATTTTTTGGAGCAATTGTATGGCATTATATATGTTGAGTCTTCCTTTGCTGACAGATCTTGATTCGAGGGATGATCTTCTGTCCGTTGACAACATGATGATATCCTTGAGCGCAAGCACTGCATTGGTCGGATCGGTCTTCATAAATCGATGAAAGGAATCACAGGGTACAGAATATAAAAATGAAACTGCCCCAGCCACCATAGGTGTTGCCATCGAAGTACCTGATGTATAGAAGTAAGGTTGAATAAACTCAGGATGGGTTGTATAAATTTTTTCTGCGGGAGCTGATAGGTCTACACTTATTGATCCAAATCCTGAAGTATAATACTCATCCTTTCTATTGGTACTACCAACGACTATCATATATGGGCTGGTGCATGTTGAAGGCATATCACCCAATCTTTCAACATCTGTTTCATCATTGGATGTGGCCACAATACTCAGAATTCCCAATGCTCCCATTTTGTCATAAAGTCCGCACCATATGGGATGATCTTTTGCAAATGCAAAGTCTTTTCCTGAAGAATGATTCAAAATAACAAAGTTGTGCCCTTTTTTTCCTCCTGACTCGATATAAAGTTTCTTTTGATGCACTATGAATTCATAGGCTTTGATGGTTTCGCTTGTTACTTCAATGGTGGAAATCGGATAAACTTTGACATTTGGATGTACTCCGGCTATGCCCTTTCTATTATTATGAGTAGCTGCCAAAACACCAAGCACATTGGTGCCATGCGCTCTCAAAAAGTGTTTTGAATTATTTGTGGATATATTCCAGCCGGAAACATCGTCAATCAATCCATTTCCATCATTGTCAATACCATCGTTGGGTATTTCTTCGGGATTCAGATATATGACATCTTTTAAGTCCTCGTGAGTCATATCAAATCCATTGTCTATGACAATTATGATGATTGGCTCAGTGCTGTTTTGTTTGCCCCCATTAGAAATCTTCCAGGCATCAAAAGCCCTTATATGATTAAGGTAATATTGAGAATCTATAAGAGGGTCATTTGGAATTGTCCTTGGATTGAGCCACAAATTATATTCACACATGGCAACTTCAGGCTGTGACTTACACCATTCATATAGCCAGGCGTCATCACCGTTTTTCAGGAGATATGAACTAGTTGATTCTCCTAATTTTTCTACACTTATGCTTTGATTTCTAAGGTTTTTTGCTTTTTTGACCAACTCATCGATCTTTTTGCTTTGGCAACTTATGATAACCCCATCACTTTTAAAGTCTTTTTGACTAATAACCTGTGCTGGCAAAAGGGCCAAATATAGTTTTAGAGAAATCAAAATCCCGAGTCTAATACATGTCTTAAGATAAATCATAAAATATTTTTTAGGGATTATGTAAGATCATCCTTCATCCATTTGCCAAACCCTGATATAGTCTACATAAAACGTCGAAGGTAGGTCTTTATTGTCCGGCAATCCCATCCAGTCTTCCATGATTTCTGCATCGAAAATAATATGCAATGGATTGGTAAAGTAATCGTTTTTTCGTTCCCAAACCATCTCGCCATCTACATACCATTGAAGCTTTTCAGCTGTCCACAAGAACCCGAATGTGTGGTAATCATCATAAAATTCAAAGGGCATTTTTATTTTTTTTGAGTAGTCTTCAAGCTTCGTTTTTTTCTTATTGACTATGGACTCGACATAGGGAGTTTCATACCTGTGCAAGGTGGCCCAGTAAACTCTGTCAAATTCGGGTTTGCCTGGTTTGCCAAATATTTCAAAAATATCGATTTCTTCAGAAAAGCTGCCTTCGCGGTATTTTTTATCTGCATTTAGTGGGTCGTAAAGCCAGAAAGCATTGCATACATTGGCTTTCATAGATTTACATCTTGCTTCAAAATATCCATATTGTATTCTGTTTTTACTTTTGACAATAGCAGTGGAGTATTTGTCCATGCCCTTGGTTCTGAGTTCGATGTCCACTTTTGTTGAGTCGAGGGCTTTGGCCGTAAGTTGCAGACTTCCTTTTTTTACCCCTACGTTTTTGCGGGAGAAATGGGCGGGCTTTCGGCCGGGCCATGCCGGATTAAAATCCCACCATTTGGAATCATCCAGTTTTTTGGAATTAAACTCATCACTGTATTCTTTTACAAATTTCCAATTGCCTTTCAAAGGACAAACGTGGATTTGAGATGCGCCTGAAAACCATTGGATCATCAGCAAAAATACTATAGACAATCTTGAGTTTCTATGCGACATTTTTTTTATTTAAAAAGATTGAGTGTAATGCCTTTCTTTCCAGATAATAAACCAACGCTGTAAAAGTAAGAATCATGGCTGTATTGATCAGGAGATCACCCCTGAAAACCAAAAAGCTTAATGCACTGACAGCGGAAGCTGAAAGTATATATACTGCTATTTTGGTGATGTCATACGATACTGGATAATATTTGTGTCCCAGATACCAGGAAACCAATGCCATCAGTACATAGGTGATTAGCGTGGAAACAGCACCTCCCATGATGCCAAAAACAGGAACAAAAATGAATAATGTAATGATGGTGATAACTGCTCCAACAATGCTGATCAACATCCCATATCGGGTCATGTCGGTCAGTTTGTACCATATAGACAGATTGTTGTAAATACCGGAAAATAGATTGGCAATCAACAGTACCGGAACAATAAACAGCCCTTCCAGATACATTTTATTTTTAATGATGATGCCTGCAAAGAGATCCAGATATCCGGTGATAATCACTGAAAAAATGCATCCAAAAATCACAAACCAGGTCATAATGGTTGAATAGTTGTTTTTTGCGTTGGCATTTCCTGCATGTCTGAAGAAAAATGGCTCTGCTCCCAACCGAAATGCCATAATGTACAGCGTCATAAAAACACTTAATTTATAGCATGCGGCGTAAACACCATTCTCTTCTTTGCCTATCAAATTTTCGATAAGCAGTTTATCCATATTTTCATTGATCGTGTAAGCAATTCCACCTATCATAATGGGCCAACCATATTGTAAAATTTTGACAATCATGGATTTATCCGGTTGCCATTTGATTTTGATCAGGTATGGGGATAATAACAGCAGTGTAAAAACGCTGGCTATAAGATTGGCGGCGATGATGTGAATGACACCTGGCTTGTATGAATTTGTGAATCCAAAAAACTGTAAAAAACTATTTTCAGAAATGACCATTTTAGGGATGATCATCAAAAAAAGCACAGTAAATAAAAACAGTACTATCACGTTTGTCAGCTTTATCCCCGTATAAACCAACGGTCGTCCGGTCACTCTGAGATAAGCGAAGGGGATCACACATATGGTGTCCACTACGGTTGTCAATATCAGGATATACACCAATTTCTGATCGCTGAACCCAAGGAAGCCTGCAAACTGCTGGATCAATATGAGACCCAATAGAAGGAAAATACCGGAAGTGATCAAAAGGATGGTCGCAGCTGAAGCCAGTACTTTGTTTTTATCCGGCTCTTGAGTATAATACCTGAAGAAGGAAGTTTCAGTACCCATTGTCAATATTACATTGATAAACGCTGCATAAACATACCATTGGGTTTGGTCTGAAAAATCTGCTTTTCCAAGGACAAAAGTAAAAATAGCTATAAGCGCCAGGTTGATTACTCTGGGAAGAACGGCCGCAACACCGTATATGATTGTATCTTTAAAAAAAGATTTTAACACTATGATGATATTTTAAATTCAGATTTTGAAAGTTCCTAAGGGTGTATTTCATTTTT
Source organism: Saprospiraceae bacterium (assembly GCA_016713025.1). Classification (NCBI taxonomy): domain Bacteria; kingdom Pseudomonadati; phylum Bacteroidota; class Saprospiria; order Saprospirales; family Saprospiraceae; species Saprospiraceae bacterium. The sequence continues at coordinate 3,158,364 of JADJPZ010000004.1, read as the reverse complement.
TCGCTTCACATTAAAAATCATCATTTTATTATTTCGCGATTCAGGCAAGATGTCTGTCTATATTACATCGTAGCTGGAAGCTACAACGAACAAACGAAACTTGATAAGAAATCAATCAAAGGGCGAAAAAATGAAATGCACCCGTTCCTTAGATCACAAATGTAATAAAAAAACGGTTTTACTACCGTAACGAAGTGAAAATTGTGTGTTTAAAAAATTGCACAAATTCATATTTTCTTCCCCGCTACCCTCATTCCCTATAGGGACGAGCCACCCAATCCAACCACATTTTTACCGCCTTATAATAATAATACTGAAAACATGCAGTTTGTTATACACACAGTGAAAATTCTTGATATATGGGATTGAAGTCATAGACTTCGATCATCTAATTCGGTAAAGGCCATTGGGTCATATCTTGTATCACTCTAACTTGATGTGCCATTTGGGCTTTTTAAGTTTTCGAACTCTTCATTTGTAAGTTCAAACATAAAATATGTGTGTATAACATATTGCACAAATATTTAAATGGCCCGCTACCATCATTCCCTAAAGAGCCTGTCAAGCTACGCTTGAGACGACCCGCGCCAATGCTTTCAATATTAGCGCTGGTCTCCCCTTCAGGGGCCTTCAGGGGTTGGGGGTAAGTATAGGCAAATGTAGCAAGTTAATTTTTTTCACAAAAGTGCAATATGTTATACACACATAAAATATCTTGTTTTTCAAGAAAGAATATTTTGATCAATACATGACATTTCAGGGTTTTTGAAATTATTATTCAAAATATGGCAAAATTATTGAACTAATTCTTGAATAAATGGCTTAAATTTATGTCAAAATATTCATTAACTAAATTTTTATAATTATGGGATTTTTAAGTTCTCTTAAGAGATTATTTTTCACTACAGAATCAGTAGCCAAGTCAGCCGTGGATAAAGCGGTTGATTTTACCAAAGAAAAAGCCGGTGACATCGCAGAGTCAGCCAAAGAAACGGTGAGCGACATTTCTGAAAAGACATCCGGTCTCCGCGAATCAGTAATGGAAAAAGCTACCATAGTGCTCGACAAAGCTGAAAATGTGGCAGAAGCAGCTTGGGACAAAACAAAAACTGTTGCTGCAGATGTTGCTACAGCGGCAGAAACAGCTGTGGACACTGTATCTGATTTGGCTGAAGATGCTACTTTGAAAGCTAAAGAAATGGCCAATGCTGCAGCTGAAAAGATTGACAATGTCGCTGATGTAGCCTGGGACAAAACCAAATCAGTGGCATCGGATGTTGCAGGAGCAGCAGGAACGGCTGTTGACAAAGTAAGCGATGCAGCAGAAAGTGCAGCCACCAAAGCAAAGGATGTAGCAACAGATGCTGGTGAATTTGTACAATCATCTTATGTAAAAACAGCTGAAAGCACCGGATCCGTTTTGGACAAAGCTGGTGAAGGGATAGGAAATCTATTTGACAAAACAAAAGCTTTTGCTGGCGACGTCGTAGATAAAATTTCTGAAAATGAAATGGTACAGAAAGCCGGGGATGTGGCAGAAAAAGTAGGGGAGAAGGTCTTTGAAGCAGGAAGTGTTGTCGCCGGTAAGGCAGCTGACATCAGCGAAAATGTAGGAGCTAAGGTTTTGGAATCGTCAGATAAAGCCTGGGATAAAATAGGCGAAGCTAAGGAAGCAATGGCTGAAAAAGCAAAAGATGTGGCAGAACAGGTTGGTAAAAAATTTGATGAAACAGTTGAAAAAGCTGAGAAATTTCTGGCTGAAGAAGATGCAAAGCCCAAAAAGGAATTTGCAGACGAAACTTTAACCACAGGTGGTGGCCTTCTGGAAGGAAAAGATGATTTTTTTTCAAAAGCGAATCAATACGCACAAGGCAACTATGATGCCTTCAGTGAAGGTAAAATCACGGTGGTAAATCCGGAAGGAACTGCGTCAAAAACTCCTGCCAGATCAGCCGGACAAGATGATCTTGATGGTGACGGAAATGAGCAGATAGATGATGCAATAATTGTTAAGGATTAACAGTTAAAAGGATAAATCGGAAAATGACTGAATGGCACAGATCTGTTTCAGTCATTTTCCATTGCAAATATGATAATACATGTCGCCACTTCTTGTAAACGGTAAAACAGAAAAGGAACTCCTTAAAGCATGCTTGTCTGGTAACAGGTCTGCTCAGAGGGATATTTTCTATCTGTATTCAGGCAAGATGATGGCTGTATGTCAAAGGTTTGCAAAAAACAGGCAGGAAGCAGAAGATGTACTTCAGGATGCTTTTGTGAAAGTATTTACACATATGCATGAATTTGCCAATGCAGGGTCCTTTGAAGGATGGGTCAGACGCATTGTCATCAATACTGCCATAAAAAATAATTTAAAAAATCACACTATCTTTCAGGAATTGGATCCTGAACTTGTGAAAGAAGATATGGTTCCCCCGGAAGTTTTTTCTTCATTATCTGAAGAAGAGCTTATAAGATTGATTACATCTATACCTGATCGCTACAGAACAGTTTTCAATCTGTATGTCATAGAAGGATCTACACATAAAGAGATCGCGGAAATGCTCCATATTGAAGAAGCTACATCCCGTTCACAGCTTGCAAAAGCACGTCGCTTGTTGCAGGAAAAAGTCACCCAATTATACAAACAAGCCGTATGAATACATTAAATAAAATTGTTAAAACCAAACTTTATCATCATGTGGCTGATGTTCCTGATGACATTTGGGACAAAATAGAATCCCGTATGCCGGAGAAAAAAAATGAATTTAGATTAATTTGGGTTCTGTTTGCTTTCTTTGCATTATTCATTTCAGGAATTTTGACATACGGCTATTTTAATAATGATGAAATCAAAGAGAGTCTTGAAAGTTCATCCATTAAAAGTAATGAAATTGTCACATCAGCTTCCGGGTTTATTCATGCAGATAAGGAAGTTACTGTTGCAGATACTAAAGTAAAACTTATACAACCAAAGAAAATAGTCGCTAACTCAGGAACTGATAATTTTGAAACAAAAGATTCGCTTGCTCAATGGTCTGATAATGCAAACACTGCATCTGCGGAACAAGTTACTGAAGACAATTCAAATAGTGTCATGATACAACCTGTTTTGGAAGTGCAAAAAATTGAAAATATTTTATCCAATAAATCACTAAAGAATTACTATAAAATTGTGATACCAAATATAAAACTAAGTTCACAACAGACTCCATGAGAAATCAGAATTAAATAGCGTATATATCTAACTAACTTATTGCACAAAATAATTAAAGTCTCACTTTACCTTATTCCCAAGCGTAGTTTGGCAGGCTCTGAAGAGCCTGTCAAGCTACGCTTGAGACGACCCACCCATTTTATTGTTTTAAAGCGCATATCATCCCCTTTAGGAGTCGGACCTGTTGGAATGACTTGGCAATTAGATGTGAAAATAGCAAAATTTTACTTCAATAATTTTCTGTTTTATGGTGCTTTTTTAAAAAACATCTCTTGTAATATTATAATTTCAGTTTTTTTTATAATTTGGCATTTCATATAGAAATATAAAGTCATGTCATCTAAAAGCCACAATCAAAAAGAAAATAATTTGGGTCGCAGGAAGTTTATAAAACAATCTGCGATAACCGCTTCTGCATTTACAATTGTACCCAGTTTTGTTTTGGGAGGTAGTCGACATATACCACCAAGTGATACACTGTATCTTGCAGGTATCGGCGCAGGTGGCAAGGGTGCAAGTGACCTCACCGAATGCGCCAAAAGCCCCAATGTAAAAGTGTCATTTCTATGTGATGTAGATGACAGGCAGACGGTTAAATCCAAACAAAATTTTCCTACAGCAAAATATTACAAAGACTTCAGGAAAATGCTCGATGCTGAACACAAAAATATTGACGCAGTTACAGTGTCAACCCCTGACCATACGCATGCAGTGGCCGCACTCGCCGCTATCGAAAAAGGAAAACATGTGTACGTGCAGAAGCCACTGACATGGAGCATACATGAAGCCAGAGTGCTGACTGAAGCTGCCCGGAAGCATAAAGTGGTGACCCAGATGGGAAATCAGGGTGGGTCAGGAAACGACGTACGAAAAATGAAGGAAATATATGATGCAGGATTGATCGGAGATGTACACAGAGTGACTGCATGGACAAACCGACCTGTATGGGTGCAAGGCATAGCTGCCCCCAAAGCAAAAGAGCGCATACCAAAAGAACTGGACTGGGATTTATGGTTAGGTCCTGCACAGCCTGTGATGTACAATAAGATGTATGTCCCATTCGGGTGGAGAGGATGGACAGCTTTTGGTACCGGAGCTGTAGGAGATATGGCATGTCATATTATGGATCCCGCATTCAGAATTTTACCAATTGACTATCCATCCGATGTGGAGTGTAGTTTTGCTACTCCATGGTCGGGATTTTTTCAGGAGATGATGATTCCGGAAGCCTTTCCTTCAGCATCTATGATGTACTTTACTTTTCCCGGCAAAAATGGCAAACCGGACATCAAACTCACATGGATAGATGGAGGATTAAAACCCGAAAGGCCGGAAGAACTTGGTGCTGACGAAGCCCTGGGAGGCTGGGATGGCGGAATCATTTTTGAAGGAACTAAAGGAAAACTGATGGCAGACTGTTATGGTCAGAATCCCCGATTGCTTCCGACTGCGCTCATGAAAGATCTGGTAGTTCCTGAGAAGGAGGCACGTGTTCCCGAGGGACATTATCTTCAGTGGGTCAATGCCTGTCTAAAAGGTTATGGCAATGCAACGGTTAGTTCACCATTTGATTATGCCGGACCATTTACAGAAGCTATGTTGCTGGGTGTGCTAGCTATGAGGAGTTATTATCTCAAGGAAAACGACAAATATCCTGCTCGCAGAAAACTTCTTTGGGATGCCCAAAACATGAAAGTCACCAATGTTGAGATGGCCAATACTCTTGTGAAAAGAGAGCCCCGAATGGGCTGGAAGATATGATTGAAATTGAGCATTTTGAATCTCATATCAATCAACTTTCTGAAAAAGATTGGGAGCGGTTGTTTTGTCTGAAAACAGAAATTTTAGCTACAAAACAATTTGGCACGTTTTACGACTGTAAAACCTTGGAAAACGGAGTTTTAACTTTTCCGTATTGGGACAGATCAGATGTTGTGGAAAAAACAGCTAATGTAATTTCGGGTCTGAAACTGACACCGGTTTTTGACTGGGCTGCATGGGAAGATGGAAAAAACATACTGCTGAATCCTGATTTTGAATATAATACATTGGATCTGATATCATTATGCAAACTTCTGACAGTCATCATCCGAGCGGACAGATTTAATGAAGGATATCTGGTGTCTTGTTTTGAAAAAGGAATAGTTCTGAAGATCATCACCGCTTTGGAAAGTAAGGTAAAACACGACACACTTTCGGAATAGTTTGCACCGCTGCCTGTCAAGCGCTGTTTGATCAAAGTGGTGCTATAATTTTTTAGTGGTTTCGAAAGGTTATTGGAAATAGATTTAGCAGATAGATGGATTTAGGGTCTATAATTCAAATTATCCGACGCGTCGGATGGCGACACGCAGATGGCATGGATGGCAAAGAGCATAGTGGCATAGATCGTTAGACAGTTTATTGTTGATAGATGTAGCAGATATATGATGGATTTAAGGCTTCGAATTCAAATTATCCGACGCGTCGGATGGTAACACACAGACGTAGGCGCAGCCTACGCCTAGCTGGGCACAAACCGGGCATTGTCACAACCGATGATACCTACAGCTAGCAGTGATGGTAAGCATGTAGATTTTTATGATATGAAGGGGAGCACGTACAAAAAGCATACCGATACTACGGGTTGTTATCCTGCTACATCGTTTATGCTTTTCGGTGATTTAAACTAAGGATACATTATAGTGTGTATAACAAACTGCACAAATTCAAATTTCTTCATCGCTACCCTCATTCCCAAGCGTAGCTTGGCAGGCTCTGAAGAGCTTGTCAAGCTACGCTTGAGAAGACCCACCCAATTCAACCACGTTTTTACCGTTTATTAAAAAGAACACTGAAAAAGTGCAATTTGTTATACACACTACATTATAAAACAGTGTTTTAAAAAAAACAAAAAACCTATCTTTGCAACATGGAAATGCAAAAATATCCCATAGGTCTGCAAGATTTCGGTGGTATACGAAACAATGGTTATGTATATATTGACAAAACGAGATATTTACATCAACTGATGTCGAGCTATAAATACTACTTTCTGTCTCGGCCAAGAAGATTTGGAAAGTCACTCTTGATCAGCACCATGGAGTGTGTATTCAAGGGACAAAAAGAACTATTCGAAGGTTTGTACATATATGATAAATGGGCATTTGATGAGTATCCTATCATCAGGATATCGTTTTCAAATATAGGGTATAGGACTATGGGATTGCAAAAAGCCATAGGAACTACCCTTAAAGAAATTTCAAAACACAATGGCATCATCCTTGAATCAGACCCATCTGATATTGCCAATATGTTTAAAGAACTGATCCATTCACTTTATACTAAATACAATAAACAAGTAGTCATCCTCATCGACGAGTATGACAAGCCCATCATCGACTATCTGGACAAAGAAAGCATCCACTTGGCCCATGAAAATCGTGGAGTGATGAAGACATTCTACTCCATTCTCAAAGATGCCGATCCATATCTTAAGCTCGTATTCATCACAGGAGTGAGCAAATTTAGTCAGGTGAGTATTTTTTCAGATCTGAACAATCTGCGCGACATCACCATGTTAAGAGAATATAATGAATTGTGTGGTATAAGTCAAAATGAGTTGGAACATTACTTTACACAAGAACTGAAAGTATACGATAATGATAAAATAAGGCTTTGGTACAATGGTTATACATGGCATGTCAAAGGTAATAGAGTGTACAACCCATTTTCATTACTAAACTTTTTTGCTAGCGGAGACTTTCAAAACTATTGGTATGCTACCGGTACGCCTACATTTTTGATGGAATTGAGTAAAAAACAACATTTTTACAATTTCGAAAATACCGTTTCAAGTGGCATAGATTTGGGTTCCTTTAACATTGACAATATTTTACTTGTACCAGTCTTGTTTCAAACGGGCTATCTGACTATCACCGGTTATGATGAGTTATTCGGCAATTACACGCTGTCATTTCCAAACATGGAGGTCGAAGAAGCATATTTGCAAAGATTGGCAGATACTTATATTGAAAATCAAAAATCTCCTGCAAAATGGATATTAGTAGAACTAAATGCAAGTCTAAAATCAAAGGATCATACTCGTCTCAGTAATGCCATCAATGAAGCATTTAGCCACATTCCGTATCCACTTTGGGAGCGAGAACATGAAAATTTCTACCACGCCATCATCCACCTTTTGTTCAGTCTGATGGGCGTATATATCCATAGCGAAGTACTCACCAAAGATGGTCGGGCAGACGCCATCATCCTCTATGAAGGCCATGTCTATTGTTTGGAGTTTAAACTTAACAAAACAGCGGAATCAGCCATACAACAAGTCAAAGAAATGGGATATCTCGATGCTTATCGAAATAAAGCCAGCCACTTTCACATCATAGGTATCAACTTTGATAGCGAAAAACGTAAGGTAGATGGACTGATATGGGAGGAAGTGTGATGACCATGTGATTTTACGTGGTTAAAATATAAGGTGCTGTAATAAAAAATGAAACAACTCATCCAAATATCTATCTTTTTGATAACTCTGATAGTAGTATCAACGGTCAAGGTATTTGGACAAGGCCAGGCCTGCATCACCTTCCACTCTGACTACTCGGGCCTCGAGTGGGATGCGGCAGAGCGTGCCCGCATCACTACGGCGGCGTGTGGTCTCAGGACGCTGATATCCGACGCGGGAGTCAGTGGCTTCAAGGTCCACACCTTCGGGTTTTATGGGTACAATCCCAATATGCAGGGCGGTACGGAGGCCGTGTGGCAGGAGTTTCTGGCATCCCATGTAGATACATCTACGCCACATCTGGCCATAGGCAAGGAGATCAATCTCGATGGCAGCTTTAAGAAGTTTTGGATCAGCTTTTCCATACCGGCATCAAGCTGTTTTACCCAGGATGATGCTGTTAAAGTTCTAAACAGGATAAAAAAGTATAGTCCTTCAGCTTCGACCAATCCATCTCCACTATCAATAATCAATGATTGTCACGCAGAAATAACAATATTATTATGCCTTTGCAATAGCCAGGATCCATCCGTATGTCTCAAAGATATAGATAGAAAACTGACCAAAGAGCTGGGCTTTCGGAAAACACAAATCGAGATTGGAAATAATCGATCCTGGGGTTTAGGCCAAAATGGCATTTATGATCATTTTGGTAAGGAAGTGATAATCGATGGGGCTGCATACTATATCCCGGAACAAGTCAATGAATCAAAAACTGAATTAGCATCTGGTATCACTATAACTAATAGTGACACAACAATCTCAGCAAGTGGTATCACCGGTTTAGTATATATTCTTGATGTAGAAAGCTTTTCGAATGGGGAATGGAATACTATGCAAAGCGCAGCCGCTAATGTAGATTATGTAGAGTGCTGGGTTGTGCTTAAGGATGATTATGGCAATTATTGGCTTTATTCTCGTTTTTCTTTCGTACCCTTTGAAGATCCCGGAGGAATTGTTGCTGCCCGTGGAGAAAATCCTACTGGTAAAAGAGGTGTAACACTCTCACCTTGGGGAGCAGCTTTAAAAATCCTTGGTAATTCAGCTATCGATGCAGTGGTTCAGGCAGTAATTATAAGATTGACTGATTCTGAAGTGAACAGTTGGGAATTGGCATTCAAAAAAGTGGACTACCTGGGTGCAGCCTGGAGTGGATTATCGAGCCTTTTGCCTTGGAAGTCAAATAAAAGTAAATTTGGAAAAGCTATACTTGATGGATTTGTAGCAGTGGCTGGCAAAGCAACCAGTTCGGGATACACTGTAAGTCAGGCTATAAAGGACTTTGTCATAGCGGCTTCTGCAAGCTTGGTTACTAGTTTTATTGGACCAATAAAAGATGCTGCAGCCCTTTATCTTGATGGTGCTTTCCGTATGATAGCTGGTACATCAGGGGGCCAAAAAGTATTTGCAAAGGCAATAGCTGCAAAATGCTTTCTTTTGGGTGGATGTTTCGTTTCAGGTACACCAGTTTTTGCATCGGCAGATGTTGGCTTGATTCCAATACCCATCGAGCAAATCAAGTTGATGGACCATGTAGTAGCCCATACAACAGTAAATGCAACTTATGGCCTCACCGCATCTACAGACATATTGTCTGATACCAATTCAAACCACAAAGACCCATACACATCAGATGAACAAAGAGAAAGAGATACTCATCAGCTCAATGATACCGACTGGTGTAGTGTGACTTTTGAGCAAGTCGGAGGACAAAGTAAGTGCCAACTCGCCTTGCACCAGGACTGGATAAAAGAAAAAGGATATCAACTAAATGATACCGTACATATGAATTTGCTGGAGCAAGGTATCTCAGGTCCATTTCATATCACGGATATCAGACACATCCTACCTCAGAAAGTACCGGAAGAAGATATAGCAGATGGATATGCTTATCGCCCTGTTACTGGTATATTTACCCATCTTTCGGATAAGGTATTGATTGTCAATTTTGAGTCTGGAGATAGCCTGGGCATCACAGAAAATCATCCTGTGTATTCTGCATCAGCTGGAGGATGGAAACATGCATTTGAGCTCGAAAAAGATGAGATCGTACTCTCTTACTTCGGACAGGCAAAAGTTTCTAAAATTACTAAATTACAAGGTACCCATCAGGTCTATAATCTGGAAGTCAAGGACTTGCATAATTTTTTGGTGGGGAATGATGGTGTTGTGGTGCATAATGGGTGTGAGAATGCTATTGAAAATTATGTTAGAAGAATTACTGGAAAGCCTGATTGGAAAATGCCAAAACCTTCTGGTTTAATACTTGGTACTAAAGCAGGATGTCCAAAATGTGCAGCTTATAAAACTATTAATGGGCAAAAAGTTTATTTTGATAGCGATGGTTTTCCATTATTTGAAGAATTTGCACCTAGGGGGTCATTAAATAATAAAATTATTAAGTTTGAAGATAATCATTTGGTAGGGTACACCACGGACACACCTTCAGGTGCAGACCTGACTTTAGCAACAAATTGGTTTAAACAGGTAAAAAGTCAATACGGTAATAATATTACTTTTTCTGGCAATCAAATAAATATTGGTGGAGTACCGCATACTTGGCATCATCATCAAGATGGTATTACAATGTTTCTTGTACCTTCATCAATACACAATTCTGTAAAACATACAGGGGGAGGAGCTATGATTAAGTACGGATTAAAGGGGGCGTTTTCTGGCCCTATATTTTAAAACAATAAATCATTATAAAAATTTATGAAAATTTTAAGAAACACTCAATGGTTGTCTGGATTGGAATTATTTGATTATAATTTAAACCAGAATTTAATATTAATTCAAGAAATAGAATCCTTTTTTAATGCGTCTTTACCAGGTTCAATTAAGCAATATTTATTACATTTTAATGCAATAAATATTATGGATATTAGCAATTATGATGAAGGTGTATCTTTAGAAGATTGTAATATTATTTTTGAAAACTCAATTAATCCTTTATTACATGAATTTAATACATGTTATAATGTTCCTGAAATTCTTAATAGACTAAAAAATTTTGATTCTGAAATATCAGAAATTTATAGATCAAATTTGATTTTGCCTATATGCCCGGGAATTCCAGCACACGATATATTTTATTCTTTTAAATCGGCTGAGTCATTTGGTAGACTTTACTATGACTATGAATACGAATTCTATACAAATAATGAGTATCTTTTTGCCAATTCAATTTGGGATTTTATTTGCAATATAAAAATAATTGAAGATAAAAATTTTTAATTTTAATTCATGTATAAATTTGTCTTTTTTTATTTTACCTCTCTCTCCCTCCGAACCCAATCCCTCACCTTTGGGTCTACCTCCTCTTTATTCCATCAGGATGCAGCATCTTGGGAGTTATCACAACCGATGATACCTACAGCTAGCAGTGATGGTAAACATGTGGATTTTTATGGTCTGACTGGGAGTAAATTACAATTGATACAATGATCGCTGGTATAAAATAAATAAACCCATACACATGAAATGAGCATGAACCATCTTTGTGGTACACAAACCTTGATGATTATTTTCATGCGAAACGTAAGTTCGATAACACCAAAGATGGAGATAAGTTATCAATTCCATCTGACCATTAAAAAACAAATAAAAATAAACACATGAAATCAATAGTCCAAATAACGCTTTTCTCCGTGATGCTTATGATAGTATCATTAGGCAGGCTATGTGGACAAGGCCAAGCCTGCATCACCTTCCACTCTGACTACTCGGGACTCGAGTGGGATGCGGCAGAGCGTGCGCGCAGCACTACGGCGGCGTGTAGTCTCAGGACGCTGATAGCCGACGCGGGAGTCAGTGGATTCATGTCCCACTCTTGTCAACTGTCACTGAACGATACTTCTTTAGAGGCTTATGATATCAGAAAAATAGGGGACAATGTCAGTTTATCCATCCCGGAGCAAGGTACCCAAGGGATATACACCGTAACAGATATCCGAAAGATCAACCCGCCCAAGATACCAACTGATGAAGATTCCGATGATGATTTTGTTTTTTCTCCCGTCACCGCTATCTTTACTCACACTTCCGATGATGTCTGGAAGCTTACATTTGACAATGGAGAAGATGTAGAAGTAACATCGATGCATCCATTTATGGATGCTGACACAGATATGTGGAGGCCGGTGGCCTGGCTCAATGCCGGAGATGTAGTCAAAACCAAGTCCGGAATTGCTGCACTTACATCCAAAGAAAAGCTGGAAGGCACACATACCGTCTATAACTTTACAGTCGATGCTACCCACAATTATCTAGTAGGTAATGCAGGGTATTTGGTTCATAATAGCTGTGGGGATCTGGATAAGCTTGCCAATAAGTTTTTAAGCAATTTTAGTAAAACACTCAAAAAAGATCAAATTGCAACTTGGTGGGCAAAGGGTTTTCCTGGTTTTTTTAAAAGAGGTACATTTTTCGAAAGATTGATGGCAAAAGCACCTTTTTATGATGGTTGGGAATTAACTCATCATAGTTTTAAATTAGTAGATTTTATAAAACGTTCTGGAGGAAAGTTGAGTGTAATTAGTATGAAAACTACAAACACAACTAACGTAACAACTTGGATTAATAGTAATAGGAAGCACCTTGAAGAATTGGCACAAGGCACCATTAGGGATTTGCCAGGTAGCCCTGTTGCAAATATTAAGCAATTAGATGTATATGTGAAAGCAACAGATTGGAATGAGTCGCTAAGAGACATTTGGGCTCTTGAAATAACAACTCAATTTAAAGGGATATCATCAGTAAGGTTTACAACAATGGAAAAGGCACTCAATATTAATTAATTATCGGAAAATGGAATTATACATCAAAACAAAAGAAGGAATTTCCAAAGATAATTTTGTGAAAATAATAGAGTCTAATAAAAGTTTTATTAACGCTATTGATTGTGAAATACACAGTTCAGAAAATTTATTTAATGAATTTAAAAATATAGTACTAGGACAGAAAGTAAGAAGAATCGAAAATGTAAATGGTTTTGATAGAGTTGTAAATTTTTCAAAATATGAACAACTAGTAACTGAAGGGAAATTGGAAAGTGAAGGTTCTAAATATATTCAAAATGAGAAAAATAAACTTAGTAACAGGTATTATTTTACTGATCATATTATAGATTTTAGTTTTTTTATATCATACATTGATTCTGAAAAAAGTATATTTATTATTTTAGATAATTCTTTTTCATTCAATCCTATTGCAATATGTCATTCTTTAGCTGTTAAGTTAAATGCAGAATTATATTTTTATTTAAACAATTCCGATAAAGTAATCATTACTGCATCCTACCTCGAAGCCCTACGAATCAAAGAAGAAAATCGAGGTATCAAACTCACCAAGGAGCAGAGTCATGTGTTGGAATCTATCGAAGATCAATGCCGATGGTGGTATCTTCCCACAAATGACATACCCAAAATACTGAACATCCTCGGCATTCAACCAAACATAAAAGAAGGAGACATCACCACCATCATCGACGATGTACAAAGAGAAAATAAAGTCGCCATCGCTACCTTTACTGGCCATACGATCATCTTTGGATTTAATGCGCCTTATATCTCCTACTCTGATCTCCAGACTTATCTGGCTGAAGAAACACAACAGACGCCACATCTGCAGGACATACTCAACAAACTCAGCAAAGCATTTGGCACGGCCGCATACTTTGAGTACAACAATGATGATGAGCTGATAGCTTCACTCGCCTGGTCATCAAAAGGCAAATTTGTCTATGGTCGCTTTACTTCAGAAGGTGAAGGATATGATGTCTTTGGCACACAAAAGAAAACCATGGATGTCAACCAAAAAACCATCATCAAAACAGCTAAAAAGCTGGGCATGACACCGGAAGACATCCTCACAGGCATCATGAAACAAAAAATGCCCGTCCGGTATTTTGTTCAGCCGCACTGGTATATAGAGTCACGATTGTCCCGAAAACATTGATTACTTTATAACTAAATAAAATTTTGAAAATATGAAAATCCACCAAACCCTATCACTCTTGATCATCACCCTCTCCCTCCGGGCGCAATCCCTCACCTATGGCTCGGCAACGACACTTTTCGATCTGGAAACATCACATACAGGTATTTCACAACCGATGATACCGGTACTCAACGCTGATGGCAAGCATTTGGATTTCTACGGACTCTCAGGCAAGAAGTATAGAAAATATCTGTACGGATCAGGCAACTATCCCGGTACAAACTTCTCCCTTTTTACTGACTTTGATATCATCATCGATGCCCATGACTATGATGGGGATGGCATGGTGGACATCGTCACAGAGAGCGATATCTTCAGAAGCAAAGCCAGCAATGTATATGAGCGCGTGACATTTGCATCTTTCAGTGAGGATATAGAAGGAGTACTGGACTACGATGGTGACGGCCGGCGCGATGTCCTTGTCACTATGGATGATGGATTTTCAAACGCAGAAAATATGTTTATCTATCGCAACAAAGGAAATTTTACCTTCGAGAAGATCACAGTAGAGCAAAAAAAGCGCCGATATGCTACTGTCTTTACTGCCGACTTAAACGGAGATAAAAGAGATGATATCATCGCAAGTACAGGCAGTGACGGCATCCCTTTTGTTGTATTTATATCCAAAGCTGATGGTACTTTTACTACCCGTGAGATCTTGGGCGGTGACAATTACTATCGTTCGCATACGCTGAGCGCACGGGATATGGACAAAGACGGAGATCTCGATCTGGTAGTCATGGATTTTCAGAAGGGGCTGCGTATGATAGAAAACCGTGATCAGTTTGCCACTACAGCAATAAGATCCGCTGTCAGCCTGGACAATGTCACCAATGGTCTCCTGGTCCACTGTGATGACATCAATGGTGATGGCTGGCCGGATATGATCGTAGCTACCCTGACAGCAGCATCACTTACGATCCATGTGGGTAAGGGTACCGGACCTTTTCAGTTTGAAGCCTTAAAGGAGGTAGCAAAAGCGCTGGGAGGTTCCACAGGTGGCTTTGCTCCACGCGGCCTGGCAGTCTCCAGGATCCTGTACACCAGAGACATCAATGCCGATGGTAAAAAAGATATCATCCTGACATCCGGCTTTGATAAGGAGCAGAAGGCCTGGCTCAATACCTCAGTGCTCAGCAGCCATCAAGAGATACCCTCATCTGATATCACCTTGTTTCCCAATCCTGCGGGCCAGTTTTTGTATTTTGGCAATGATGATGCCATAGATGTCTCCGTTTATGACATCAAGGGAAGCTCTTTATTGCAAAAGCGCATCCTGCCTCATCAGCCCCTTGACATCCATATCTTAAAAAACGGAGCCTATATCGCCTACATCAATGACGAGCGAGGAAGGTCATCAAGTTTAAAATTTTTAAAAGAATAAAAAAAGATAGAGAGTAGGTTTATTTCAGTTGGCGGCACGGGACATAATTCATTTCAGACATTAATTTGTGTTTAACAACTTTGGTCATCGACTTCCCCATAAAATTTTAATTTGCAGTAGTTACACCATAATTATTCAATAAGTTATTTAACTTTACCGCGGGTACTTAAAAAGCATTGTCTCATTTTGAAACATTAAAACCAACATCATGCATTTAGCCACTTTAGATTGGGTCGTTATAGCGTTATTTTTTATACTGACTATGGTCATTGGTCTTGCCGTATCAAAGACTGCAGGCAAAAACAGTGCGGAGTTTTTTCTCGGAGGCAGGAGTATGCCATGGTGGCTGCTTGGTGTATCCATGGTCGCTACTACTTTTTCTGCTGATACGCCCAATCTGGTGACAGATATAGTACGTAATAACGGTGTAGCCGGAAACTGGGCCTGGTGGGCTTTTTTGCTGACCGGAATGCTGACGGTATTTGTATATGCCAAGTTGTGGAGACGGTCAGGGATCACAACTGATCTTGAGTTTTATGAGTTGAGGTATAGTGGGGCAGAAGCCCGGTTTCTGAGAGGATTCAGAGCCATATATCTAGGTGTATTTTTTAATGTGATGATCATGGCAACTGTGATGTTGGCAGGCATAAAAATTGGTGGCATATTATTGGGATTATCACCAATGACCACCGTACTCACTGTGTCAATCATTACTGTCATTTATTCCTCAGTAGGAGGTTTTAAAGGTGTCATCTACACTGATTTTTTTCAGTTTGTACTGGCCATGATAGGTATGATATGGGCTGCTATTTACATTGTCAATATGCCAGAAATAGGAGGATTAAACAATTTATTAGCTAATCCTGCTGTACAACCAAAGCTTGGTTTTTTACCCGACTTCAATAATATGGAAGTCTTGGTTCCTCTTTTTATTGTCCCTATCGCTGTGCAATGATGGAGTGTGTGGTATCCCGGTGCCGAGCCTGGTGGAGGCGGATACATTGCTCAACGTATGTTATCAGCTAAAGATGAAAAAAATGCGATCACTGCAACCCTGTTTTTTAATGTAGCACACTATGCACTCCGGCCATGGCCTTGGATTTTGATAGCGCTTGCTTCTATCGTTGTTTTTCCGACATTAGAATCCATCCAGACAGCATTTCCCAATATGGATGCCAATTTTGTGAAAGACGACCTTGCATTTTCCGCGATGTTGTCTTATCTTCCTACCGGTTTGTTAGGCATAGTCATAGCAGCCTTGATTGCTGCATTGATGTCCACGATCAGTACGCATCTCAATTGGGGTAGCTCATATGTCGTCAATGATTTTTATCAGAGATTTATCAAACCTAAAGCAGACCAAAAAGAATTGGTTTTAGTAGGTCGTGTTTCTACAGTGATTTTAATGATACTTGCTGCCATTTTTGCTTTGTTTTTAACCAATGCATTGCAGGCATTCAACATACTTCTTCAGATAGGAGCAGGCACGGGATTATTATTTATACTCAGATGGTTCTGGTGGCGGGTCAATGCTATGAGTGAAATCGTGGCCATGGTGGTTTCATTTATTGTTGCACTCATCATGGAACTAGTGGTGAAAGATCAGCTGCTATCTCACGAAAAACTAATACTGGGTATTGCCATAACAACAGTAGCATGGATTCTGACAGCGCTTTTCACAAAACCTACCAAATCAAGTACTCTTATTAATTTCTATAAAACAATACGTCCACATGCTATGGGATGGAAACCCGTGATCGATAACGGTATGGCAACGGGTATTATCACCAATGAACATACAAAAACAGGTAGGTTAAGTTCTGAAATCCTGATGATGGTATTAGGGTGTCTTGGGGTCTATGCTTTACTGTTTGGTATGGGTTATTTGATTTATGGTCAAACTGCTAATGCATTGATGGCAACATTGGTTGCAGTTGCTTCAGCCCTTTTGCTTCGTAAACTTTGGTCAGGAATCAATGTAGATTAGTGATTAATTTTGACATTGGATGGGATTAACTCTGATCATCGTGATGGTATGTACGGCATGCCTGACTTTAAGTTATTATGGATTACTGTTGAGAGGCTTTTTGAAAGAAAGGAAAAATTCAATTTCATCTTTCAACCCTGAACAATATCCATCGGTCTCTGTCATTATCGCCAGTAAAAATTCCGGAGATCAAATCTACCATCTTGTCCAAAAAATTTTAAAGCAGGATTATCCCTCCTTTGAAGTCATTGTCATAGACGATTTCAGTACGGACAATAGTATAGAAAAACTCATTGCTATACAGGATGAAAATCTTGTACTTTTGAAAGCAAAGCATGATGCGCCGGGGAAAAAAGCTGCTTTGAGTCAAGCCATTGCTTCATCAAAATATCCGATTCTGCTCTTTACTGATGCCGACTGTGTGCCTCAATCTGATAAGTGGATCAAAAAGATGGTTGACACCCTTCTTAGGACTGAGGACAAAGCAGTGGTTTTGGGTTATGGTCCTATATTTCCTTACGACAATATTTTATCCAGATTTGCAAGATATGAAACATTTTTGACAGCATTTCAATATATGGGTTTTGCAGGTGTTAGATTGCCATATATGGGTGTGGGAAGAAACCTGATGTATAAGAAGTCAGTGTTTGAAAGCGCAGGAGGATTTTCAGCACATCATCATGTAGCCTCAGGTGATGATGATCTTTTTGTTCAGTCTGTCGTCACCGGAAGCAATGTTGCAGTATGTACAGATCCTGATACTTTTATGTATTCTGAAGGTAAGAATAGTATAAAAGATTTTTTGATGCAAAAAGGTCGCCATATCTCTACATCAATATACTACAAGCCAATAATAAAGCTGCTGTTGGGTGTATTTTCTGCTACTCATATATTATTTTATCCAGCATTGATTTTGGTTTTGATGATTTACCATCAATGGGTCATCATTGCATTTGCGATTTTCTTAATTAAACTGGCAGGACAAATTTTGCTGAGTCGCATAGCCATGAAACGTCTTGCCGTCGGTGATTTGCTTGTTTGGACGCCATTTTTGGATTTTCTTCTCTTTGGTTATTATATATCGGTATCCATATTTGGATTATTCAGGAAAAACAGATGGTGAGTATGTTTTTAAATGATAAAATTCAAAATGACTGTAAAATGGTAGCTTTAAACAAGAATGATTCCGTAAATTTGCGGTCTTAATAAGAATTTGTATGCAAATGATCAATATTACGCTGCCTGATGGAAGTGTGAGACAATATCAAAAGGGAGTTACTTCAATGGGCATCGCCCTTTCTATAAGCGAAGGTTTGGCCCGAAATGTACTGGCAGCATCAGTAAACGGAGAGACCTGGGATGCATCCAGAGCTATTGAAGCAGATTCAAATGTAAAATTATTCACCTGGAACGATAAAGAAGGAAAGGCTACTTATTGGCACTCCTCAGCGCACCTGATGGCGGAAGCACTGGAGCTGCTGTATCCTGGTATAAAATTTGGGATCGGACCCGCTATAGACAATGGGTATTATTATGATGTAGATACAGGAGATACGGTGCTGACTCCGGCTGACCTGCCTAAGATAGAAGAAAAAATGCTCGAGCTTGCAAGAATCAAAAGTCAGTATATCCGCAAAGATGTAAGTAAAAACGACGCTATAGCTTATTTTACAGAAAAAGCGGATGAATACAAACTTGAACTCTTAGAGGGTCTTGAAGATGGTAACATTACTTTCTACACTCAGGGCAATTTTACAGATCTGTGCAAAGGACCTCACATCCCCGATACTTCTTCTATTAAGGCTGTGAAAATCATGAACCTTGCCGGCGCATACTGGCGTGGAGATGAGAAGCGCAAACAGATGACCCGGATTTATGGCATCACTTTCCCAAAAGCAAAAGAACTTACTGATTATCTCGAACTGCTTGAAGAAGCCAAAAAGAGAGATCACAGAAAGCTTGGAGCTGAACTGGAGTTGTTTATGTTTTCCGAGAAAGTAGGGCAGGGGCTTCCCATCTGGTTGCCTAAAGGAACCCAACTGCGCGAAAAATTGCAAAATTTTCTGAGAGTAGAACAGGAGAAACAAGGATATCAGATGGTAGTGACACCACATATCGGTAGCAAGAGTTTGTATGTTACTTCAGGACACTATGCCAAATATGGGGCTGACAGTTTCCAACCCATCCACACGCCCAAGGATGGTGAAGAATTCCTCCTTAAGCCGATGAATTGCCCTCATCACTGCGAGATCTTCGGAAACAGGCCGAGATCATACCGCGAGTTGCCCATGCGTATCGGTGAGTTTGGTACTGTATATCGGTACGAACAGAGTGGTGAGTTGCATGGATTGTCGAGAGTACGTGGATTTACTCAGGATGATGCACATATCTTCTGTACGGTAGATCAGGTCAAAGGGGAATTTCTCAAAGTACTTGAATTGACACAGATGGTCATCCGCAAGATGGGTTTTGACAATTTTACAGCACAGATATCTCTTCGCGATCCTGAAAAACCAGAAAAATATATCGGGTCAGACGAAAACTGGAATGCGGCTGAAAAAGCCATCATAGAAGCTACCGCCGAGGTGGACATGGAGACTACCACCGTGCTCGGTGAAGCGGCTTTTTACGGACCAAAACTCGATTTTATGATCAAAGATGCATTGGGCAGATCATGGCAGTTGGGCACGATACAGGTGGATTATAACCTACCAGAAAGATTTGAGTTGGAATACATCGGATCTGATAATCAAACCCACAGACCTGTCATGATACACAGGGCTCCATTCGGATCAATGGAGCGATTTATTTCGATACTCATAGAGCATACTGCCGGTAAGTTTCCTCTATGGTTGACTCCCGATCAGTTTGCTATTCTGCCTATTTCTGACAGATTGTTGCCATATTGCGAAGAGATCAAAGCCACCCTTGCCAAACATGATATCAGAGGTTTTATAGATGACAGGGCAGAGTCCATCGGTCGTAAGATCAGAGATACTGAACTGAAAAGAGTGCCGATCATGTTGATCATAGGCGACAAAGAAGCAGAAAACCAACAAGTATCAGTAAGGCGTCAGGGTCATGGTGATGTAGGCGCTATGGATATTGATACATTTATTAAGTATTTTGAAGCGGAGTTGGAGAAATAGTAGGCAGATAGTGATTATTGGATACTGACACTTTTCTTTTTGTAAGAAAGTAACATGCGTTATTTAGCTGTGCCATACTAACAGTATTTGATGTCATTAGGGCTTGCTGATACGAATTTATATATATGGGAATAAATTTTTTATAAGAATATTTATTTAGATAAATGGGTGTAGGGGTTTTTAATTAGTGTTTGCTGAATATATTATATGTTGCTGAATTTCAATATTTTATTCAATTATATTTTTATACAAGTGCAAGGTTTTTTGATGTATAATGAGTAAAACCTTTGCACTTTGATTTAACATTGTCCTATGCGGACGGCAGTCACTTTTTTGCATCTTTTGCTCTCACATATTCCTTTGGAATGCTTACCCAGAAAAAAAGTAACCCAAAAACGCTAGTTCAAAAAAAGGTAACTGAATGGTGCAGCTTTGCTGCATTTGAGTGATACGAAATCACTCAAAAATAAAGGCACTGATCTAAACTTAGATCAGCTAGTATTGATGACCGTTTGCTCTCAAAGCGGCCCGTCCCTTTCGGGTTCCTTCACTTCTCGCATTGTCATGGCCCACCCATCCGTTTCACGGTTCTCTACGTCAAAGGCACATGCCTTTGGTACTTTGTACTTTACTTCGTTCAGCTTACAGGATCGTTCAGTCTTATGCTTTTTCTATCGCAATTTGTACATTTTTCCTAATATTTGTGTTTTTTATGCGATAGACGCATTTGCGATTTTTCGTTCTCTTTCGCTGTTTTTTGAACGTGAGTAACTGAGATATTCTCTGTTCCATATATGCTTTGCTTATTCAGTTGATACTACAATGATCTAGACGTTTACGTAGCTACACCTTATTTACTGAGAATGATGAAAATCATCCGTTAAAATTTGTATATTTCGGAACATTTTAGTTGTTTTGCAATTATTAGTACGACAACTAAATATTGTAGTAAGTTATCAAAGACAGTACGATGAAAATAAAATCAAAAAAAGTATCCAAACGACAGGAAGCCCTTGGCTTTGCTGTGGAAAAGACAGTCAAAATGATGCGTCTTACCTTCAACCGATTATTGCTCCTACATCCTGAAGCAGATGTGACTGTAGATCAATGGATTCTGATCAATATTCTGAATAAATACGGCAATCTGAGTCAGCAGGAACTCGGAGAACTTACTTTCAAAGATGCACCTACTGTCACCCGAATGATAGACCTTATGGTGCTGAAAGGTATGGTGACAAGATTGTCTGATATAAAAGACCGAAGGAAGTTTGTCATATCTTTAACTGAATCCGGAGAAAAATTATTTAAACTTACGGAAACCGTTGCCAGAGAATTCAGGGCTTCGGCCTATGATGATATTTCTGATGAAGAACTGGAGATATTGGACAGCATCTTAAAAAAAATATTTGATAATCTCTCAAAACAAAATTGATATGCATTACCACTCCATGGGACAGATACCTCACAAGAGGCATATTCAATACAGAAAGCCTGATGGCTCACTTTACCATGAGCAATTGTTTTCTACGGAAGGGTTTAGTGATATGTACTCGATTTTGTATCATAATCATCCGCCAACGATGATCACTCAGGTGGGTGAACCCATCGACGTGAAGCCCGTGACCATCCATGACAAACAGCTCAAGCACCGCAGTTTGAAAGGATTTGATATCTCACCCGAAGAAGATTATTTAGACAGCAGAAAACCTGTATTAGTCAATAGTGATTGCCGGATAATTTTATCTGCTCCTATGTCCGGAACGATGGATTATTTTTATAAAAATGCAGATGCCGATGAATGTATATTTGTACATGAAGGTACCGGTGTACTCAAAACCATGTATGGAGATATCAGGTTTGAATATGGTGATTATCTGGTGATTCCGAGGGGAACCATTTACCAGCTGGAATTTGATACATCGGCCAACAGGTTATTTATCGTAGAGTCAACATCACCTATCATCACACCAAAAAGATACAGGAATGCGTTTGGTCAACTTGCCGAGCATGCTCCCTATTGTGAAAGAGATATCCGAAAGCCCGGTGTACTCGTCACTTACGATGAGAAAGGAGATTACCTTCTTTATATCAAAAAACAAGACAACCTCTACCCTTACCATTATAAAGCCCATCCCTTTGACGTCGTCGGTTGGGATGGGTATTTATATCCTTATGCATTTTCGATTCACAATTTTGAGCCTATAACCGGTAGGGTACATCAACCGCCTCCGGTGCATCAGACATTTGAGACCAGGAGTTTTGTGATCTGTTCATTTGTCCCCAGGATGTATGATTATCACCCATTGGCGATTCCCGCACCTTACAATCACAGCAATATTGATAGTGACGAGGTGTTGTATTACGTGGATGGTGACTTCATGAGTCGCAAACATGTGGAAAGAGGGCAAATCACCCTGCATCCCGGAGGCATACCACACGGACCTCATCCCGGTACAGTGGAAAAAAGCATTGGCCAAAAGGAAACCAAAGAGCTTGCCGTCATGGTAGATACTTTCAGGCCACTCCTCATGACCAATCATGCTGTAAACATCGAAGATGAAGATTATGCATTGAGCTGGATGTAAAGACCGACCCAATAATTATTGAATAACCTAATCAAAAAATAAAAATGAATACTTCAGCAATTTTTCAATCCAATACAGATAAAGATACATTTCCGATCAATGGAACAGACTTTATTGAGTTTTATGTGGGGAATGCCAAACAAACAAGCTTATTTTACCAGCATTGTTTTGGTTTTGAACTGATAGCCTATAAAGGTCCTGAGACAGGTTCAAGAGACGTAATTTCTTATGTCCTGCAGCAAGGTAAGATAAGATTTGTCATCACTTCTGCTCTGAATCCTGACCATGAAATACTTCGTCATGTAGCTCAGCATGGTGATGGTGTCAAAGTGCTTGCTTTATGGGTGGACAATGTGAGTGATGCATACCATAAAGCCATAGAAAGAGGCGCAGAGAGTGCCTTTGAACCTTATAAAGCCGAAGATGAAAACGGATATGTGATACTGGCAGGAATTAAAACTTATGGTGAAACGATTCACACATTAGTCGAAAGATCCGCATATCACGGCGCATTTTTGCCTGGTTATGCACCCAAAAAGAGTCCTGTCAAAATCAATCCGCTTGGCTTTAAATATGTGGATCACTGCGTAGGCAATGTTGAACTCGGCGATATGAACAAGTGGGTTAAATTTTATGAAGATGTCCTGGGATTTAAGTTATTGGTGACATTTGACGATAAGGATATTTCAACAGAATATACAGCATTGATGTCAAAAGTGGTCAGCAATGGCAATGGATACATAAAATTCCCCATCAATGAGCCTGCAGATGGCAAAAAAAGTCTCAGATCGAAGAATATCTTGATTTTTATGGCGGAGCAGGCGTTCAACATATTGCCATAGCTACCGAAGACATTGTCCACACTGTAGAATCATTGAGAAACAACGGTATTGAGTTTTTGTATGTTCCTGATAATTATTATGATACAGTTCTCGAGCGTGTAGGAGATATCAAAGAAGACATTGAAGATCTCAAGCGTATGAATATACTCGTGGACAGGGATGAAGAAGGATATTTGCTTCAGATATTCACAAAACCGATTCAGGACAGACCTACTGTATTTTTTGAAATCATAGAAAGACACGGGGCTAAATCTTTTGGAAAGGGCAATTTTAAGGCATTGTTTGAAGCAATAGAAAGGGAGCAGGAGTTGAGAGGGACATTGTAGGATGTTTTATTGAATGAATGGAGGCTGTAAAATATTTTGTGTAAACAAAACTTCAAAGAATTATGGCTGAATCAAATTATCCTCAAAGATAATTAAAATTTCATTATGAGTAATATGCCAGTTATGAATTGGCATTGTCCATTTAACTTGAATTTGCTGAATAGCAAGATATACAGATTTCAAGGCTGCCTGATCATTTGGAAAAAGTGTTTTGGTTTTGGTAAATTTTCTGATGGCTCTGTTGGAGGCCTTCAATGGTATTAGTGGTATACATAATTTTACGAATGTTAGTAGGATACTGAAACATGGGAGATAGATTTGACCAGTTTGCTTCCCAACTTTTAATGGCATAGGCATATTTAGACCCCCATTTTGCTTTAAAAGCTTCAAAAGCAATGAGAGCAGTTTCCATATTTAAAGCGGCATAAACAGTTTTTAAATCAGCCAGGAAGGCCCTTCTATCTTTCCATGGGACAAACTTCATAGAGTTTCTGATTTGATGAACGATACAAAGCTGGGATACGGTATCGGGGAAAGCAGTTTGAATGGCCTGAGTGAATCCTGTAAGATTGTCAGTGCATGCAATGAGCATCTTTTTAACGCCCCTGTCTTTGAGCTCATTTAAGACAGAAAGCCAAAACGCGGCAGACTCGTTGGCGCTCATCCAGATGCCCAAAACTTCTTTGATCCCATTGGTTTTCAGTCCTATAACGATATAAATACTCTTGTTGATGATTTTATTATCCTGCCGGATTTTAAAACAAATACAATCCATCCAAACGATGTAATAAGTATTATCCAAAGGTCTGTTTTGCCATTCCTGGATAGCCGGAATCATTTTGTTTGTAATATCTGAAACAAAGGTTTTAGAAACGTCTAAGCCATAAATTTCCTGAATTTGAGCTGTTATGTCATCGGTGCTCATACCTCTGCTGTAAAGAGATGTAATGACAGATTCTACTTTCTCAGTGGTAGTTTGGCCCTTGGGAACAATGATAGGCTCAAATTCACCGTTACGATCCCGTGGAATATCCAACTCTACCTGTCCTTGTGTAGTGCGTATCTTTTTCTTATAAGACCCATTCCGGGAATTACCTGAATTAATCCCATCGGGCGAGTGTTTTGAATAGCCTAAATGATGACTTAGTTCAGCTTTTAAAAGTTCTTGAATGCCATCTTTGTAAAGACCATTCATAACATTGTCAAAATCATTAAGAGACTTGACATCCTGAAGAAATTCAGAGAGATTAAGATTAAATTTGTTACTTTGCATAACTATTAAATTTGTTAGGTTAAAAAATGTGTCTGTACTTGGTCGCACAAACATATTAAAAAATTTTCCATCTGTGGGGGGTACCCCCCACAGATGGAAGCCTAACTCCTTGATACTAGTTTACACAATCTTTCTTACACTCCCTTTATATTATATTTTATTATGTTATTAGATTAGTAGCGTTAATCATAGTTATCTAGTAATTGTATTTGAATATTTATCCACTCCCATGTACTAACATCTCTTAACTTAATTAATTCTACTTTTTTATTTGGAAATTTATTTATACAGAGATTAAAAAAATCTTTATAATTACTTTTCTTAAAGTTTTTTATAAAATTTTTATTCCCATAACCACCATATAACCATATTATTAAATTATCCTCGTCAATATGTTCAATAATATCGTTCGCAAAAAGTATTGTTTCTTCGGAACCCAACTCTTTCATACTCCAAAGTGCTAATCCTATAATAGTTTCATCATGCTTATTTAATTTTATTATTTTAATTGCATCTTCTTTAAAGCATTCAGAGTAACTTGTCATATTAGCAAATTCAGGATAAGTAAATGGCTGTTCTGACCAAGTTAAATCAACTACTCTTTTACGTGTGGCATATAATATTTCATCGTAGTTAATGTTATTTTTAATACTATAACAATCATCTTTCGAATTTGAACAACTACAAATGAAAATAACAAAATAAAATACATTTCTCATTTAAATAAAATTTAGTTAAGGTCCAACATATCGTCTATAAACAGCTTTATCACCAGTACGAAATCCCCAATTATTTTGGACAACTACTTTCGCATTTGCACTAATTGTATTACGATAAGCCCTTGCCCCTGTAACAATCCCCACATGACCTGAATAACCATCCCCACCTGGCATTGGAATAGCGATTACATCACCTGGCTTAGGATAACTAACAACCTTCCAACCTGGAATTTCATAACTAGGGTCTGCCCATTGTCCAGCTAAAACTGGACCAAATACATCATCTACAAATGGAATGAGAGTACCCGTTGGATTCATCAAGTTTGGTTGACCGTCATCAACTCCTGCTTCCATATGGACATCATAAACAAATTTATTACACTTGTTAGTGTTGCTTCCAAATTGATCTTTTTCAGCCTTAACAGCCCAATCTTCAGAACCTACATAGGATTTTGCTATTTCTACAATTTTCTTTCTTATTGCAATAACCCCTTTAGAAACATGTTCTGCCAAATGATTCAAGCTAGTAGATATCAACCCAAAAGTAGCCCCTTGATAGAAATCACCTCCTACCACCGCTGTTCCCACACCACCCGATAATGTACCGCCAATGAGTGTAGCAATCTTACCACCTCCCAGACTCTGGACACTTGATGCCGTCACTGAGCTGGCAAACCCAGAAACGAAGCCAGTAGCAGGGTTGCCACCTTGCACCATATTAAATAATGCCCCTGAATATCCATGCATCATTCCTTGGATACGTCATAAGCAAAACCTATTGACAATGATTTTGGGTTAAATAAAAGGGTCTCAATTATAGTGCCTGAAGCAGTTACTTCTGATTTGCTGAATAAACCAAACAGGAAATGATCATAGTTGAGTGATATAGTAGATTTTTTACTGATTTGAATGTTTGCACCCAGCATTCCGCCCAATCCTAATTGTGTCGGCCTTTGCAGATCAAGGCCTAGTGATCCTTTTGGTCTGAACCAGCCTTTGGGATATATATACATAGCATGAACATTAACTCGTGTAAAAATTACGGATTCAGGTTGATTTCTTGAATTTACAAAATCCCGTACTCCAACCGCCATTCCGATTCTCATTCCTATATGGTCATTTACTCTGGGAAATTGTAAGTATATATTTCCACCAAAGTGAATCACCGGATTGTCATGATTTCTGGGAGCATCTATACCGTGTTTCATGAGTATGACTGCAGGCTCAATTATTGTTCTGGATTTGGGTGTCGGATCTATAAAGACATAGCATTTTTCATCAGGGCAGACTTCATTATGATAAAATTCAAATAATTTAATCAGGTTATTTTCGCCGGGCTTCTCAATAGTTTTTATTTTTTTCAGCGTGTTTGGACCATCCGCCATATACGATGATAAAATTCCAAAATGCTCTGTGGACTTTCTCAGTTTATAGTTTACATAAACAGTAGACGTGGATCTTTCGATACGCTCTGAGTATTTAATTTCTCTCAGACCTAAGCCTTGTTTATTGATAAAAAACTTAAAAACACCTTCCTGATTTTTATAAGAGTATAGACTGACTTTGCTTTCAAAAAGAATATTCAGGAAAAGTGTATTGTCCCCAATCCGGAAACGTGTAAATCGTCTTCCACCTGAAATCCCAAATCCTTCAATATCATCTACATGGTAGATACTAACAGTTCCTGCTGATTTTCTGAAGGTGATTTTTTTTGAAAAATCGTAAAGCTGCAGCTCTTCTATTTGTCCGCGTATAGTATCATTTGACAAAGTGACAATATAGCCCGATTTAAAAACAGATTGACCTTCAATTGTTGATAGAAGTAAGATACACAATGAAACTGTTGAAAAGTAATAGTTACAAGTTTTCATAAGGTTCATTTTTTTTCATTCATTTGATTTGGTATTTGTTTACTTATTTTGCCCCTTATGCTGCCAGCAAAGTCCATTTTTATTATCTGTAAACCTTCCGCATCGTTTACCATCTTTTGAGAGTCCCTTGCACTGCACCATATTCTGAGCTTTCAGGCACTTTTCAGCGCCGCCTTGCATCGTTACTTTATACAGTGTGCCCTGGGTACTCACAGCCGTAAATTTTCCATCCTGTGGGATTTTCACCGGTTTCAGTGGACTGACATCAAAGTGTCCGTCAGGAAAGCTGAATTGCGTCACCTGATTGTCTTTTACTTCGGCAATGATGGTCAAAGATGCATTTTTTTTAGTGACTGGCTGGACAAACTGCACCTTGGCACAATAGTTACCATCGGGTGGTCCTTTTTTGCAACCGGATGTTATCAAAAACAGAGGTAATATACTCAATAGCCGCATCCTGAAGATCAACCTAATATTCACAATATCATCAATAAATAAACTACAAATATAATGCATCGTAGTAGAAAATTATTAAGATTGATCATTGCAAATGAAGAAATTTCACAAGCAATCCAAAATTAAAATTCTAAAAACCTCCATCTGCATTGTTTGATTTCTAAGTATTATTTTGGAAAAGAAGGTCTAAAGAGCTAAACAATCTTGGTGAAGTTAGAATGAAATGTAATTGATTTTTTCCTGAAAATTTTTCCCTACCTTTACCACCACAAAAAATTTGGAATAGTAAAACAGAAAACCAATAACACAAAACTAAATAGGGTCTGCTGAAAAAGTAGCATCACTCAATTTTTATAAAGCTAGTGGTGTGGTTAATTGTTCAAAAAACAAGCGATAGTGAACATGAACGTAGTGTAGTGCAAAGCACCAAAGGCGTGTAAGCCTTTGACGAAGTGAACCGCTAGCGGATGGGCAGAAAAAGTGCGTCTATTGCCAATGATAAATATTTGATGTAAAGGACAGATAATCAAGGCAATAGAAAAAGCATTTTGACATGAGAGAGAACGTTGCTTCGCAATCGCCTTTTTTTGAACTAGCGTTTTTTGGTTACTTTTTTTCTGGGTAAGCATTCCAAAGGAATATGTGAGAGCAAAAGATGCAAAAAAGTGACTGCCGTCCGCATAGGACAATGTTAAATCAAAGTGCAAAGGTTTTATTCACAATAAATTAAAAACCTTGCACTTGTGTAAAATTATAATTGAATAAAATATTGAAATTCAGCAACATATAAAATATTCAGCAAACACTAAATACCAGCAATATAACTCTTTCATCCCATGCCATTAAAACTGATACCAACCACTCCTA
This sequence comes from Saprospiraceae bacterium, assembly GCA_016713025.1. Classification (NCBI taxonomy): domain Bacteria; kingdom Pseudomonadati; phylum Bacteroidota; class Saprospiria; order Saprospirales; family Saprospiraceae; species Saprospiraceae bacterium. The sequence goes on along the minus strand of JADJPZ010000004.1, from coordinate 3,129,187 downwards.
AAATATCGCTCAATGCGGCCTTTCTAAAGGTGAGACCACTACGTAGAGATATAGATAACTTTAGGGCCAATCTCATCAACTTGCTAGATAAAATAGACGAGGCCGAAAGGGAAAATAATCAAAAAACACATGTCAGGGACTTTTGGTCAATACCTATTATAAAGGCAAAAACGAAGTCAACTCTAAAAACACTATTGATCAGGTCATTCATATCGATAGTAGTAATAAATCCAATGTAGGTGTCATCATAGAAACTAAAAGACCTTCTAATAAGACAGAGTGGATATCCGCTGACAAACCCAATAGCAAGGCACTGCAAGAACTCGTCTTGTATTACATGCGTGAGCGAATAGAAGAGCGTAACATCGATATCAAACACATCATTATCACCAATATCTACGAGTGGTACATCATCGATGCAGCGTATTTTGAGAAGGTTTTTTATGGCAATAGTAATTTTGTAAAAAAATATGAAAAGTGGCGCGATGGTCAGAACGTCAACTCTAATACCAATCTCTTTTACACCGAAATCGCAAAGCCTTTTATCGATGAGATTGATGAACAAATACCTTGTACCTACTTCGACATTCGTCACTACGAACACGAACTGCGCAATGCAGACAAAGAAGATGACAGCAAGCTCATAGAACTCAACAAACTATTGTCTGAGTACCATCTATTAAGAGTGCCTTTTGCCAATGACAGCAATAGTCTTGACAAACGCTTTTATACTGAACTATTGCACATCATCGGACTCACGGAAACCAAGGAAGGAGCAAGAAACTCATAGGCCGACACAAAGATGGGGAACGTCATTCTGGTACGATTCTCGAAGATGCCATTATACAGATCGAAGCAGTAGATAAGCTCAGCCGCATTAAGAATGTATCACAGTATGGAAGTACGAAAGATGAGCGATTGTTCAACGTAGGACTCGAACTATCCATCACGTGGATCAATCGTATCTTATTTCTCAAATTGCTTGAAGGCCAATTAGTCTCCTATCATAAAGGAGACAAGGCATATCTTTTTCTCAATACCAAAACGATCAAAGAATACGACGATCTCAATACGATCTTCTTTCAGGTGCTCGCCAAAAACCATGACGAACGCAATAAAGATGTAAAATCCATCTTTGCGAAGGTCCCTTATCTCAATTCTTCGCTATTCGAGCCCACAGAACTGGAGCAGGAGACCATCTTGATCAGCAACCTACGGGATGAAAAGACCATGCCCATCCACAGCCAGACAGTACTCAAAGATACCAATGGTCAGAAGCGAACAGGCACGATCCGATCACTCCAATATTTATTCGAGTTTCTGGATGCCTATGATTTTGCCAGCGAAGGCACAGGCTCAATACAAGAAGACAATAAGACGCTCATCAATGCATCGGTACTGGGCTTGATATTTGAAAAGATCAATGGTTACAAAGATGGTTCGTTCTTTACGCCGGGCTTCATCACCATGTATATGTGTCGTGAGACCATACGTCGGGCGGTAGTACAAAAATTCAATGAAGCCAAAGGCTGGGCGTGTAACGATATCACCGATCTGTACAACAAGATCGAAGACCGCACCGAAGCCAATAACATCATCAATAGCATCAAAATCTGCGATCCTGCCGTAGGCTCGGGCCACTTTCTCGTCTCCGCGCTCAATGAAATGATTGCTATCAAAAGCGATCTGCACATCCTGCAAGACAAAGATGGCCGGCTGCTTCGTGGATATCGTGTCGAAGTCATCAATGATGAGTTGTCCATTCGTGACGAAGAGGGCGATCTATATGCTTATAATCCGCGCAATGCCGAGAGTCAGCGCATACAAGAGACGCTATTTCATGAGAAGGAGACCATCATCGAGTCATGTCTCTTTGGTGTGGATATCAATCCCAACTCGGTCAAGATATGCCGCTTGCGTCTCTGGATCGAGTTGCTCAAAAATGCCTATTACAAAGCGCCGGATGTCCTGGAGACTTTACCTAATATTGACATCAATATCAAATGTGGCAACTCGCTCATCAGCCGTTTTGCGCTTGATGTAGATATGTCAGAAGTATTCAAGAAGAAGGAGACGACAGTACAAAAATACCTGCTCGCTGTCCAAGCTTACAAGGATACCAATGACAAAGATGCCAAGGCCGAGACCAAGGCCTTCATCGATAAGCTAAAGGCAGAATTTACGACGACGCTCTATGCACGTGACCCTAAGAAAGTCGAGATGAGCAAGCTACGCGGTAGGATATCGCTGATCGACAATGCAGCAGAGATCGGTGATCTGTTCGGTAAGCTCGATGACGTCAATATCATCAAAGACCGCGATAAGCTACAGAAACAACTCGACAAACTCGAAGCCGAGGTCGCTGAGCAGCAAAGTGGTAAGTTCTATGATGATGCCAATGCCTTCGAGTGGCGATTTGAATTCCCGGAAGTGCTCAATGATGAGGGTGATTTTGTAGGTTTTGATGTGGTGATCGGGAATCCGCCGTATGGGGTCGAATTTAAACCATCTGAAAAGATATTTATTAAGTCAAATTATTATTCTATGGAAGGTGATTTTGACTCTTATATTTACTTCATTGAAAAAACATTTTCTCTTATAAAATCAAATTCAAGGTTATCTTTTATCGTCCCTAATAATTTACTAATTCAGAAATTTGGAAAAAAAATAAGAGAACTAATCTTAAAGGACTACTCAATTGAATTTATAATAGATTTAGGATTAGGTATCTTTGAAGAAGCTGTAGTTCCAACAGCTATAATAATTTTAAAAAAGGAAATAACAGAAGACTCAATTGTAAATTTTTTATTTAGACAAACGGATTTATCACAAGATTATCAAAAAATTAGCCAGAATATATTTAAAAATAATGCTAATTTGGCTTTTAATATACAAGTTAATCCAGTAGAAAGAAGTCTTATTAATAAGCTAAAGAAATCAAGTATTGAACTAGGCAAGATATGTGAAATTAAAATAGGAATTGAATGCACTCCAAATTACATTAATGACAAACCAATTTCGGAAAATAGTAGACCGCTAGTACGCGGAAGAAACTTCCATCGATATTCTTTACAATTTGAGAAAGATTCTAAGTATGTTGAGTACCGAAGAGAATTATTACATCGTGCTAGGGAAGAGAGATTGTTCCTTTCACCAAGAAAAATTATTATTCGTCAAACGGGGGATTCTGTAGTTGCCACTATTGATGAAAATAAATTGTATGCCTGGAAAAGTGTATTTGTACTACTTACGGATGAGAGAATCTATCATTTAAATTTTTTACTTGCTTTACTAAATTCAAAAGTAATTGATTTTTACTATCAAAAATTGGTAGGCGAAGGAGGTAGGGCATTTGCTCAAGTAAAGGGAGTGAATTTAAACTTATTACCAATAAAGGCTATACCTATTGAAGAACAACAATCTTTCATTAAAATAGTAGGTATAATACTTGACCTGAAAAAAGAAAATCCAGATGAAGATACAACACCAATAGAAGCCCAAATCGACCAATTGGTATATGAGTTATATGGCTTGACGGAAGATGAGATAAGGATTGTGGAGGGGAAGTGAGTAGCGAAATATAATCAAAATTAATTCAAATTAAAATGAAACATTTAATAATTATTTTTCTTTTGTGTTTAGCAAATTTATTATATTCTCAAAGGCAAATTGCTGACGTATTTTTACAAAACACAGTATTATTGAAGTATAAGAGTGGAGGCAATGCTTCTGGTGTTATAATTATTGACACAATGGAATTGATATTAGTCACTGCCAAACATTGTCTTATAAATGAAAATAATATTGTCATCGATACCAGTATGACTTTAATATATTACCCTGGTACTAGTTTGACTTCAAAGCCTGATTCTCTTAGTATAAATTTATCAAGTTTGAATAAATCAGGAAAAGTAATAGTTCATCATTCTCATGATATTGCCATTATCAAACTTGCATCGATAATATCTAAAAATAAAGATAAAGTTTATCTTATGTATTACGATGGTGTTGTAAAGCATAATGTAAATCCTCCATCACCAATAACTTTTGCCAATATATTTGATATTAATCAAACAAAATTAGGTGATGAATGTATGGTAATTGGATTTCCGTCTTCATTAAGAAATCAAAGTTCCAATGAGAAGTTCGATTTTAATAGACCTTTACTAAGAAAGGGCATAATAGCGGGAATAGATCCTGACAAAGGTACCATTGTTATAGATGCCCCTGTTTATCAAGGCAATAGTGGGGGTCCAGTAATTCAAGTGCCATCGGTCGCTGGAGAAAGAGTTGGGTTAATTGGTATTGTTTCGGGAACGGTAATACATGAGATTAAAAACTATGATCAATATTTTAGGACAATTACCTCAATAAATCTTACGAATTCAGGTTATTCTATCATAATTCCAATTGATTACGCCAAGGAGTTAATCAAATTTTCTAGAAAAAAATGAACAAAGTTTTATTCCATTGAACCAATTGGTATATGAGTTAAATGGCTTGACGGAGGATGAGATTAGGATTGTGGAGGAAGGAGAATTAATATTAAATTCATTTTTAATTATGAAATATGTAGATGTTAAAAATATAAGTGGATTTATTCCGAAATTAAAGCTACTTAAGAGAATTCATTTCCAAGTGGTTGATATACCTGTTACGGGTGATGCTCCAAAAGATATCATCAAAGCCTACTTTTATAAAAAAGGTGAATTAAGAGCATCAAAGTCACATACATATATTGCTAAAGTGGGTCACAAGCATTATCCCATTGAATCAATTACTGAATATTTGCTCAATAACCTTGGTAATTATTTCGGAATGGAGATGGCAGAATCAGAAATAGCAGCGATTGCTTATCCGCATAACACGCAAATTAGATTTTTCAGCAAATATTTCCTTAAGCAGGGAGAATTACTAGTTCATGGTGCAGATATTTATGCAGCTTACTATAATGATGATACCATAATAAGTCAGATAGAAGCACAGAAAATGGAAAAGGATTTAATAACAGTACAGGAGGCGATAAAAGCCATTTTATACTCTTTTCCGAATAATCCTGAAATATTAGACGCTTATTGCAAGTTATTATTATTTGATGCGTTAATTGGTAATAATGACAGGCACTTCTATAATTGGGGATGTATAAAATCCATTTCAACAAATTGAGTAAGGTTTTCGCCTATATATGATACTGCCCGAGGATTATTTTGGAATACTTCTGATATAGCTTTGAGCGATTGGCTTAAAAACACTAATACTAAGAATTCAAAGCTTAACAAATATATAGAGGATTCTCAGCCAAAGATAGGGTGGGATAATCATGCTAATATTAATCATTTTGATCTTGTGAAGCTGCTTTATCAAAGTGAAATAATGTTGAACAAGTTAGAAATAAGAACTTTTTTTGACAATTCATCGTTAGAAAATGCAATAAATATGATTAAAAAGTCAGATATTAGTTCACTTTTAACAGATTTTAGGTTGGAACTGATCGAAGAATGCTTAGCTTTGCGATTCCAAAAACTTAGAGACATTACCCATGCTTGATCGAATAAAAAAGATATTCCAATTACTATCTCTTCATGATGTAAAATCTGAAGATGAAAAGAAGGAAGATGGTACAGAATCACACATTTTCGTTCTTATGTATAACAATTTACCTATCGGTGAATTGCGATTTGATGGTAACGTTTGGTACTTTTCGTATACAAAGATGTTTCAAAATCAATCCAGTATTGATACTATTCCCACCTTTCCCAATAAAAGTAAGGAATATAAATCAGAAGTATTATGGCCTTTCTTCCAAGCTCGTATTCCTAGTTTGAAGCAGCCGAAAGTTCAAGAGATTATTCGTCGAAAAGGAATCAAAGAAAACGATTTAATTTCTTTACTAAAGACTTTTGGATTAAGAAGTATTAATAATCCTTTTGTATTACAATAAGTTTAAGAAGCCAACTTCTTGTTATATGATGTAACGAAAGGAGAACCAAGCAGAGATAGCTGAAGTATAGTCTCTAATACACAGTTCTGTTAAAATTATTGATGAAAGTGTCCTTAGTGCATCTGTTACCAACAATTTTGATCTTAGTGCAACAGTTCAGTCTGATTTTGTTGATGAAGGCATCCTTAGTGCACCACTTGATTTCGACATTGACAATGATATTGAGCTTAGTGCACCAGTTAATGAATCCTTAGTGCACCAGCTACCCAACGATATTCAAAACGAGTTAAAAAAAATTACCGCAAAGGGTTCTGAATCCTCAGATTATTGAAGATGTTATTATTAAAATTTGTTATCTTAGACCATATAAGAGTAGTGAAATTGCTGGAATTTTAGGTAGAACCGACAAATACATCTTGAGAACATTTACTTCACCAATGGAAAAAAAGGGTATATTAGAGTATGTCTTCCCAGATATGCCTAATCATCCTGACCAAGCATATAAAACAAAAATACAATAATGATCTATATAAGGCTTGTAATACATCTTTAGACTAAAATTAAACCATTTAGAGTTTAAAGTTTATTGCACATTGCGCTGAATGGTTTTACAAAGGGCGGAGATTAGGATATTGGAATAAAATGGAAAACCATTGCAAAACCATAAAATTTTTTCATAGCCCACCGTTTAAACCGTGGGCTATGAAAAAATCGTATATCCCAACCGTCTTAACTTAACGGTTTTATATTGTATATTTTTGTTACTTTGAAGCATTAGAATTGTTTAAAATCCATAAATGACTCGCAGGTTATGACAAAATCAAAAAATTCTAATCGACTTTATAGCCTATTCAGCACAAAAGTGAATTTAGTAATCAAGACCCTGATTATTTTCCTATTCTTATTTGTTATAGAATATTTTATATGGACCCAATTAAATTACCACCATAAACCAAATGAACTTGCTTTGGGAAATTCAATAGCCTTTCTAATTTTTATTGGACAGATCAAGTTTAATGTTCGGTTATTTAATTTTCAAAAAGAAAGGTAAAGTGAACTAAATAAGGCGATTAATTTGATGCCAGGTTCATAATACATTGATTTTAAGGCAATAAAAATTTAAACAATCTTAACTATTATCCTCCCAATTTTTCACATATATAATAGATGAATCTTACTTTTGCATCTTAAAATATAAAAATGAGTAAAGTCATCAATCTATCTGATTTCTCTAAAAATGCTGAAAATATTTATTTAGAATACATGACGGCATTATGGGACGAACATGACTTATATTGGCAACTATCCAATGGCGGGTTTGCGCTTTGGTATGTGTATGTAGATGCAGGCAATAAGATACAGAAAAGTGAGTTAAAGACAATTGCAGCAGCTGTCAATCTTTTGATCATTGAGTACAACAAAAATCGTATTCTGGAAGAAGGTCATGTACTATTCCATGATCATCTCCTATTACTATCTACCTACTACGAAATCAATCCTAGCGAGATCACCGCGATGGCTGTAAAACTCAGAGTCAGTATGATGAAAGTAGGATTTGACCAAACAGAATTGGAGTGGGACGAAGCAGAGGATGATGAATTATACGAAGATGACGATCTGGACAATGAAGAGATTACACCTGAGATGCTTAAGTCCGGAATGGAGATCATGCAAACTCAATGTAATCTTCAGGTGACCATTGAGTTTGGAAGTGACACACCTATTACCAAAGACCAATGTGCTCAAGTAATCACAGACATGCTGGAAGATAATAAATCAAATGTTACCACTAAATTATACACCATATCTGACAATGAAAACTTCATCACTTTTAGCATAGATTGCCAACTTGGGTTTATTTTCCTTTTTATTGAAATTATGAAAAATCAGTATCAGCTTACCCCAGAATTTGTGTTAGTCCGGAATATAGATGAAAATGCATATGAACCTGAAATGCATTATGCGAGCTTTATGCAATTTTATAGAGACATGGTGACAGATGGTTTTGAAGAAGAAGATGATGAATATTTTTCAAATTATATGGAAAAATACTCGGGACTTTCAGCAGAAGAACGCAGATTGCAAAATCCCAATGCACGAGATGATGATGAATATGCCGCCATTGCACTTTTTGATTTGCCACAAGAAGAAGGTATTGCAAAAGCAGAACAAATGCTCAAAACAAATCCGCACAACATCGAAGCCCACATATTGAAAGCAGGGTGGGAAGGAGATTTGGAAAAAAGAATAGATATGCTCCTGGATATAACCGATGTTAACAATCTTGACTATGATTATAAGCGGATACAAAAGGATAAAGTGTGGTGGAAGGTATCGCATACCAGACCTTTCATGAGAGCAAAATACTTACTTGCAAAGACTTATGAAATTGGTGGTTATTTGGATGATGCCTTGGATGGTTACAAAGAAATCATAGATATGAATCCTGATGACAATTTGGGTGGTAGGTTCGAAATGATGAGAATATTGTATAAATTAGGTGATAAAAAAGCTATCGTATCTCTTTCAAATACATTTCCCAATGAAGTTGATGAATATTTTTCATTCGCAGCAGTATATGGGACATTCATGAAATATGGCAAATCGTCCAAAACGGAGAAAAAAATCATATTCAGTGTGCAAGCAAATTATTATCTGGCTTGCGCCATCGCAAAGTTAGATGATAAACCCTTTCATGAAATATTTGCTTCTTCCATTGATGATGATGATGATTTACTTTTAGAAAATAGTGAAAACTTTATGGCTGATATCATGACATTATTTAAGAATACAGAACTGGTCAAATATTATCGTAAAGTGGTACAAGAATTGTTGAATCGGATAGGTAATTAAGAGTAAGTTTAAAATATCCCATTCATTGGGAGTGTAAGAAAGATTGTGTAAACTAGTATCAAGGAGTTAGGCTTCCATCTGTGGGGGGTACCCCCCACAGATGGAAAATTTTTAATATGTTTGTGCGACCAAGTACAGACACATTTTTTAACCTAACAAATTTAATAGTTATGCAAAGTAACAAATTTAATCTTAATCTCTCTGAATTTCTTCAGGATGTCAAGTCTCTTAATGATTTTGACAATGTTATGAATGGTCTTTACAAAGATGGCATTCAAGAACTTTTAAAAAGCTGAACTAAGTCATCATTTAGGCTATTCAAAACACTCGCCCGATGGGATTAATTCAGGTAATTCCCGGAATGGGTCTTATAAGAAAAAGATACGCACTACACAAGGACAGGTAGAGTTGGATATTCCACGGGATCGTAACGGTGAATTTGAGCCTATCATTGTTCCCAAGGGCCAAACTACCACTGAGAAAGTAGAATCTGTCATTACATCTCTTTACAGTAGAGTGTATGAGCACTGATGACATAACAGCTCAAATTCAGGAAATTTATGGCTTAGACGTTTCTAAAACCTTTGTTTCAGATATTACAAACAAAATGATTCCGGCTATCCAGGAATGGCAAAACAGACCTTTGGATAATACTTATTACATCGTTTGGATGGATTGTATTTGTTTTAAAATCCGGCAGGATAATAAAATCATCAACAAGAGTATTTATATCGTTATAGGACTGAAAACCAATGGGATCAAAGAAGTTTTGGGCATCTGGATGAGCGCCAACGAGTCTGCCGCGTTTTGGCTTTCTGTCTTAAATGAGCTCAAAGACAGGGGCGTTAAAAAGATGCTCATTGCATGCACTGACAATCTTACAGGATTCACTCAGGCCATTCAAACTGCTTTCCCCGATACCGTATCCCAGCTTTGTATCGTTCATCAAATCAGAAACTCTATGAAGTTTGTCCCATGGAAAGATAGAAGGGCCTTCCTGGCTGATTTAAAAACTGTTTATGCCGCTTTAAATATGGAAACTGCTCTCATTGCTTTTGAAGCTTTTAAAGCAAAATGGGGGTCTAAATATGCCTATGCCATTAAAAGTTGGGAAGCAAACTGGTCAAATCTATCTCCCATGTTTCAGTATCCTACTAACATTCGTAAAATTATGTATACCACTAATACCATTGAAGGCCTCAACAGAGCCATCAGAAAATTTACCAAAACCAAAACACTTTTTCCAAATGATCAGGCAGCCTTGAAATCTGTATATCTTGCTATTCAGCAAATTCAAGTTAAATGGACAATGCCAATTCATAACTGGCATATTACTCATAATGAAATTTTAATTATTGTTTATTCCTACCAAGCTGACCCATCAAATGGCGCTCAAGCTGACCCCCTAAATGGCGGCAAGCTGACCCCCTGATTTATAAAAGGTAAAAAAGGTCAGTGCCGAATTTGAAGTGGATAATTTAAATTACGTTGTGTCCAATTTATAAACTAATAAAATTGGATATGGCATTTAAACCCACAAGAATGAATCAGGTAAAATCTATTTTAAAAGATGTATTGAGCGGAGAGACCATAAGGAAAACCTCCCGGATATATGGAGTATCTAAAAATACTGTTAAAAAGTATCTTGCTATTTTCAAATTATCAGGCGTAGATATTTCGCAGATGGACCAAATGTCGGATGAAGCATTTCATCGGCTCTTTTATGAACAGCCATCGTCTGATAGCCCGGAGTATTATAGGAATGAAAAATTTAAAGAGTTACTTCCCTGGATTATAAACGAATTAGGCCGTCATGGTGTCACCAGAGAAACAATATACAAACAATATATAGTTGATTATCCAACCGGATATAGTTACAGCAGGTTTTGCCGTAAATTAAAGGAATATCGTACCATCAATGAAGCCACTATCCGCATAGAGCACAAAGCCGGATATCGTATGATGGTAGACTTTGCCGGTAGTAAAGCACAGTGGGTAGACGTAAGGACTGGCGAAGTACATCACTGTGAAGTACTGGTGACCACACTTCCATTTTCATCCTTCACACATGTGTATGCTGTACCTAGTCAGAAACAATCAGATTTTGTCATAGCCATCAACGAAGCCTTGAAGTATATAGGAGGGACGCCTTCGGTTTTAACGAGCGACAATCTAAAAAGCTATGTAGCCAAGGCAGACAGATATGAGCCAAAGTTTACAGAGTTTTGTAGCCAGATGGGGGCATACTATACGATGGAACTAGATGCCACCAGAGTAGGCAAACCCAAGGATAAAGCCAACGTAGAGCGCCATGTAACCATCGTTTACAATCATATTTATGCGCCGCTCAGAGATCAGGTATTTCATTCATTAGACGAACTTAATGCCGCTTTCCGCAAACAGTTAGATGAACTCAATAATAAAAAATGCAGGGCAAGGCATACAGCAGACGTGAGCGGTTTGAACAAAATGAGAAAGAAAATTTACGTCCCTTACCATCTTCAATGTTTGAAGTCAATAAAAGTACCATAGCAAAAGTGCAAAGAAACTATCATGTCATCGTGGGAGAGAATAACCATTATTACAGTGTGCCATACCAATACATAGGCAAATCAACTCAGATCATATATACCAGTCACAGCGTAGAGATCTATTGTGGTACAGAACGTATCGCTATACACAAAAGAGACTACAGAGAATATGCCTATTCTACCCTGGCAGCTCACATGCCGGAAAAACACATCAGATATCAAGAACAAAAAGGATGGGATGCCGCCTATTTTAAGAAAAAGGCATCAGAGATCGGGCCTCACACTTTGTGGGCGGTACAAACGATCCTTGACTCAAAACATATCGTAGAGCAGACGTACAATGCATGTTTGGGTATCCTTAGGTTAGGCGATAAATATGGCAACGAAAGGCTCGAAAATGCTTCTAAAAGAGCGGCTGCAGGTCATCGGGCGACATACGGGATCTTACAAACCATCCTCCAAAACAATATGGATAAAATAGAAATCCCAATCAATGAACAAGAAAAAGAAGATCAGAAATTACCGGCACACGACAACCTTCGCGGGCCAGTCTATTATTCCCAATCAACCCTGCAATTTATCACTTAACGAAAATTAAATCATATTTTTTATCACCAAATATTTATCAAAAATGAATACACAAGCAACATTGCAGCAGATGCAGAAACTTCATCTTACAGGCATGGCGTCAGCCTACGAAAGCATATTGAAGCTTCCCGCAGATGCACATCCAGACACGCATGAATGCATCGGTACAGTCATCGATGCAGAGTGGCAACACAGAAACTTTACCAAGTCGCAAATGCTGCTAAGACTAAGTAAACTCAGGTACAAAGCCAGCTTACAAGACATAATATACAACTCAGAAAGGAATATTAAAAAGGAAAGTATCGCTTTGATGTCCGACTGTTCTTTTATCGAAAGAGCCCAGAATGTCATCATCACGGGAGCTACCGGCAGCGGCAAATCTTTCCTGGCTTGTGCACTCGGCAATCAAGCTTGTTTACATGCTTATCGCACCCTATACTTCAATATGAATCGATTTACCGAACAACTATCGCTAGCCAAACTCCAGGGCACTTACATTAAATGGCTTAACCAATTAAAAAAGCTGATCTCATCATTTTGGATGACTTCGGACTACAGCAGCTCGACCAAAATGCAAAACTTGCTTTACTACAAATGCTCGAAGACAGGTATGATTATAAATCTACCATCATCGTCTCGCAACTCCCTATAGAACATTGGCACTCTTTTATAAACGAACCAACTATTGCAGATGCCATACTGGACAGAATACTTGCAAAATGCTTCAATTTTGACCTGAAAGGTAAAAGTCTGAGAATAAAAATTTAGCTTTGTATCCCACTTCAACTAGGGGGTCAGCTTCGCGCCAATTAGGGGGTCAATACTGGGAGAATATACAATTATCTTTGAGGATAATTTGATTCAGCCATAATTCTTTGAAGTTTTGTTTACACAAAATATTTTACAGCCTCAATATAAATGAAAAACATGTTCTTTATCCTTGCTTTCACCTTAATTCATGGACTCATCTCCGCTCAATGCTTCATCCAATACACCTACGACGCATCAGGCAATAGGATCGAACGGAAGTATGTAGGTGGCTGTGATAGACCTGTAGTCAAGGGTACACAGGCAGAAATGAAGCCTGATACCATCCAGATGACTGAGACAGAAACCCGTACAGAGCGCATACGGCAGGATATGGACGGGCAGATCACTCTATTTCCAAATCCTACAGAAGGGTTATTTACCATTCGTCTTGACAAATATGAGCCAACTTGGGTGTATAAACTGACATCTCTATCGGGTCAGTTATTGCAACAGTCTTTAGTTACCGGGCCACAAGTAATCTTAGACATCGGTAGTATGCCAGCATCACCCTATTTATTTGTCATCAATGACAGTGCAGGTCAAATCATTTACAAAACGAAAATTATCAAACAATGAAATGAAAATGAAAGCAAAATTGTGGTGCCCGCCTCGCCAGCAGGCAGGAAGCTTGTCAGGCGGGCACAAACAAGGTTTTAAACATCAGAAGCGTGAGTTCGGTAAGACCAATTCCATGCCGAAGGTGAAACGGCACGATTTATGACCATTAAAATTTATTTAAAAAATATAAAAAAAACGCATGAAAACCTTATCCAATCATATCCTAAATTTTATAGAGATGAACAAATCACTTATTACTATTTTTACTTTAGCCATCATCATTTCGTATGGGATGAGCTGTACTGCACAAGATGATAATGGTACCATTACCATCATTGAGTCAGAAAAATACAAGCCTTGCTGTGGCACGCCTTCCGAAGTGTCCAGAGAAATCATACCCGGTATAAATATTTTCATACCCAACGTCTTTACTCCCAATGGAGATGGTATCAATGATCTTTTTTATCCAGTGGTAGATACTTCCTTGGTGCCTAATGGCAGTGTATATAACTTTACAATATATAATTCCAATGATGATAAAATCAAAAGAATTGTTTTTAGTAGGGATTGGATCAATTACCTAGACATTAAAAATTATGGATTTGACGGTCAATACTTTGATTCTGATAAAAATGTGAGGAAAAAATGGGATGGTCAGTTTTGGTATCAATTTAGCATCAACATAGATGGAAAAGGACAGTTTGATTTTAGAGGATCTGTGTGTAGTATAGTATGCGATGAGGAGTCTGCTATTTTCAGAGATAAAAAAGGATGTTTCTTTCCTGCACAAGTTACCAAAGACAAAAAAGGTGATAATAAGCTCAGCAACAAAGAAACGGATTGTTTTAAATAGAAACTTCTTTAGGCGTAGGTTGGACCGCTGTCCGTCACAGATGGGGTGATCTCTTTGTCACCATGGCTGTGCTCCGATTGGGGTAGGATGCACTTTTTGTATAACACTAACCATTCCTCCACCCTTCCTCACTTTTTTGAAGTTTATGCATCACTCCATCCTCATCCTGTATCCCATTGACATAATCAATAAGGTCATCGTCGCCAATCAATAGTTGGGCAGCAGTGGCATCAGAATCAAATTCATAAGGCCCTTGCCGCCAGAATGCTTCTTCGCCGAGCGTTTCATTTACCCAACGCATCAATGTCAATGTGCCAAATATACAATGATATTGCAGGTGATCTTGTATCGACAATTGCCAGCCGGTACAGGTCTTGTCTTTGTGTTTGTGATATACAGGTATAAACTTTATTGGTCGCAAAAAGGCCAGGTTCAGAAATTTTTGATTGAAGATTTGACTGATTTGATCAGCCTTTTCCATAGTGAGATCCGGATGACCGAAAATCTCAAATGGCCTGGTAGTGCCTCTTCCTTCGCTTAGTGTAGTGGCTTCCCAGAAACATTGCCCCGGATATACCATCAGTGATTCTGATGCAGGTAGATTGGGTGAAGGCATGATAAACCGAAAATATTTTGTATCAAATGCCACCTTATGTATGTCGATAGAAAGCTTGTTGCTTTTGATGTACCTTTGGCATAATTGGCCGGTACTCATTCCATGCCGGTGAATCATTCCTGAAGTGCCCAGAAAAGATGTATACTCTTCCTGTATGATGGTACCTTCTATCCTTGACCCGGCAGGATTGGGTCTGTCTATGATCAAGACAGGCATTCCTGCATAATAAGTGTCCAACATCCTGAGCAAACTCATCATATGAGTACTGTAGGTATAATACCGCACTCCGACATCAAAAATATCTATAACTACCAGATCACAATTTTCTGCCATGTATTTTTCAGCACCAGTGACATGCATTCTTTTATTGTACAAAGAGTAGCATTGAACACTTCTGTACTTAACATTGTCCACATTTTCCTGATCCTGCATTTCTGAAAACAACCCATGCTCGGGGAGCAGGAGACAATGCAATTTTCCTTCGTCAGCTATCAGATCAAACAAATATCTTTTTTTACCAAAATCATAAGATGTCTGATTGCAAAGCAGACAGATTTTGGATGACTTTTGGTATATTTTATGATCAAATAAAGCTGAAAATGACATAAACCAATGATGATCAGTATCTCCAGCTTTTCAGATCGACACCTTTTGGGGCGGTTTTTACCATTTCTTTGGTCCATTTTGGTATGAACATGCGGTGGTACCGAAGTCTTGATATGGCGTTGGGTTGACTGTGATCACCATTCCAGCAATGTTCGGCGCGGTCGCCATAATCCACTTCTCCGTCATAATAAGGGTCATTGGTGGATTTTAGAAATTCCTCTGTGAGATATACTGCATTGTTGAGATAATAATTGTCCATATCACCGCAGTAAATCCTGACTTTTCCTTTGAGTTTTTGTCCTATTTTTGGCCAGTCGCGTTTCATGATGTATGTAAGGTCAAAATTTTCTTTCCAATGCTTGGCAACAGTAGAATCAATGTCACCCGTCACTTTGTCCCAGACTCTTGCAGGATACCCTTCTTTGTCCATGGGTGAATACGTCGCCTCCCAGATATCCCACTGCTGACCGGATCTTGATTTATCACCCAGTACAAGTTCTCTGTAGTTCATCTCCTGAAGTGTGCTGTTGACATGTCCCAGATAATCTCTGTGTCCGGGTCTTGGAGTTTTTTTATGTTGACTGTCCAGAAAATAGGCATTTTTATCTTTATATATATCTACTACAGTAAATGCTCTGAAGTCTATAGGATCAGGACACGCTGCAAAACAACCATTGTACTCATCAGGATAAAATACCTGAGCCGCAAGTGCTTCCCAGCCACCCGTAGAGCCTCCATACATAAATCTCGCCCATCCTTGCCCGATGCCACGGAATTGTTGCTCTATATAAGGGATCAATTCATAAGTGATAGCATCTCCGTACGGTCCCTGACATGCAGAATTGACAGCATAAGAATCATCATAATATGGGGTAGGATGTTGGATTTCTATAGCGATAACTCGTGGAAAATCCGGTCCGGACCAGATCTTATAGAAATCGTATGCTTCCTGCTGTTCTATCCGGTTATAGCAGTCGAGTTTAAATCTGTCACTATATTGACAAGGTATCGTTGTGTCAGGTGGTGTAGTCCTCCATCCGGAAAAATCGTCAGGAAAATGTCCGTGATATATAGCGAGCGGGTACTTGACATTTTTGTTGGCATCCCAGTCTTTCGGCAATAAAACATGCGCTCCCAGGTAGATATCTCTGCCCCAAAATTCAGACAAAAGTTTACTTTTAAACTTGATATGTTTTACCCATTCAGTATCCTCAGGTTCTTTGATTTTTGGGATGATTTTATTCAGATTGATTGAAATTTTGCTTCCGGATATTAGCGTAATTTTAACTGGTGTACTGTACAGGTTGCCAGGCGCCTGATTCCACTGCTGGCCCTCGCCGCGATCCATCGGCAATTTGACAGTTTGTCCTGTGGCCAGTTTAAATGTTTCATATTTGTGTAAGAGCGCCTGGACATAATACTCACCTTCGGGTACTTCACTCATTGCTGTATAAGGATAACCAAATTCTTCCCCGGTAAACTCTATAGTTTGTCCTTTTGTCCAGTTTTCGATGTTTTTTCCAAATGCTATTTTTGTTTTTGGTCCATCGGAAATTTCGAATCTTGGTTCTTTATCCGGATTGTCGGAAAGCATTAATATGATCCTGCCATCAGCTATACCGGCACTCAAGGAGTCAGGAATGGTGATAGAAAATGTGAATTTGTTTTTTTTAGTGCCTGAATTGGTACATGCACCCAGGAAAATCAAAATTACCAGGAAATAAAGGAATGATCTCATAATATTGTTTTGTTTTTGATTAAGAGTATTTGTAATAGAATGTAAACATTATTTTTTTGCAAAAACCACCAACTCATCCACAAAAGTCCATGCAGTACCGCCATATGCGGGATGCCAATGCGGAAGTGTTGCTGATGATGTAACATTGATCTTTATTTTTCTGACCTTTTTACCTGATGTCACAAAATTAAAAGTTTTATTGACTTCTTCATTTTTTTGATCTCCATGTATGCCAATGGCTGAAGTTGAATTTGGGTTGCCATTCATATCATAAGTGGTGCATGTGACTTCTTTCGGGTGCAAAACCCAGCTATTTGGAAGATACAAAGTTGATATTTGGACAGAATCAATATCCTTACTTTCTCCGAGATCCATGTTGATTTCAAAGTCTAAGCCTTCCCAGCCCAGCCAATGTACTCTATAGTCATTGCTGCCATGTACACCATTGGTCAGGAGGGCAGGACTTCCGCCACTGTATTTTGTCGCCGGCATAGGTTTAAGTGTAACATTTTTGCCGAATGCCAAATTGCCTTCTTTTTTAATCTGTAAAGTCCGCCTGCCGGATTGAATATATGCTGCAGGAGTAAGACCACTTTCATTGACATTTTTTACACCGTTATAGGTGCATATGTTTGAAAAGTCATCCACTATCTGTGACATTTCAGGTTTCAATATCAGATTTTCACCTTTGATACTATAAAATCCTCTTGGACCAAACATATCTGATTTTCCTATTTCCATCATAGCATACATCAATGGTAGTCTTGCAATTTTTACATGGTTTAGATGTTCAGCATGGTTTGAAACGCTTTTTTCAGCTTCATCAAACCATGCATTATATAATCGTACATTTTCTGCTGAAAGGAAGGAGTTTTGATGTGCTGTCGGGTGACCGTAGATGTCCAGAAATTCTCCGGATTTGATCAGTTCACTTTCTGTTTTATCAATATACTTTCTGATAAATGGCGCTGCTTTCCCATAATATCCATGCAGAAAATCATTGATCACAGAATCTTTGTTGACCTTAGTATCCCACAGCAATTTCGAAATCAAGTATGCCTTCAACTCTGAAAAAGCATGCCCTTTGCCTACATTGGATTGCTGAAACTGGATTTTTGCATCATTGTCATAAAAAAACCTGATATTTGGCTTCAGTACATGAAAATTGGGAAATGGTGTGATTTGATGCGCAAAATCTACTGTGTAATCCCACAGAAAAATATGATCCGTGATGGCAGACCAGTCTTTTATATCCCTGACAAATGAAGCTGATCCCGGATCTTCAGCAATGGCCTTGCTTCTGTTGAGCTCGATGGTACAGAGCATGACCTGGACATTTTTCCTTGGTTTGGTGACAGTTGGTGCTTTTCGTGAAAACTGATATGCCAGCGTTGAAATCACTTTATTCGGAAAGGTATCTGCAATTGCATTTATAAATCTGATGAGTGGTCCGGATGGTGCATTTTCTTCTTTGATGACAGCACTGCATTGATCACACGAGCAATAAAATGGATTGTCATTCTGACTTACTGACCATAGATTTTTTTCAGGCTGTTTGCTCATTTCCAGCCTTAGTTTTCTGATGGTAAGCCTTAATACTTCAGGATGCGACATACACAATTGATCTCTGGTGCGTTTTCCGCTGACCATAGAAAAGTATTCCGGGTGAGTGTCAAAATATTCATCAGCAGGTACTAAACTATGAAAAGTATGCACAAAATATCCTTTGGGAAATTCTTCAGATATTTCATTGGTCATGAGCCAGTCTCTGTACTCTTTTGATTGATGGACATAGTCACCATTGATGATTCTGATGTGGTTGTCAGGTACTAAATATTCATTGATTTTAGGGATAGAAATTTGATTTTTTTTGGGAAAAACGCTGTAGTGAGGTGCATACAGCCTGCAACCCAGATATTTTCCCAGGAAATGGACTACCCCATGGACAGCACCTCGTTTATTTCCTCCGTAGATGATCAGATTTTTTTTGTCAGCAATGATATAAAAGCCATCAGGATGTGGTATAGCAAGCTTTCGGGTTTTCGGAGAAAAGGGCTTTGTGCTGATGATGATACTTTTGTCAGACTTTATAGATGATTTCTCTTGTATAGGTAAAGTGACACCTGTCATAGAGTCGATAACCTTTTGCATGAGCGTTGCCGCATCGCGTTCCTGACTATTGTTTTCAGACGGGATGATGATAGTAAAATCTGTCTTTCCATTGGTTACTAATGACATCTGACTATACATAGATGAGTCTGAAAAAAGAAGGAAGGCAAAACAAACTTTTAAAACTGTTTTCATGGTGATTTAGTTGGAAAAACAAAGTTAATCATAATTATCTGATGTATTCAAAATAGTGTATGCAAGTATGTATAACAAATTGCACTTTTTCAGTGTTCTTCTTAATAAACGGTAAAAACGTGGTTGAATTGGGTGGGTCGTCTTGCACCTTTGGCGTGACAACATCTTCAGAGCCTGACGAGCCTTGGCGTATGAATGAGCCTGCCTGCCTACCTACGGAGGCTAGGGTTGCAAGGAAGTTTTGTGGGTACATAAATATGCATTTTCAAAAAAATAATAATTTTTCTCAGCCAAACTTAGAGTATGTTTAAATTTTTATTGCCTTAAAATCAATATATTTTGAAGTCAGAACCATAATCTATTGATTTACAACTAAGAAAAATTTTAAACATACTCTTATTTTCCTTTATTTTACAAATTTTACATTTATTTTTAGCTTAAAATTTAAAAATTAGCTCCAATTCTAAAATATGAAAAAAGTAATTCTAGTAACAGCACTTTTATATCAAGCATTTCTGATAATGTCTCAACAAAGCACATACTGCAATCCTATCAACATTGACTATGGTTATACTCCTATTCCCAATTTTGCAACTCAAGGCAAACATCGGGCAACTGCTGATCCTGTAATCATCAATTTCAAAAACAAATACTTTTTGTTTTCTACCAATCAATGGGGATATTGGTGGAGTAATGATATGTTACAATGGAACTTTATCGAAAGGAAGTTTCTGATACCTAAGAGGCACGACCATTTATATGATGAATTATGTGCTCCGGCAGTCTTCGTAATGAAAGATACAATGTATGTAGTTGGATCAACTCATGGCAATACTTTTCCTATATGGAAAAGCGGCAATCCTACTAAAGACGAATGGTCTATTGCAGTGGATTCTCTTCGTGTCGGCGCTTGGGATCCTGCTTTTTTATACGATGAAGATGTTGATAAACTATACTTATATTGGGGTAGCAGTAATGTTTATCCGCTTATGGGTACACAAATCAATACGACTACACTTCAATCAGAAGGTTATGTCAAACCATTATTAGCACTACAGCCTGAAATTCACGGTTGGGAACGATTTGGAGAGTACAATGATAATGTTTTTTTACAACCTTTTATGGAAGGGGCCTGGGTCACTAAATACAAGAATAAGTATTACCTTCAGTACGGAGCACCGGGTACAGAATTTAGTGGTTATGCAGATGGGGTCTATGTAAGTGATCAAGCTTTGGATGGCTATAGTTACCAAAAACACAACCCTTTTTCTTACAAACCCGGAGGTTTTGCACGTGGGGCAGGACATGGAGCCACATATCAGGACAACTATAATAATTGGTGGCATGTTTCAACAATATTCGTATCCACAAAAAATAATTTCGAAAGACGCTTGGGCATTTGGCCTGCCGGTTTTGACAAAGACGATGTCCTCTTTTGCCATACAGCATACGGAGATTATCCATCATACTTACCCCATGCTGTTAAGGATAATGACTTTACAAAAGGTATTTTCGCAGGATGGATGTTACTAAATTATCAAAAACCTGTACAAGTTTCTTCTACGCTCGGGGGCTTTCATGCCAATTACATGGTGGATGAAGATATCAAGACTTATTGGAGCGCAAAATCCGGAGCAAAAGGCGAATGGATACAATCAGACCTTGGCGAAATATCAACTGTCAATGCTATACAAATCAATTACGCCGACCAGGACGCAGAATTTTTGGGTAAAACTAAAGGCAAATACCACCGATACATCCTACATACATCGATTGACGGCAAAATATGGCAAAAAATAATTGATAAAAGCCAAAACTTAACTGATGTCCCCCATGACTATATAGAATTACCAAAACCAATCCAAGCCAGATATGTCAAACTTGAAAATATCGCCATTCCATCCGGCAAGTTTGCTATAAGCGGATTCAGAGTCTTCGGCAAAGGTGGCGGTAAAGCACCTCAAAAAGTGAAAGGATTCGTTCCTCTCCGTGCTTCTAAGGATAACTATGGCAACCGTATGTCAAGCTGGATGAAGTGGTCTCAAAATCAGGATGCTGATGGCTATGTGATCTACTTTGGCAAAGAAAAAGATAAACTATATGGCAGTATTATGGTTTATGGCAAAAACGAGTACTATTGGACCGGAATGGATGCACCCGATAGCTATTACTTCCAAATAGAAGCCTTCAATAACAACGGTGTCTCAGAGCGATCTGAGGTAATTTTTTGTGAATAAAGTGTTTTGTTTTCTAAAAAAAGTACTGTTTAGGTATGACCAATTTCAATCAAAAAACGCTAATTTCCCCTTGTTTGTCGTACCGCGTCAAGCTATGATTGAAGTTCCTTGCTACGATGCGGTATTGGCAGGCATTTTGCCTGGGAGTGTACAAAAAAAGGTCAATATATCTAGTTTGTAAATACCTAAAAATGAAAAACAATATTTACTTCTTAAAAGATTGACATCACTATCAGGACAGTTGTTTCAGCAGTCTTTTGTTTCCGGGCCACAGGTTATCATAGACATCGGTAGTATACCTGCATCCCACTATTTATTTGCCATCTATGGCAGTGCAGGTAAAATCATTTACAAAACGAACTTCATCAAACATTGAAATGAGCAAGAAATAAATGAGTGAATAAATGTGAAAACCCACACACCCTAAAAATTGTGTGGCTTTTGTATGATATATACCCTTATCTTTATTTAGGAGATAAAAGTATTTTTGTGGGCTTGGGTTCTGGTTGATTTAGGATACTAAATTATCATAAATTCATAAAAAATAGGATTGCATTTACAAATTGCGACTATCTGCCTTTGCCACAAATAGGTGTACAAAATTAAAAATTGCGTAACTACTCAGGTATAAAAGCATAAAAATAAAGTTGTAAAAATACAAAAAGAGTTATAACTTTGTACGACCAACCTTAAAGTATTGATATAGAACTTGATTTAAAATCAAGAAAATATCGAAAATTTATCTTCCATATTAGTTTTAGTTGAGCAGCTTCGCCAAGAATTGGTCGAGGTAAAAGAAGAATTACGTCTTACCAAAGAAGAATTACGTCTTACCAAAGAAGATAACGAAAAATTAAAGGCAAGGATAATAGAATTGAGTCATAAAAAGAATAGCTCAAACAGTTCACTTCCTCCTCAACGGATATACAAAGAACAACAAAAAGTCTCAGACAAAAAAGTGGCAAGAAAACAGGAGGCCAAACTGGTCACGAAGGAACTACATTAGAATTTCACTCTGAACCTGAGGTAATTGATCACATTGACCAGACGTGTCCAGTATGCGGAACAATTTATATCGATGTTCCAACATTGAAAGAAAGGCGACAAGTCTTAGACATACCGCCCATTGCCATACAAACATATGAGCATAGGGTGTACGAAAGACGTTGTAGTTGTGGAGCTTGTTGTGTCAGTTCTTTCCTGACCATGTAAAGAGTCCGATAAGTTATGGTCGAAACATTGAGACATTATGTGGATACTTTTCAGCCAGACAGTATGTGAGCGTATCCAGAATACGAGAGATGTTTGCAGACGTATTCAATCTAAACATCAGCGAAGGAACAATTGTCAATAAAATAAAGTCTTTGGCACAAAGATGTATGCCACAGTATGAAGAAATACAAAAGAGGTACAACAAAGTAGCTGTGTGGGAACAGATGAAACAGGAGGCAAGGTAAACGGTAAGTTGCGATGGTTGTGGGCATGGCAAACAAGATTAGTCACCTTTATAGTAGTTTCATCAAATAGAGGCTTTGAAACTATTGAGAAGTACTTTGGCGAAGGATTTGTTAATACTATATTGGTCCATGATTGCTGGAAGGCACACTTCATCATAGGGGCAAAAGGACGTCAGATATGCCTAAGCCATATACTTAGAGAATTACAATACTTTATTGAAAAGAGAAATAAATGGGCTTACGAGTTGACTAAATTAATATGGAAAGCCTTGGCTCTAAAAAAAATAATGCTTACAAATGCTGAAGCCAACTATGAAACACAAATCAACCAAATTGAAAAAACACTAAACCACATACTGAATAAAGAGATACATTCCAAAGATAAAAAACTACATACTTTACAAAAAAAAGACTAAACAAACACCAACAATATCTACTTACTTTTCTAAAAGTAATGGAAGTACCACCAGACAACAACTTTAGCGAACAAGCCATCAGAAACGTAAAGGTAAAACTCAAGGTTAGCGGTCAGTTTAGGTCAGACCAAGGTGCTTCATATTATGCAGTCCTAAGATCAGTTATTGATACTGCTATAAAAAGAAATCTAAACGTTCTCCAAGTATTAGCTAATGCTTAACTTTGTACCTGAGTAGTTACAAAATTGCATTATCTTTGTACCAAAGATGTGTCAGATGTCATTAACAGATAAATATATCAATCCGTTTACAGATTTCGGTTTTAAGCGGCTATTTGGTTCGGAGCCCAATAAGGACCTATTGATAGATTTTTTAAATCAGCTGTTACCGCCTCATCATAAAATTGCTGAATTGACCTATGCAGACAAGGAACAATTGCCCTTGACGGATTATGAGCGAAAAGCCATCTTTGACATCTATTGTACCAATGCAAAAGGAGAGCGATTTATCGTAGAAATACAAAAAGCTAAGCAAAATTATTTTAAAGATCGCAGTGTGTACTACTCCACTTTTCCGATACAAAAACAAGCTCAAAAAGGGGAGTGGGATTATCAACTTGCGGCTGTCTATACGGTTGGCATATTAGACTTTGTATTTGACGAGGAAAGAGATAACGGAGAAGTGATGCACTTTGTCCAACTAAAGAATCAATAAAACCAAGTGTTTTATGATAAGCTTACCTTTATCTACCTTGAGATGCCCAAGTTTGTCAAAACAGAGGCAGAGTTAGAAACTGATTTTGACAAATGGATGTATGTCTTTAAAAATCTGCATAAATTGGACAAAATACCCACACGCATACAAGGGAAAATATTTGAAAAATTGTTTGGAGAAGCAGAACTGTCAAAACTAAAACCCACAGATATGATAGCATATGAAGAGAGTTTAAAAGTATATAGAGACTTAAAAGCAGTGACTGATACTGCCTATGAAGATGGGTACAAAGAAGCAGAAAATGCATACGTGATCAAATTAGCAGAGGAAAGACGCCAAAAGGAAGAAGAAAGACAGCAAAAGGAAGAGGAAAGACGCCAAAAGGAAGATGCCATATTATTGTTACTTGCTTCTGGGATGACACCTACACATATCTCCGAAAAATTGAATTTGCCCTTAGAATATATAGAAAGTCTAAAAAGTAGTTGATACCCACACGCATACAAGGGAAAATATTTGAAAAATTGTTTGGAGAAGCAGAATTGTCAAAACTAAAACCCACAGATATGATGGCATATGAAGAGAGTTTAAAAGTATATAGAGACTTAAAAGCAGTGACTGATACTGCCTATGAAGATGGGTACAAAGAAGCAGAAAATGCATACGTGATCAAATTAGAAGAGGAAAGACGTCAAAAGGAAGAGGAAAGACACCAAAAGGAAGAGGAAAGACGCCAAAAGGAAGCCGCTTTAGAAAAGCAAAAGGATGCAATAGTATTGTTACTTGCTTCTGGCATGTCATCTATACATGTCTCCGAAAAATTGAATTTGCCCTTAGAATATATCGAAAGTCTAAAAAGTAGTTGATACCCACACGCATACAAGGGAAAATATTTCAATGTCGTTTAGTTAAAGCCATATTATGAAGCCCTTTCCATCTAAGGGTAGGATTTAGCCTGCCTGCCCAAACGAGGCAGGGACCTTGTTCGTCTCAGTTTCTTATCTACGATGCAGTATTAGCAGGCATCTTGCCTGAGAGTGTACAAAAAAAGGTCATTATATCTAATTTATATATTTTATCAATTCTTATTATGTAAAACAATTCAAAATTTTCAAATAAATTTACAACCGAATTTAATGGAAGGTATGACTTGTCTGATAAAATATATTGGTTTTTGGCTTCTGATATTTTTCAGTGTACCTTTTTTTGCCCAACATGTCCCTGTCATCACCAATTATGACGCTCAGTATTACAAGGCACATCATCAAAATTGGGCAATTGCGCAGGGAAGCGACAAAATGATGTATATTGGCAATACAAACGGCCTTCTGACATTCAATGGAAACTCATGGGAAAACTACAAATTGAATTCCAAAAAGATTGTAAGATCTGTTTTATATCACAAAGACAGGATTTATACCGGTGCTTATGGAGAAGTGGGATATTGGACTAACGAAGACTGTAAAAAGCTAACATACCATAATCTGACGGGATTATTGCCCAAGGGTTTGATTGAAAATGAAGAGATATGGCATATCACTTCGTATGGTGATGTGGTATTTTTTCAGTCATTTTCAGTATTATTGGCTTATGATGGAGTCAGATTCAGGAAAATAGAACTACCCGGAAGCGTCATGTTCCTCCATGTTGCTGAAAAGAAAAAATATATTCAGGTTCTTGACAAAGGAATTTTTTATATCAATGACGATCTTCAGCCGGTCCAGCTGAATGGTTCTGAGTATTTTGCAGACAAAATAGTCACAGCCATACTACCCGGAAAAAGTGCACATTCATTGCTCATCACTACGAATAGCGATGGTGTATTTAAATATGAAAATGGACAATTAACGCCGTGGAAAGCCAGAAATAACCCCTATTTTTCAGAGGTGCAGATCAATAAAGCCCTTAAAATGACCAATGGAGATATTGTGATTGGCACCATAAGAGATGGTTTATTGATTTTCGATGATGAAGGCAATATGAAATTTCGGATTAGTACTGCCAACGGACTTCAGAACAATACCATACTGGCGCTAAAAGAAGATGCCGACCAGAATTTGTGGGTTGGTCTTGATAAAGGTATTTCTTTGATCCATCTGAACGATGATATCCTGCAATACAGAGATGTCAAAGGATTAATAGGTTCTGTTTACACCGCTACTATTTATGACTCCATACTTTACCTTGGAACCAACCAGGGAGTTTATTTTTCCAATCTTAAAACCAGAAGGAATCAGATTTCTCCTCCTGATTTTCAACTCGTTAAAGGTACCCAGGGGCAGACATGGCATCTTTTCCCGGTTCGAAATGGCATATTTTGCGGGCACAACGATGGAAGTTTTCTGATCAGGGGCGATAAAGCCACAAAATTGTCCAATATAACCGGAGGATGGTATAATGAAGTGATCAAAAGAGGCAATCAAAGTTTTATACTGCAGGGCAATTATACGGGCTTATCACTTTTCAGCTTGGACAATGGAAATATCAGTTTCAGTCATAAAATAGAAGGGTATAACAGACCTGTTAAAAAATTTTACATCAAAGGGAATAATTTATGGGTCACTGGTCCTAACAATGGGTTGGCAAAATTATCCATTGATTCCGAATTTCAAAAAGTCAGTTTTTTAAAAAAATACTCCTTCCTCAATGAT
This sequence comes from Saprospiraceae bacterium, assembly GCA_016713025.1. Taxonomy (NCBI): domain Bacteria; kingdom Pseudomonadati; phylum Bacteroidota; class Saprospiria; order Saprospirales; family Saprospiraceae; species Saprospiraceae bacterium. The sequence continues at coordinate 3,102,314 of JADJPZ010000004.1, read as the reverse complement.
GATACTAATCATGATAATCTCGATGTCAGTATTTTTAGAAAAAAAATGATCGTTTCAGATGATGAAGCACATTATTATCTTGATGAAGTTAATGATAAGTTACTTCCTTTTTCGGTGATGGAAGGTGAAAACAAAGGGTTTAATATAAGGTCTATTACAGATACCACCTGGCTTAAAATCTATAATGATTATGCTATCAGAATGTATCACGATAAAGCATTAAGAAATTTTCCTTATGCTTTCAATCAGGATTATCATAATATAGCCAATCTGCAAAACGGAGAGTTGCTTTATTGTATGGATGATGGGTTTTTATTGGACAAAGTACATCCTTCAAAGTATAATCTTCATAAAAATGACACCATCATCCACTGTAACATCGTCTACAATGGACAAACATGTACTGCTACATCCAATACAACCATCAAAATTCCAAACACAGCCAAAAATCTAAGTTTTCATTTTTTTGATTTTGATTTTAGAGCAGGTAAGAAGTATGAATACAAATTATTGCCCAACCAAAATGAGTGGAAAGAAATAGAAAAACACAGCTCTATCCCTTTTGCCAATTTAAGTTCAGGCAAGTACATCCTGCAACTTAAAAGGAATGATGATGTTCAAAAAACCGTATCATTTGAGATATTGCCTCCTTGGTATCTTAGTACTCTGGCAAAACTCATTTATCTGGCTTTGGGATTAGTTTTATTTTACTTGCTTAATAAATACTATGACAGAAAACTCAGAGGTCAAAAAATGAGATTTCAACTTGAAAACGACAGACTGGTACGTGAACACCAAATACAACTGGAAAATCAACGACTTCTCAGTGAAAATCAGATTAAAAATAAAGAATTGGCCAATGCCACATTGCAATTAGTGCAAAAAAATGAGATTTTGCAGGAAATCAAAGACGAACTTATTGAAATCAGAAAAACGGGAGACCACATACTTACCGGAAAAGACTTCCAGATGTTCATGAAACAAATCAATGAAAACTTAACTACAAAAAGCGATAAAAAACTATTTGATGTGAGCTTTAATGATGTTCACGAAGTGTTTTTGTCCAAACTTAAAAAAGAGTACCCTGACCTGAGCGCTGATGACTTAAAATTAGCGACTTACTTGCGCATGAATCTTGCTTCAAAGGACATTGCTCCATTATTTAATATTTCCATTCGGGGTCTTGAAAACAAACGATACAGGCTGAGGAAAAAGATGCATTTGCCAACAGAAACAGATGTAAATGATTTTTTTGTGAATTATATTTGAAATCAATACGGGAGATTATTAAAAATGAGCTGAACCATTGATTTTATTAGACTTTTTCAGCCATAAAAATTTAGTTGGCGTAGTCATGGCGTAGTTAAATTCATTACTTTACTTGTATATAATCTTAGATTTGCATCAAGTTCATGTTAACTCAAAACATTTTTGCCAGTCAACATTTTTAAAAGCCGATAGTTTTGATGCAAGAACGATTAATTGATTTTTTTCTTTATTTTCAAAATCATTAAAGTATGTTAAAATTTAAAATTTTATTTTCTATTTGGCTATTGGGGAGCCATGTCCTGTTTTCTCAAACTAAGGTTTCCGGAAATGTTTTTGATCAAAAAACAAATGAGGCTATCATCGGGGCAACAATTGTCAATTTAAAGACAGGCTCGGGAACTGTAACCGATATTGATGGCAGTTTTTCACTTGAAATGACTAAGGGTGATAATTTAGAAGTTTCCTACTTGGGTTATAGTACCTTAAGTTTCACCTACGCAGACGAGCCTAGTCTCTCCTTTGGAATACAGACGTCAAACAATGTTTTGGAAGAAGTGATTGTCGTAGGATATGGTACACAAAAATCGAAAGATTTGACAGGCTCCATAACTACAATAAGAACTGAAGAGATACTCAAGACTCCTTCATCCAATGCAATGCAATCATTGCAAGGTAAAGTGGCAGGATTGCAAATAGTAAGCTCGGGACAACCTGGTAGAGGAGCTACAGTAAGAGTAAGAGGTATCGGTTCTTTTCCGAACAATGCCTTGGGCAATAACGAAAACAACACTTCACCACTATATGTGGTAGACGGTATGTTTTTTGACAACATTGACTTCTTAAGCCCGTCTGATATTGCTACTATATCAGTACTTAAAGATGCATCAGCTGCAGCTATATATGGCGTGAGAGCTGCCAACGGTGTTATATTAATTGAGACTAAATCGGGATCCTTTGAGCAAAAAGCTCAAATAAGCTATGACGGATATACTGGAGTACAGGTCGCTCAAAATGTATTGAGGATGGCAAATGCTGAGCAATTTGTCACCTTTGCAAAAGAGTCCGGATCAGTGGCCGATATTCAATATGTGGATAATGCCATGCAAAGATTTGGTAGAAGTAGAACTAATTTCAATTTGCCTGACGTAAATACCAATTGGTATAAAGAAGTGACTCGTCCAGCCAGAATGCAAAATCATAGTTTGGATGTATCCGGAGGATCTAATAAATCAAACTATTCTTTGGGTCTTAACTATATGGACCAAAATGGTATCTTAAATATGGAAAATTATTATCAACGAATCAATTTAAGAGGAAAAATAAATTTTAAAGCAACGGATTGGATGACTATAGGGTCAAATGTTGTATTCAGCAATGCTACACAACAAAATCCTGAAAATGGTGCATGGGGACAAGCGTATTTTGCAGTGCCAATACTACCGGTATACGACGAAGCCAACACTAAAGCGACTCCTATCAATTTTGCAAGTGCTCAGTCTATAGGATATAGAGATGGCCAAAATCCAATGCCAGCCTTGAATTTTAGTGATTTGAGGGATAAGATCAGGCAAGTCTTAGGCAATATGTTTGTACAAATCGACTTGATGGATGACTTAGAATTCAAATCAGCATATAATTATGCATACTCAGGTACAAATACGAGACAAGCTCGGCTTCCGTACTTTGTTTCTACTGGCTTACAGCGTAATCAATCAAATCTAATCAAAAGAGTGGGTACTGGATTTAATCAAATTTGGGACAATACTCTAACTTACAACAAAAAAGTAAATAATCATAATTTTACAATTCTTGGCGGTACTTCATTTAGGGATGAAGCGTTTGAAACTTTATCGCTAAAAGGCAACGACTTCCCTTATCAAGATAAAAGCACCTGGTATCTGGAAAATAGTACGCCGGTGACAGATATCAAAGATGGAGATGTGGGTGATGGCGGCTCCAGGTTTTATGGAATGTCATACTTTGGACGATTGTCCTACAATTTTAAAAATAAATATATCCTGTATGGTACCTACAGAGCTGATGGCACAAACAAATATCAGGAGAAGTTTGGGTATTTTCCATCTGTGGGCTTAGGATGGGTTGTATCACAAGAAGGTTTCTTTAAGAACAATGTGGTTGATTATCTAAAATTGCGTGGAAGTTGGGGTGTTTTAGGGAATGATAAAGTACCATTTAGTGACGGAAGCAATACTACAAGTTTAGTTACAACAAGCATCAATGACCAATTGGTGACAGGTACAGTTTCATCTAATACGTTCGACTTCTTAAGATGGGAGCGGGTTGCAGAAACAAATGTAGGACTATCTGCCTTTGCATTTGATCAAAAGCTCTCCATTGAAGCCGACTATTATGTAAGAAAAACCAATGATGCTCAAATCAGAATTACTGCACCGCTTACAGGGGCAACTTTTAGAAGGAGTGCCGGTGTCATCCAAAATTCTGGTGTGGAATTAGGTTTGAGATGGAGTGAAAGTTTAACTGAAAATTTTAGGTATGCTATCGGAGGTAACTTTTCAACTCTAAAAAATAAGGTAATAAGTCTATCAGGTCAAGAGTATATAGATGGTGGTACTGCGGAGTTTAGACAAAGATCTATCGTAGGTCAATCACTTTTGGCATTCTATGGCTGGGAAGTAGCAGGGGTATATCAAAATCAAGCAGAAATCGAAGCAGATCCGATTGCTAAAGCCAATAAACTGGAGCCTGGAGATTTTAAATATGTAGATCGCAATGGAGACAAAGTAATTGATGATTTAGATCGAGGTATCATCGGATCATTTCTGCCTAGCTTCACTTATGGTGGTGACATTTCAGTAGGTTATAAAGCGATTGATCTTTCTGTCAATTTTTATGGACAAGGTGGAAATCAGATATTAAATAGAAATAGGGGTCAGGTTATTTTTACGAATGACCAGAATATAGATGCTGACTTAGTAGATAACAGATGGCATGGTGAAGGCACATCTGATTCATACACTTCAGCTAAAGGAAGACGTAAAGGTTGGAATCAAAAAATGAGTACTTTTTTCGTGGAGGATGGCGACTTTTTTAGGATTCAGAATGTGACATTATCTTATACCATTAAAAAAGGTAAATTATTTAATGGTTTGCCTGAGATAAGAATAAATGCTACTGCTGAAAGACCGCTTACACTTTTTGACTACAATGGTTTTAGTCCGGAAGTACAAAACGGTATAGACAACAGCACCCATCCAATACCGGCAATTTATACCATGGGACTCAATATCAAATTTTAATAAATTTAAAAAATAAAGTCATGAAATCGACATAAAAAATAATCATGGTTTATTTTACCTGCACGACTAAAGTGTTCAGGCGGGTACAAACCACAATGATTATTTTTTATTAGCCACGGCGAATTCGATCTGACCATTAAAAAACAAATAAAAATAAAAAGATGAAAAATATAATAAAAAAATATCTTATCCTTACATTTGGAGCGATTTTGATGTTTACATCTTGCTCCGACCTTGTAAATAATCCTTTGGAAAATCAAAATTTTACAGAGTCCATTGATTATACCGATTCTAAAGCTATGATCCAGCCATTAATTGGGGCCTATGCATCATTTCAAAGCAGAGGTTGGGAACAGTTTCCACTTATTGCTGTAAGAGGTGATGATGTCAATCATGGAGGTTTAGGTGACCAACAACCTTTTGCCGATACAGATTTTTATAACTACGACAAGGGCTATTGGATGTACAATTCACTTTGGCAAACCTATTATTCAGACATTTTTAGAATAAATACAGCTATTGAAGAGATTGGAAAGTACAGAGATGCCGGAGGTAATCCGGTTCTTGCAGCGCAATATATAGCTGAGTGTAAGGTCATGCGTTCTTTTCTTTTATTTCAATTGTCAAGGGTTTGGGGTAAAGTCTTTATTCCTATTGGCTCAAAGCCTGAAGAATTGTTAACAGCAACTTCCGTTCCTACAAAGGATGATGTTATGGGATTCATAGCAAAAGAGATGGACGAAGTAGAATCCATACTTCCGGACTTACATCCCAATAAGAGAACAGATGTACCCGGAGGTATTACCAAGTATACTGCTTTAGCTATGAAAGCACTGTCGAGTCAGGAATTAAAACAATATCAAAAAGTAGCCGATGCTACCAGCAAAATTATCGCATCAGGCAAATATGCTCTTCATACTGATTTTTATCAATTATTTAAGGTGCCTGGTAAACTGAGTAATGAAAATTTGCTCGAGTTTCAGTTTTCTGACTTCAAAACCGGAGTAGGTGCCTCAAGAAATTATCTTTGGGCATTCTTTGGACCACAAAGCTGGACACCTGCAGTGGCTACCGCTAATGGTGGATGGGGATTTTATGAACCTACATTAAAGTACATCAAATTTATGCTGGATCGAGGAGAAACTGTAAGGCTGGAGACTTCTGTAATCTTTACCCCGGCAGGTATTGACGAACTAAAGAAAGATCCAAAATACGCAAGTCTTCCGGCTTTTGTCACTAATACAACGAGAGATGGCGATAGATTCAATAATTATCCCAGAGCTAAGTTTGCAAGTGGTAAGTTTTATTTACCTTCCAAGCAGTTGATACCCGGAAGAACCGATTATGGCAGCAACAAAAACCTTACATGTATCAGATATGCAGAGATTTTATTGATGCATGCCGAAGCTATCAAACAAGGTGCCAATAGTACTGGGATATCAGCAGATCAAGCTGTAAATTTGGTCAGATCACGAGCTGGACTCACACCGCTGACCAATGTTACCTTAGATCAAGTAATCAATGAAAAGTATGCTGAGTTAGCCACAGAATGGGGCACCAGATATTATGACATGGTAAGATTAGGAAAATCAAATGAGTTAACACACGAAGGTCGTACATTCACTACTGAAAAGACTTTTCTTCCATATCCTACTGCACAAGTAGATTTATTACCTATTTTGAACAATCCATAATCATTAAATTTTTATAATACAATTTAAATTTTGATAAAATGAAAAATATAAAATCAATTAAAATCTTATCCATAATCATTGGTCTCTTTATAATAGTCATAGGGTGTAAAGATGATTATGATGATATTACTTCACTTACACCTGGAGCTGATGCCACTGTTCACGTAATAAAAATGACTTATCCAGTGGAAGGGACAAAAATTAAGGTTCTTGAGCCTGTGATTTCCATCAATTCGATATTTGAGGTTTCCGATGATATTGAGATCAAAGAAGTAAAAGTAAATTTAGACAATAAAGATGTTACCACAATAAGTCAGTTTAAAGACTATAGAAGATTTGTTGGGGAAATAAAAATAGATGGCATTACAACAGGTCTTCATAAGCTTACTATTAGTGCTACTGACAATTCAGGTAAGACAACTACCCAAGTCGTAAACTTCGAAAAAGAAGCGCCATATACTCCATTATTTGCTGGTGAGACAATGTATGTACCTTTTGACAATGATTATATAGATTTGATCAATTTGAGATCAGGTACAAAAATCGGATCTCCGACATTTGCCAATGAAAGTATCATCAAAGGGTCAGGAGTCAATGCCTATAAAGGTGCTAAGGATGCTTATGTAACATTTCCAACTACGACACTAAAGACTCCTGAATTTTCAGCTACTTTTTGGATGAAAGTCAATGCGAGTCCCGACAGAGCAGGCATATTAGTGATGGGGCCTCCGGATCCGAATAGCACAGCTTTTCAAAATAACAGAAAAAGTGGTTTTAGATTTTTTAGAGAAAACGCGGGAGGCAAGCAACGATTTAAGCTGAATGTAGGTAATGGTACTGCAGATACTTGGGTAGATGGTGGTACTGCGGCTGATGTAGACCCTACTGTAAATGTCTGGAATCATTTTGCTATTACTATATCAAGGACAGAAGCAAGTGTTTATATCAATGGTAAAGTTGTCCGAACAAGTGCTTTAACCGGTGGAGTAAACTGGGATGGTTGTGATGTCTTATCCATCATGTCTGGATTACCAAGATTTACTGAATGGGGGCACGCATCAGATGAGAGTATCATGGATGAATTGAGAATTTATAATAGATCATTATCAGCAAATGATATTGCTAATGTGATAAAAACAGAATCCGGCACTGTCGTAGGTTATGTACCAAAGTATGATGGCGAAAAAATGTATATGAGCTTTGATGAAAGCTTCAAAGATCTACTTTCCAATACTGAAGCTACCAAAGTTGGTAGTCCTACATTAACAGCCACAGATGCGTTCAAAGGAGAAAAGTCATACCAAGGTGCCACAGGAGGCTACTTATCCTTCGCAACAAATGATCTCAAATCAGCTTCTTTTAGTGCTTCGATGTGGATGAGGGTCAATGCTACTCCTGATCGAGCCGGGATCTTAGTAATGGGGCCACCGGATACTGCTAATCCTACAGCTCCAAATAATAGAAAAAATGGTTTTAGATTTTTTAGAGAAAATGCAGGAGGCAAGCAACGTTTTAAGCTGAATGTGGGCAATGGAACAGCTGACAGCTGGGTTGACGGAGGTGCCGCAGCCGATGTTGATCCTGCTCAAAATACTTGGGTTCATTTAGCATTTACAATCAGTCCTGATTCTTCTGCTGTTTTTATAAATGGTAATGTAGCAACCAAAGTCAAAGCAGGACCGGTCAATTGGGATGGGTGTGATATTCTGTCGATCATGTCTGGAGTCCCAAGATTTACAGAGTGGGGTCACATGTCTGATTTAAGTAAACTCGATGAGTTCAGAGTTTTTAACAAAGAATTGTCAAGAGCTGAAGTAAGGAAAATATTTCAAGACGGAAATAAATAATATCTTCTAATAAATAGAGAGTAGTAATTTCAATGTCGCTTAGTTAAGACATCTTTATAAAGTCTTTCCCTTGTAAGGGAAAGATATAGATAGGGTAAAAACAAAGAAAAATTCCTTATTTAAACGACATTGGTAGTAATTTCCTAACATTACTACTCTCTTTTTCACCTATTTAGTATATTTAAGTTTTATATAAATGAAGGTCAAAAATCAAAAAAGCTTGGGTAAATATTTATTGCTTTTTGCACTTTTTAACTTCATTTTTTTTCAAAAATGTTCAAAAAAAGAAAATTTTGAATCCTTTTCTATAAAAAACATTTTTATCGGAGTCCAATCCATTTTATCTTTAAATACTTTAGCAGATGTACAGCTAGATCAATCGATAGTTTGTACATTTTCATCACCGCTGGACATCACAACTGTATCCGGAAATGTTGTGATTACAAAAAACGGTCAAAATGTACCTTTGAATCTTAGTTTTTCTGATCAAAATCAAACCATATCCATAGCTCCAAATACTTTTTGGGATGCAAGGTCTACCTACGTTTTGACCATCAAAAATCAATTGAAAGACAACAATAAAAATTCTTTTCAAGGATATAGCTTTTCATTTTCTACGGTTAACGGAGAGATAAAAGTACAAAGAATTATTTATGGCAATAAAGAAATTGGTAGTTTTGGACAGATATTTGACCTCAATATACAAGATAGTATATTTGTAGAGTTTTCAGCGCCAATAAATAGAATTTCGCTTAATGCTGCCCTTACATTTTCACCATTGAGCTTTCAGGATTTAATTCTAACGCTTAGTAGCAATGAGCAAAAATTAATCATCAAACCAAAACAAAACTTTGATCATTTAAAAAAATATACCTTAAGTATCAATACATCGTTGAAAGGTAAAAATAATGAAAATTTTAATGGCGTATCTCAAGATTTTATTACTGTCATAGACACAGCCCGAAAGTTTCCTGTAATTTCTACTGACGAATTAATCACTAAAGTCCAGAAAGAAACTTTTAAATATTTTTGGGATTATGCACACCCTCAGTCAGGGATGATACGCGAGCGGATTAATTCTGATAACCTGGTAACAACGGGTGGAAGTGGTTTTGGGGTTATGGCAATTATAGTTGGTATCGAAAAAAACTTTATCACCAGGACTGAAGGAATAGGAAGAGTAGACAAAATAGTAAATTTTCTTGAGAAAGCTGACCGATTTCATGGTGTTTGGCCGCATTGGATCAATGGAGTTACAGGTAAAACCATTCCTTTTAGTACAAATGACAATGGAGCGGATTTAGTGGAAACTGCTTTGATGATGCAGGGTTTACTCACTTTCAGGCAATATCTTTCAGACAAAGCACCTCAGAATACGATACTGATAAACAGAATTACAAAGCTTTGGGAAGAGGTAGAATGGACCTGGTTTATACAAGGCAATAATGAAAAGTTATTATGGCATTGGTCACCGGATAAGGGTTTTTTGATCAACCTGCCCATAGCCGGATGGAATGAAAGTCTGATAGTATATGTATTGGCCGCTTCTTCACCAACTTTCCCTATTACAAAGACACTTTATGATAATGCTTGGGCTCGAAAGGGTCAAATGATCAATAACAAATCATTCTTTGGTATTAAATTACCTTTGGGCTATGATTTTGGAGGACCTTTATTTTTCGCTCATTACTCTTTTTTGGGCTTAGACCCCAGAAAACTTTCTGATAAATATGCTAATTATTGGGAGCAAAACACCAACCACAGTTTGATAAATTGGGAATATTGCAAAGCCAACCCCAAAAAATATTCAGGCTATTCGGCATCTTGTTGGGGGCTCACTGCCAGTGACAATCACAAAGGTTATTCAGCTCATTCACCAGGCAATGATTTAGGTGTAATCTCTCCTACAGCAGCACTTTCTTCCATGCCATATACACCTGATGCATCTATCAAAGCTATGGAGTTTTTCTACTATACCTTGGGTGATAAAATATGGAAGGAATATGGTTTTGTCGATGCTTTTAATCTATCTGAAACCTGGTTTGCTTCTTCGCATCTTGCTATTGATCAGGGACCAATCATTATCATGATGGAAAATTATAAAAGTGGACTCTTGTGGCACCATTTTATGAAAGATAAAGACATACTGCAAGGTTTGAAAAAATTGGAATTTAGTAATTAATGTGAAAAAGTAAATAAATATGCGGTTTTATAGTACAGTATTGTTTTTAGTTTTGAGTTGCTTTTCTTGCAATAAAAAAGTACAAACTTCTGCAGATAGCGTTCATAAGAATGTAGGTGAGCACCAAGGTAACTATTCTAATCTCTCTGATAACCAATTGTTGGATCTTGTACAAAAACAGACTATAAAATATTTTTGGGAAGGTGCAGAACCTAACTCAGGCATGGCTTGTGAGCGTGTGCATTTGGATGGTATCTATCCTCAAAATGATCAGCATATCATCACCACAGGTGGTAGTGGTTTTGGTTTTATGGCTATTTTAGCAGGTATAGAAAGAGGCTTTATCAAAAAAGAAGAGGCATTAGACAGATTTTTAAAAAATATTGCTTTTTTAGAAAAAGCGGATCGTTTTCATGGTGCCTGGCCCCACTGGTTGGATGGTAGAACAGGAAAAGTCCAACCATTCAGCAAAAAAGATGATGGAGGGGATCTTGTCGAGACTGCTTTTATGGTTCAAGGTTTGCTTGCCGTAGCGGAATACTTCAATGGCACTAATCCAAAAGAAAAATTACTTGTTTCTAAGATAGATACATTGTGGAGAGGCATAGAATGGAATTGGTACACACAAGGTAAAAATACATTGTACTGGCATTGGTCACCAAACTACGGTTGGGAAATGAACTTTCCGGTTGGTGGATACAATGAATGCCTTATTATGTACATTTTGGCTGCTGCATCACCTACCTTTCCTATCAGCAAAGAAGTATATGAGCAAGGCTGGGCACTACATGGGAATATTAAAAAGGATACTACCTTGTATGGAATAAAAACTGTATTAAATCATTACGAACATTCAAATGATCCGGTAGGGCCACTTTTCTGGGCACATTACTCTTATCTAGGTTTGGATCCAAACGGATTGATAGACCAATTTGCAGATTATGGATTACTCAATAGAAATCATGCACTTATACATCATCAGCATGCTATCAAAAACCCTAATAAATGCAAGGGATACAGCGCATTAAATTGGGGTCTTACATCTAGTTACTCGATGAAGGGATACGCGGGTCATCAGCCCAATGAGGATTTATGTGTAATTTCGCCAACTGCTGCTATTTCATCAATACCTTATACACCCATGGAAAGTATGGCCTTTATTAGGCATTTGTATATCGATAAAAAGGAATACATTGGAGAATATGGACCTTATGATGCTTTCTCAGAACAACATAACTGGTACTTGCCTAGATATCTTGCTATAGATCAAGGCCCAATCCCTGTCATGATCGAAAACTATAGATCAGGATTGCTTTGGAAATTATTTATGCGCAATAATGATGTAAAAACAGGACTCAAACGATTAGGGTTTAAGTATAACAAATAATCAAATAAATTTTTAGAACAATGACAAATAAATCATTTCAATATTTATTGACCCTAATAATGGTCCCAATAATGTTTATTTCTTCTTCAGCTCAAAAGAATATATCAAAAAAAGGAACCGGTCTTACATATTATCAGTCTCTGGGAGCATCAGCCAAAGTAGCCAATTTGATGACCAAAATGACAATAGATGAAAAAATAGGTCAGCTCAATCTTATTACTCCGGGAGGTACTGTCACAGGTGAGATAGTCAGTAAAGATGTAGAATCCAAGATGAAAAATGGTCAGATAGGAGGAATCTTTGGTATCAGAGGTGCCGCAAAAGCCCGTGAAGCGCAGGAAATGGCAGTAAAAAACAGTCGATTGGGTATTCCGATTCTGATAGGCATGGATGTCATCCATGGTCATCAGACTATATTTCCGATACCATTGGGATTATCTTGCACCTGGGATATAGAAATGATTGAACAGTCAGCTCGTATTGCTGCCAGAGAGGCCACAGCTGATGGGATCATGTGGGCATTCAGTCCTATGGTGGACATCGCACGGGATCCCAGATGGGGTAGGATCGCTGAAAGTGCAGGGGAAGATCCTTTCTTGGGTTCAACAATTGCATCGGCTATGGTCAGAGGGTATCAGGGGAAAGATCTGACTGATCCTACTACTATGATGGCTTGTGTGAAGCACTTTGCCCTTTATGGAGCCGCTGAGGGTGGGCGCGATTACAATACAGTGGATATGAGTAAGTTGCGTATGTTTAACGAGTATTTGCCACCATACCATGCAGCGGTCAAAGCAGGTGTCGGTTCAGTCATGACTTCATTCAATGTTGTGGACTATGTACCTGCATCGGGAAGTAAATTTTTATTCACTGATGTTTTACGCAAAAAATGGAAATTTGATGGTTTTGTGGTGACTGACTATACATCTGTACTGGAGATGATAGAACACGGTACCGGTGATTTTCAGGAAGTGTCCCGTCAGTCATTACAGGCCAATGTGGATATGGAAATGGTAGGCGAGGGATTTCTCACTACACTCAAAAAATCGCTGAATGAAGGCAAGGTAACAAACAAGGATATTGATCAGGCTTGTATCCGTATTTTGATGGCCAAAGAAAGATTGGGACTTTTGGATGATCCATATAAGTATTTTGATGAAAAAAGGGCTGCGACAGAAATCATGTCTGCTGAAAACAGGGCATTTGCAAGAAAAGCAGCTGCCGCATCCTTTGTTTTGCTAAAAAATGAAAACAATATACTTCCACTAAAAAAAGGTGTAAAAATTGCATTGGTGGGACCATTGGCAGATAGCCGAAGGAATATGCTGGGTACGTGGAGCGTCTCAGGCGATCACGAAAAGGCAGTCACAGTCATAGAAGGCATCAAAAACCTATCAACAAATCCAACAAATATAATGTATGCCAAAGGTGCCAACATCTCCGATGATAGAGATTTCGCAAAACGCGTCAATGCTTTTGGCGAAGAGATAGTGATAGATGCCCGACCCGCTGACGAAATGATCAGAGAAGCTATCGAAGTCGCTCAAAAGTCAGATGTCATCGTAGCGGTCATGGGTGAAGCGGCTGATATGTCAGGTGAGGCTTCCAGCATGACAGATATCAGTTTACAACCTTCACAAAAAAAATTGTTGGCAGCTTTGAAAGCCACAGGCAAGCCGGTAGTCATGGTTTTGTACAACGGTCGACCCATGGTGATCGCTGATGAGATGAGAGATATGAATGCAGTGCTTGAAGTATGGTGTGGTGGAACAGAAGGTGGCAATGCAGTGGCAGATGTTATCTTTGGTGATGTCAATCCCGGTGGAAAACTGACCACATCTTTTCCTGTCAATGTAGGCCAAATACCAGTGTATCACAGTGTGCTCAATACAGGCAGGCCTAATTTACCGCATCAACCCAAATTCAGAACCAATTATCTGGATGCACCCAATGAGCCACTTATACCATTCGGTTACGGATTGTCGTATACAACATTTGAATATGGAAAACCTGACATCAGCGCAACAAAAATGACTAAAGGCAAAACCCTTACTGTCACAGTCACCGTAAAAAATACCGGAAAAGTCGCAGGACATGAAGTTGTGCAGATGTACATTCGGGATGTTGTGGGAAGTATCAGCAGACCCGTTAAGGAGCTGAAAGGATTTCAGAAGATCTTTCTACAGCCTGGCGAAAGCAAGAAGGTAATGTTTACTATTGATGAAGATCTATTGAAGTTTTATAATGAATTGCTGGAATATAAAACCGAAAAAGGAGAGTTTCAAGCTATGGTGGGAACCAATTCGCGCGATGTTCAATCAGTAAGCTTTATTTTGGAATAAACGTCAAAATTATACTCAAAATAAAGTGGTTTGCGAAAAACTCATCTACTATTGTATTAAGAGTATGTTTAAAGTTTCATCATTTGGCTCCAAGCGGCAAATTTTATTTTCTGTTGCGTTATATTTTTTGTTGTAGCAACCAGCTACGACTGCAAAATATGCCTTACATAAAATTAAATTTGCTCACTTTCGCTCAAACATGAAAATTTAAACATACTCTAATTTTGAGTATAATGGCGACAGAATTATTAGAAAAATTAATTCTCGTCTGTATATTTGGTAGGGTACTATACCATTTTTTAGACATACTTACTTTTAAGCTATGGGTATGACTAAAATCATTGCCCGATTTATTTTAGTATTGTAGGTAGAAATAATTTTAATTTTTAGTTTTACTCTTCAAACCATATTCGATACTACATTATGTCAAAAAAAAGTAATCAAATCAGCGAAACCAAGGCACTCGCCAATAAAAAGGTCAGACTTGTCAATCAAGGTGATATATCATTGATTTCTGACGATCAAACAGCCCAGACGGCAGATACTGTCAATAGAAAAATAAGGAAAAAACTGATTCAGAATGCCGTTGTACTTAATGATAAATTGGGTACTGTTCCTGATGATCAAAAATTAGAAACAGCCAGAATTTTTTTGAAAAACTATTCAGAAAGTGAACGAAAATTTATTCTCGAGACTTTAATGGAAGAATACAAATCTACTTCAAAAATACTTAACAAAGATTTGATTCTTACAGAAAAGTGGCAGGATGGAGGCTATCCTTACAAATATCTCATGTCCCGCAAAAACTATGAAATGTACAAGTACCAGCTTCAGGTCGAATTGCTCAAACTTCAGGCCTGGGTGAAAAATACCGGAGCAAGGGTCATTATACTCTATGAAGGACGTGATGCTGCGGGTAAAGGAGGTACGATCAAACGAATCATGGAACACCTCAATCCAAGGGGCGCAAGGGTGGTAGCACTTGAAAAACCTACCGAAGAAGAAAGAGGACAATGGTATTTCCAAAGATATATCAAACATCTTCCTACTAAAGGTGAGATTGTACTCTTCGACCGTTCCTGGTACAACAGAGCAGGAGTAGAAAGAGTAATGGGTTTTTGTACCAATGAAGAGTATCTTGAATTTATGAGACAAGCCCCTGAATTTGAAAGAAATCTGGTGCGAAGTGGTATCACCCTGATTAAATTTTGGTTTTCAGTAAGTCGTGATGAACAAAAGAGAAGATTTAAAGACCGTGAAACCCACCCTTTGAAACAATGGAAACTATCACCTATAGATAAAGCGTCACTCAACAAGTGGGATGAATATACTGAAGCCAAAGAAAAAATGTTTTATCATACGGACACTTCTGATGCTCCCTGGACCGTGGTAAAATCCGATTGTAAAAAAAGGGCCAGGCTCAATGCTATGAGGTTTTTTCTTCACAAGATCCCCTACGATAATAAAGATACTGCCACCATCGGCAAAATCGACCCTTTGATTGTGGGCAGATCCAATATGATATACGAAATGGGGAGGCTGTATTAGGCAATTCTTAGCAAGTTTGCTTTCGTACAAAAGAAATGGTGAAAGTCATGGATTTTGAAGACTCAACTCTTGTAACGCCTTCTGAAATAAAATAAGATCAGGGATAGGATAATAATAAACGGCCAAAATTGAATCAAGCCTAAGGTAAAGGATACAACCATATTCCATCCATCTGAGATTGCATTTTTAAGTTTACTGAAGAATGGCGTTTCAGATACAAACTGTTTGGTCTGATAAAATGTAACATGGATAGTACTCATCGAAGTTTGATTCTGTAGATATTTTAATCGTCCTTCGATGGATTCTATTTCAGTACGAATACTTCCCAATTCTGACTCTATTTTTAAGATGTCATCCACTTTTGCTGCTTTTGACAGGATTTGAATGTATCTTTTTTCGATTTCTTTTTTGGCAGTGAGTCGGGCTGCTACATCCACAAATTCTTCGCTTACATCCTGAACAGACATGTTTTTTGATTCAGTTTTTTTGGCATGTAGTGTGATTTGATCTATGAGTGTATCAAACTTGTCAGAAGGTATTCTCAGGGTCATGGTTTGATCTGTACGATGGTGATATGCAGTGGTTTGATCGGAGGAGACATACCCGTTGACTTCAGCAACCAGCTTTTTGATGAGTTTTGCAGAAGCAGGTAGATCATCGGATTCAAATGTCAGAGTACCTGTTTTGATCAGCTTTCTTGTATTTTGAAAAACTTCTTCAGATTTAGCAGGTTCTGCAGTTCGAGTACCGTTCACTTCTTCTTCTAAAACAAGGTCATTTAAATCTACCTTCGGTGACTCAGCACTTTGATTTTTACAGGCCGTGACTCCTATCAACATAGTCATAAAAGTAAGCAACAGGAAATGTTTCATGGTGTTCTATTTATCAGTGAATTATGAAAGGAAAGATGAGAAGGCAGAGTCTTTTGGTGCACTAAGATCGACTCTTAACAATTTGTAAGCATTATTGAAGGACTATTAACAATTTTGATCAGACTTCAACAGACATTTTAAGTCAAAAAAACGTTTACTATTTTAGAAGGAGGATTTATACAATTTTATAACTAAAGCTACATGTTCATTACTAACTTATTAAAATCCAAAAAATGACTAGAAAAGAAGAATATAATATAGGTTTGGTTCTTTCCGGCGGAGGATTCCGAGGAGTAGCCCACATCGGTGTACTGAAAGCCATGGAAGAAAGCGGTATTAGACCAGATATTGTTTCAGGAGTGAGTGCCGGAGCACTGGTTGCAGCATGTTATGCATCCGGTCTCAGTTGTGAAGATATGTTAAACCTGTTCAAAAGACCAAGACTTTTTTCATTGGCGCACTATTCCTATAAAAAACCGGGACTTCTTGATTCTGACAAAATGATAGTTTATATCAATGAATATATAAAGCAACAAACCTACGAAGAACTGGAAATGCCTTTATATATTTCCGCTACTGATATGCTCAGAGGCAAATTAGTTACATTTTCAAGTGGCCCACTCAATAAAGCCGTATTAGCATCCTGTGCTTTTCCATTTATTTTTTCACCGGTTTGGCTTGATGATACCTACTATAGCGATGGTGGTATTATCAATAATTTTCCTGTAGAACCATTGATAGGAAAGTGTAAAAAAATAATCGGAGTATACGTAAACCCATTGAATGAAATACCTGCTGGTGATCTTAATACTTCGTTGAAAGTATTGCAACGAGCTTTTAGTATAAGCACTACATCAACACCATATCTAAAATTTCAGCACTGTGACCTCATTATTGAACCAAGAGAATTATCCAAATTCAATCTTTTTGACCGTAGGAATATCGATCATATATATCAATTAGGATATCAGGAAGGGTTGAAAATGCTGGAAAAAATGAAAAGCCAGGAATCAGCTTTGGAATATACATCATAAACATTGGTGTATCCCATTTTTGCACTAAAATTGTCTAAGCTGCCCGCTACCCTCAATCCCTAAAGAGCCTGTCAAGCTAAGCTTGAGACGTCCCACCCAAATTCTCCTAATAAAAGCGCTGCATTCCCCTTTAGTTATACCGTTGATTTTATAATATTTGGCGGTGTTTTTTATTACCAAGTTCAAACAAATTTATATGTTTGCACTTGGTAATGGTTTTGATCTCGTGCGCAACTCTTCAATTGAGTTTTGAGACTCTTCCATTGCCTTTTTTATTTTATTTTCTGCTCTTCGAGAAACTGGTGCGTTTTGCATCTTTTCTAGCTCTGCCTTATAATCTGCGGTTTCTTTTTCCAACTTCTCTATTTGCTGATCTGCGTCTACTGGTTTGTTTTTTTGTGTTTTAGGTTTTGATGAATCGTATGCCTCTTTGTTTGTAAGCATACCATAGATCACTCTTGTTAACTTGTTCATTATTACACCTAAAGCATCGTTATAGGTCTTACCTTTCGCTCTTTGATTTGAATATACCTCTTTAAAATAAGGGTCATACATAATCGCATTTTTAGCTACCATGTATATTGTACCCCTATATGAACTACTTCCTTTTTTTGCTCATTTTAGGTTTCTTTGATATATCACCACTTGTATGGTTTTCTGGGTGTACTCCAAAATAGCAACAAAGTGATGCGGCACTGTTAAATCGATTTATATCTTCTATTTCTATGCTTAATGACACTGCTGACTCGATGCCGCAACCAGGAATTGTGACTAATAAATCCGCTAAGTCGTTGGCTCCGTGTTTAGCAAGTTCTGATTGAAGTTCTTTGATCTGGGTGGAGTATAAGTTAATAGTTTGGGCCAATGTTTTAATATTCAGCTCAGTAAGTATCGTATTACCCGACCCTGAATCTAGCTTCACCGCTTTTTGGATGGCCTCAGCCTTCTCCATGGTTAACCCTTTGATTTTAGCCAATGAAGCTGTTTTCGCATTTAATATCTTTGCCTTTGATGGATACTTTTGAAGTACTTTATACATGTATTTTGGCATGCCATTTTTACTAAAAGTTAAAAGACCAGGAATACAACTATACACTACTTTCTCAAGTTGGTTGATATTTCTCGTCTTTTGTTTAATAAATCCTTGTATAGTTTTGTGCATCTGTTTCGCAGTATAAAAATGTAAGGATCTAGGCTTGGCTTTCTCTAGTTCCTCATAATTTTCAGATACATGCCTAGCTATAATTTCACTACTGATGGCGTCATTAATATTGCGATGCATATTCTTTTTTGACTCATGATGTGTCCGCAACGGATTAATCCTGAACATGATGATTCGCTTATCAAAACTTACCAATTGATTATACCAATTGTTTTCATACCCACCGGTACTTTCAATAGCCAAATAAATTTTATCAATAGACAAAAGTGCCTGTGATAAGACTTTTTGAGTTCATCAAGACCGGATTGATTATCAATAAAATTCATCCTGCGATTGGTAAATTCATTACCCTTGGAAATTAAACTGAAATCACAATAACCTTTACTTGCGTCCAGTCCTCCAAATCCAACTTTCATACATAAATTACTTTAAAATGTGTTAAAAAAAGTGTCAAGCCTTACATTCCCTTATGTTATACGATATCAATGTATCAAGTTATACCTCATGATTAAGCTTGGCGAAAGGGACACTAAAGGACGATATCTAAGTATCAAGGGGTGTTCCCCTTCAACCGCCAAGTTATAAATTATTTGTTTATCTTGAAACCATTAATTTTTAAAATGCAAACATATAAGGGGGCAGGGGTAAGAAAAGCCAAATTACCTTCCCAATAACCCTCATTCCCTTAAGAGCCTGTCAAGCTACGCTTGAGACGTCCCACCCTTTAACTCTTAACTAATAGGATAATCCACTAAATTGGAAACTTAAAAATTATATAATATAGTGCAATTTAGGGATACACCCATAAACATCCGCACAACGCTATTTTCAACTTCTTGTACCAAAAATAGCACTACCTATTCTTACCATTGTAGAACCTTCAGCAATAGCTTCTTTATAGTCGCCGGACATGCCCATAGATATCTCACAAAATGCACTGTTGGTTGGAAAATATTCCTTTTTCAACAAAGTGAATATATCCTTTAAGCTTTTGAATTCTCTTCTCACCTGATCGATCTCGTCAGTAAATGATGCCATACCCATCACACCCCTTATTTCCACACCTGACAAAGGATTGGTTTTTAGTATCTCAAGCATGTCTTTTGCTTCTGATATATCCAGGCCAAATTTTGTCTCTTCTGTGGCAATGTGAAACTGGAGCAAAACCTGAATCATCCTTTTATTTTTAAGGGCCTCTTTATCAATTATTTTGAGGAGGTCAAAGCTATCCACTGATTCTATCATGGCCACAAAAGGAGCAATATACTTTACCTTATTGGATTGCAGATGTCCTATGAGATGCCATTTAATATCTTTGGGCAGCACCTCATATTTGGGTACAAGCTCCTGCACTTTGTTTTCTCCAAATATCCTTTGTCCCTGATCATATAACTTTACAATCTCTTCAATAGGTTTGGTTTTTGAAACAGCTACAAGTGTTACATGATGTTTGTTGGTAAGATTGACAATCTCCTGATACATTTGTTTTTTCTAACTTTTCAGATGGCACCAGATTTATTTTGTAAACAGACCATGAATTTCGGCTTCCACCTTCTCTATGATTAATCCAAAGTCTTCAGGATTATTTTTAAAATCCAGATTATCATTATTGATGACCAGTAGATTGCCCAAGGTATAGCCTCCTATCCATTTTTCATATCGTTCATTGAGCTTTTTGAGATAATCAAGGCTCATATTACCCTCATAATCGCGACCCCGGGTATGTATATGGTGTACCAATTTAGGAATGCCTGATCTAAGATAAATAAGCAAATCAGGTGGTTCCACCTGTGATGACATCAACCTGAAAAGCTCAATATAGTTGGCAAAATCACGTGATGACATGAGCTGCATATCGTGGAGGTTTGGAGCAAAAATATTTGCGTCTTCATATATAGTTCTATCCTGCACCACCGTTTTTAAGCCGTTCCGTATATCTAGCACCTGCTGATATCTGCTATTTAAAAAATATATCTGGAGATTAAATGACCATCGGTTCATGTCTTCATAAAAATCACTGAGATAAGGATTGGTAGTGGTATCTTCAAATTGAACTTCCCATCCATAATGTTTTGCAAGCATTTCAGTCAACGTAGTCTTACCCGCTCCGATATTGCCTGCTACGGCTATGTGTTTGAGATTGCTCATGAACTTAAAATTCTCAGATTTATACGATTTATTTTGCTTGATTTCGAGAATAACCCGATTATCAGTAAAAACCTCCAAAAGTAGTGATTAGATTCAAATTTTGGCATTTTGACGAGTGAAAACTCTATGTTGTCTAAAAAAAAGTAGCTGATAACATTATTGGACTTATCTTAGCGGTCTGAATTTTTAAAATAATTAATCATATACTGACGGTGCCATGGTTGAAAAAATGATCACGCTCGAAAAAATTTCAAAATCCTACAAAATGGGTGATGAAATCATAAATGCTTTAAAAAGTATATCACTCACTATCAGTAAAAATGAGTACGTAGCACTTATGGGGCCATCCGGTTCAGGAAAATCCACGCTGATGAACATATTAGGTTGTCTCGACAGTCCAACTTCCGGAAAATATATCCTCAATGATATAGATGTCAGTCTCATGTCAGACAGCGATCTCGCAGAGGTGAGAAACAAGCAGATAGGTTTTGTATTTCAGACATTCAACTTACTCCCTAGACTTTCTGCTCTTGATAACGTAGCATTGCCTCTGGTTTATGCAGGTTTTAGTAAAGAAAAAAGAATAGAAAAAGCCGAAGAAGCATTAGGTAAAGTTGGCCTCAGTGACAGGATGATGCATAAGCCCAATGAACTTTCAGGCGGTCAGAGACAAAGAGTCGCCATCGCCCGGGCTTTGGTCAATGACCCGGCTATCATACTCGCTGACGAACCGACAGGTAACCTGGATACAAAAACTTCCGTAGAGATCATGGGAATATTTGAACGTATCCATCAGGCTGGAAATACGGTCATCATAGTGACTCACGAGCCTGATATCGCTGATCATGCCCATCGAATCGTCCGATTGAGGGATGGACTGGTAGAGACAGACTATTTAAATACCAATATCATCAGTGTCGATGATCCAAACCATCACTATAAGGTCAAAGGGATTTGATTGGAATTTTCTTTTTATATAGTATCAAAACAACAATTTTGATTTTTCTGTTTGATCAATCAAATAAAAAAAAATATTAAACGTCCAAGGCTATGGGATGGATGAAGCGATAGCGAATCTATCATCATAGCCCTTGTTCTATCACGTTTTTTGTTTCGATTTGTTCCAATTCCTTGTTGATTATTTGCATTTCTTCTTCAATATCGAAGTCGTTTTGAAGTCCAAGCCAAAATTTGGATGAAGTTCCAAAGAACTTTGAAAGTCTTAAGGCAGTGTCGGCTGTTATCCTTCTTCGACCTTTTAGGATTTGGCTTGTTCTTGTTTGTGGTACACCGATGGCTTGAGATAGTTTATAAGCTGTAATGCCCATTGGTTTAAGGAATTCTTCTTCAAGAATTTCACCTGGATGTATATTGTTTAACTTACTCATGATAATCTGTTATTTGAACGTTTTTAGCGTTATTACTTTCCCAATTAAATATGATTCTCCACTGATCATTGATTCGAATGCTATAAAAGTCTGATAGTTCACCTTTGAGTTTTTTTAAGCGGTTTGCTGGTGGAATTCTTAGATCATTGAAGTTTTCTGCGTTATTGATCATCCTAAGCTTTCTACGAGCTACTTGTTGGATTTCGGTTGGCAATACTTTTGACTTTTCGCCTTCCCAAATCTTTTCCGTTTCCTTGTCTGCAAAACTATTTATCAAACTTTTTTTATTATTAACGCATTAAGTTAGTAATTAGTTGCGATACTGCCAAATGTTTTTGTGGTATTCTCTTTTATAATGTGATAGAACTAACTGATTGGCGCCATTCCGACAAATCCAGTGCTAAATAACTAAGAAAATTTCTATTGTGCATTATCTTATTTTAAACCTATTAATTCTACTTTGTCAACTTAGGAATTATCAGGAAAATCTTCATACAGGTTATCAGTTTGATTATTTTTAAAGTGCCGTTGAATATCCTTTTCTCGCTGTATGTGCCTGTGGAGCATCTGTATTATTTCATCTTCCATGCTTACACCTTGAGACAGGAGTAAAGCAATAGTCTGCAGCCTGACATCTCTTGCTGATAGTAGTGGTATTCCTTCCTTTTTTCCCTGCCGCTTTTTGAGAATAAAATGCATGGCCATCATCACTAATGCCATGTGGTGATACCATGAATTGTATTTTCTCACCTGATAGTCGGCCATTCCTAACTCTCCTATATTATCTTGAAACGATCGCTCAATCCAATATCTCTGACCTTGCATGTAAGCTAATTCTTCAATGCTTTTTTCCTCTATTGTAAAGTTACTCAACGAGAATTTTATTTTGTTACTATCCTTTCTTATGATCAGTGTCCTTTTCTGAGGTTTTTCCGATTTAGTATCCCAGACCCATACTGTTTGGATATGGAACAAGGCTTTGAGCCAACCTTTCGTACCTTTGCGCCATTCTACTTGGGTGAAATCATTCTTAATCAATGTTTTATAGTAATCTTCTACTTTTACTGACTTTTGTTCATTGGTTAATTTAACGATCTGTTTACCCTTTTTTGTCACTCGCTTTTCAACCAACACTTCCGGTTCTGTAAGGTAAATATGTTGATTCGTTTTTACGTCAAGTACAAACTTCTTTCCTTTTTGTCAAGTGTATTTGCAAATTCATACCCCTGACCATACAGCGAATCTGCGCCTATCCATCCGTATTCTATCCCATTGTTGTCCAATTCTTCAATCAGATCTATGGCAAGTTGCACCTTAGTAGCATATTTAATGTCTTTCTTTGGCACACCTGCCTTAATGCATCTTTTCTCATCATCTGTCCACTCCTTTGGAAGATATAAACGAGCATTAACCAAACTTACTTTTTCTCCACTACCTAAAGAAGCAAATACTCCCGTTTGTGAATTTTCGATCTTACCCTCATTTCCATTGTATTGTCTGGAAACTCCAACAGAGTGTTTACCTGATTTTTTATTACTATTTTCATCAATGTTTAAAGCTTGAAGCTTTGTATCTCCTAAATCTGAATTTACTTTTTTAGCAACGTCCATCATGAGTTGCGAAGCACTCCAGGGTGAGTCTGTGATAAAGTGTTGTTGAGATTGATAGTGCGCTTTTGACTTCTCCACCATTCGTTCGATATTGCGTTTGGAACGTTCTGCACAGAACAAACCTTCAAGATATTTGACGGAATTTTCGCAAAGGTCAATGGTCTTTAATTTGAAAACAGATTGATAATCAATGACATGCGACAATAGATCGCCATCCTTGACGACCTGAAAAATTTCATAAAGGGTGTTTTTTGTGTTCTTAAAAAAGTCGTTTTTGTTACTGCCGTTCCTAAAGGTAAGGAATATTTGACAGGTAAAAAACAACAATACAAATATACAAAATATTTACAATATACTGATTATCTGATTATTAAATTTAACAAAGTAGAATTAAACTTTAATTAATAGTATTTTATTCAATTATTATAGTATCGCCAAATCTCCAACGCTTATTAAAATAAAAATCCTGGCCAAATAATTGTTGATATTTCTGAACAAATTGTGATGCATTGATTTCACAATCAATCTCATTGCTATATACTTCAATCACATCACCTGAAAAAATAGGCGATCTTTCATCATTCCAAAACCAATGCTCAAAATCGTAAACATTCTGGTATCGGAAAACAATTCTTAATTTTGTTTTAAATCCTCCTGAGTAGCTAGGAATTGTAAATTCCCAAAACTGCCGATGGGGCAATTTATTAACCTTCATTGGACGTAATTCGGGATAAAGATCATGAGGATAATCAAAAATTTCCCTCCAAATTCCAATTCTATCCTTAGCTTGTATTATTATTTGCTTATCATAATGCTGATCTAAATATAATGTATCAAGATTTTCATTTATTATATTTACTTTGTGGCAAATTCGATTATATACATTACCATTGTTGTTATAAGGAATAAAGTAAAGAGTAGTATCAATAAGCAAAGAAATTTTTCCTTTGTTAACGTCCTTTTTTAAATCAAATTTTTTTAATTCATAATTATATGTTGTTTGCTGATAATTTATATTTTCTTTAACTCCTTTCTGATAATAGCCAGCATTTCTGTTTCTATATACAACTTTTCCTTGCTCATCTAAATAACCCCAGCACATCCCTGATTCGGTTTCAATATCAAAAACAACAAATAATAATCCATTTTTAAACCCTAGTGGGTCAATTATAGTATAGATCAGGTAGTGAGTCTTGATCAAATTTAGAATTTTGTGAATACCATTTTATATAATCTCCCGATTCTCTTTTACCAATGTAAAAAATATTCTTATGAATAAAATATTCCCTACATCTAAAATAGTCTTTTGACGAAGTACTGGTGTGTAAGTTTTTCATTTTATTGATAACTCCATGCTTGTCTTTAAGTTTATTACCCTCCACGAAAAGTAATTTATTGTCCTGAACAAGTACATCTTCCGCATCATAGCAAACTAAATCTCCTGTTTTATTAATTATATTATAAATACCTTTATAATCATAATCATCAATAATCCTCATATAAATTGAATCCTTAATGGCAGCGTAACCACTTCTTAACAAAACAATTTCTTCAGTACTCTTATAGATTTCTTTTCCATTTTTATCAAAAAGAGTATAAAAACCATCTTTAGTTTCTAATACTAATAAATCATCAGAATAATTATTATAATAACAATTAGTATAAAATTGATATTTAACTTCTTTTTTAAAAAGGATAGTTCCTCTTTTGTCAATGTACCCCACCAATGAATCACCCCATTCCTCCTGTTTCACAAAAGCTCTACCGCAATGAAAATCTCCTATACACGAATATTTGCTGGATTGTATAATTGTTTTTCCTTTATGATTCATTACAACATTATCATTGACAACAGTAAGTCCATCTCTAAATTTCCTGATTTTATCACATATAGTGTCAATAATGATTTTTCCATTCTTATCTATCACTCCATATTTATATGATTGCGTTGAAACCACAAAAATGGGCTCAAAAGATTCAATGTTGGCATGATGAAAAAAAAGATAATTATGTTCAAATAAAATTTTACCTTTCTTATTTATAAGGTATGGCTTTCCATTTTTCCAAACTTGAGCAACTCCATGATGAAAGGGATTGGCATATTCAAATTCAGGTTTTATTACAAATTGACCTTTTTTATTTATATAGCCGACATATCCATTCTGAGAAGCCACTGCTAAATCCTCAAAGAATCTACCTGCAAATTTAAAAGTTCTTTTAATCAAAGGTCGAAAATTTTTATCAACATAAGTATATCCGTTATTTTCTGTCTCATATAAAAACACTTCAGATGATTGTGAAATTATTTTATTAAAACCAATAAAACAGATTAACAAATAAACGAAAATGGTTATCCTTTCCTTTTTCACCTTACCAATTTAATTGTACAGCAAAAGTATATTATTTTAATTTATTTGATTTACCCTAGTTTTAATTATTGGATAAATTTTAAGTAATACCAGAATAATTGCACAATCATCTTTCTTTTTACCATATTTATCGATGCTCTGTTGGGTAATAGATAATTAAACTTTATTTTTGCGGCAAACCAAATTATAGTATGAACTTACACGAATATCAGGGAAAAGAAATGCTGGCATCTTATGGTGTTGCTATCCAAAGAGGAATAGTTGCTCAAACAGTTGAAGAGGCTGTAGCAGGATACGAAAGACTTCAAAACGAAACAGGTACAGAGTATTGTGTGGTAAAAGCACAAATTCATGCTGGTGGTAGGGGCAAAGGAGGCGGTGTAAAACTCGCCAAAAACATGGATGATCTTAAACAGCATGCAAGCAATATCCTTGGTATGATGTTGAAAACCCCACAGACACCCGGTGGTATGGAAGGCGAAGGCAAACTGGTACGTAAAGTACTCATAGCTGAAGATTGTTATGCCCCTGACTTCGAAGCATGCAAAGAATATTATGTTTCAATCCTTATGGACAGGGAGAAAAAAAGAAATGTGATCGTTTACTCCACTGAAGGAGGGATGAATATAGAAGAAGTGGCGGAAAACACACCTCATCTTGTACATAAGGAATATATAGATCCGTTGGTGGGTCTCAGAGACTTCCAAAAAAGAAACATTGCCTTTAATCTCGGACTTTCCGGCAATGCATATAAAGATTTTCTAAAGTTTATAGGAAATTTGTACAAAGCTTTTATCGGTTCTGATGCTTCACTTTTCGAAATCAATCCTTGTCTGAAAACAGGAGATGACAGGATTATTGCCGTAGATTGTAAGGTGACACTTGACGATAACGGACTTTTCCGTCATCCGGAACTGGAAGCCATGAGAGATATTGGGGAAGAGGACCCAACTGAAGTAGAAGCTAAAAGCTACGGACTTAATTATGTAAACCTCGATGGTAATGTAGGTTGTATGGTCAATGGTGCCGGTCTTGCCATGGCTACAATGGATATCATCAAGCTATCAGGTGGATCACCTGCCAATTTCCTCGACGTTGGAGGCACTGCAGATGCCGCAAGAGTGGAGCAAGCTTTCAGACTTATACTTAAAGACCCTAGTGTCAAGGCCATCCTGATCAATATTTTTGGTGGTATAGTCAGGTGTGATCGCGTAGCTCAAGGCGTAGTTGATGCATATAAAAATATGGGCAATATCACTGTTCCGATCATAGTCAGACTCCAGGGAACTAATGCTGATATCGCAAAAGAGTTGATTGACAATAGTGGATTGGAAGTACATTCAGCCATTCAACTGCAGGAAGCGGCTGATCTGGTCAGAAAGATGATCGCCTGAAAACCGGAATCAACAGTTTGACGCTATTTCTGTCATCCGAAGATGACTTGATTTACATTGGAGTAATTTGAATAATTTATACAACCCAACCTATGCCTTCATCATACTCGTTATACGAACTCAACGAATATATCAGGAGGGTGATTGCACTTAATTTTCCTGAACCCATCTGGGTACACTGCGAAATAGCTCAAATAAAGGAAGTAAGAGGTAATGTATATCTCGATCTCGTACATCATGACGAAGGATCAGATGAAATAAAAGCTCAGATTTCTGCCAATATCTGGTATAAATCCTACCTATTTCTGAAAAATAAGCTTGGCACCTTGTTGCCATCCTTACTCGCACAAGGGACCAATGTCTCATTAAAAGTGCAGGTGGAGTTCAGCGAAAAGTATGGTATGAAGCTGATCATTGAAGATATAGATCCGGCATATACCATCGGTCAGATGGAGATGAAAAGGCAGAAGATCCTCCAGCAACTCAGCGATGAAGGATTATTGCATCTTAACAAACTTACGGATTTACCCCGGGTGATTCAGACAATTGCTGTCATCTCATCGCCCAATGCTGCAGGATATATCGACTTTATCAATCATTTACAGGGTAATAGTTATGGTTATAAGTATGAAATTCATTTATTCGAAACGGCACTGCAAGGTCTCAATACTGAAAGAGATGTATGCCAGGCGATGAAGTCGATTCGTGAGAAAGTCACTCCGTACGATTGTATTCTGATCATAAGAGGTGGTGGTTCCAAGCCTGATCTCGCGTGGTTTGACAATTACAATATCGGGACTGCGATCGCAAGAGCAAGAGTACCTGTGATTACGGGTATTGGCCATGATATAGACAGTACAGTCGCAGATGCCGCTGCATATCAATCATTAAAGACTCCTACAGCGGTGGCAGACTACCTCATCGAACATAACCTTGACTTTGAGTCATCTGTCATCGAAGCCAGCAGGTGGATCATTCAGATAGCCAGACAAATGATAAAAAATCAGGAAGTAACCCTGGCATCAATGGTGCAATTGGTAAAGTTTCTTCCGGCAGATATACTCAGAAAACATCACTCCAATATCGATGTCACTTACCAACAAATCATGCTGGCAGCCAAAAATAAAGTAAAATTTCATCTTCAGCAGCTCCAACTAGCAGGCCAGCAAATCAGTATGTCTGATCCTGCAGTGGTGCTACGTCGCGGATACGCCATCATCAAGCAAAACAATAAAATTCTAACAAGGGCCAATCAGTTTGAAGTAAAAGATGCAGTAGAAATACAATTTGCAGATGCCACTATTAAAATATCAAAAAAATGAGTAAAAAATTGACATATGATGCTGCTTTTGCAGAATTGAGCAAAATCCTTAATGACTTGCAATCAGAAGATACAGGACTTGATCAATTGAGTGATATGCTGAAAAGAGCTGCTGAGCTAACAGAATTTTGTAAGGCAAAACTGCGGACTATTGAAGAGGATATCGAGAAGGTCAACCCTTCAGAACAATAAAAATGGCAATATTTTATAAAATAGTTTGATGGTGTTGTACAATTGGCATCATATTTGAAATATATTTAATATCTCATTCCGAAAACATGTCAGCCTCTGTGATATCTATTGATCGCAGGGGTTTTTTATTTCAACAAACTACAAAAAGCCTATAGTGAGGCATTTTAAGTCCATTTAATCTATGTTATGTAATGTCAGGTGAAGGGTTTTGGAGCAGTTCAGATTGTTCTCAACCTAGAGATTACTGAAAACAAAATCTGATTTGTATCAGAAAAAGAATATATATTTGTATCAAATTATATTTTAACACTGGTGGAAACCAAACTAGTTGATCAAGGATTTTATAATCAGCCTTACATTATCTAAATCATACATAAAGAAAATAATTCTGAAGTTATTCACGTTTTTTGCACTTATTTTTACAATTCAATGTTTTGGGTTTACTGATTCATTCATGATCAAAGGAATAGTAAAAAATTTCCCTTTTACCATAATATCAATCCATTCATCAGACATAGATACATTTGTCGATTTCGAGAACAATACGTCTCAGATTGAAACTGATGTATTTTCATTTAAAGGTAAAATAAAGAATCCCTGTTTAGTAAGGCTTTTTGTTGAAATGGACAATAATTTGTTAATTTCAAATCCCTTTTATATTGATTCAGGGCTCCAAAATGTCAGCATCAAAATCACAGGTGATATAATTGATGTAATATCAGATGGCGCAAGTTTTAATGAAAATTTCCAAAAATATACAAACTTTAATAACTCTTTGAAAGTAAAGAATCCCGGTCGAAATAATGATTCCTTATTATATTATTATTCAGTATTGAATCCTGATTCAAAAATGGCATTAATGGAATTGTATTTATCTATATATGGTTACAAAGATTTGTATGAAAAAACGTTTAATAATTTCAATGATGCTTTAAAAGAAAGTTATTTAGGCCATGCTGTGTCCAAAAAAATTAAATTGCATAAGTCTGTTGAAAATGGTAATATTTTTCCTGCTATAAACTTGATTGATACATTAAATAATAAATCTGACCTGAAGTCAATCACAAAAGATAAATACATATATTTAGAATTTTGGCATCATGGTTGTGTGTACTGCATTCAGGATTTCCCATATATCAAAAAATTATTTCAAAAATACCAAAGCAGAAATTTTGATATAATTTCTGTCTCCACAGATCCAGCTAAATTCATCAATCATTGGAAAGAAACAATTATAAAACACCAGCTGCCTTGGCAACAATACTTAGATGTAAATGGTATAAGATCTAAAGAATTAGGCATAAAGTATTTCCCTCATAACTTTATTTTAGACCCTAATGGTATAATCATTTATAAAAATATAAATACTCAGCATTTTTGAATTGCTCGCGATATTATTTTTAAAAAACCATTTTATTCAGATACAAAAATATGAACACCAATTATTGGTATCTCCACAAGTATTTATAAAATCTGCGACTTCATTACCCTAATTATATCATTTTGCACAATAACCAATATATGAAAGTTTACATATTAACTTCCAGAATTCAGGATAGTTATTCTGCCGATTATTATTCGAAGTTAGTCCGAATTATGAAACGAACGTGATACGAGGTTTTCAATAATGATTAGCTTTGCAATTCAATAGCTCAAAAATGAAAGACCTTCTCATCCTCGAATGGAAAAAATTTAATGGCAATGCCGTGTTTCGGGTTTTGGCTCTGATATATATATTGATTGCACCATTGGTGATACTTGCCGGAAAAGATGTATTTAAGGACATGCCACCACCTATGCCCAGTTCAAAAATGTTTTATGAATTTCCTACTGTTTGGGATTATCAGGGCTACATCGGCAATTGGTTAGTGCCATTTTGTCTCGGTTTCCTGGCTATTTATATTGTAACATCTGAAGTCAGTAACAGAACAATGCGACAAAACATCATCATCGGTATGACCCGAAAAGAGTTCTTTTATTCCAAGTTTTTGACCATCTTGTCGCTCGCTCTCATAGCTACAGTATTATATACCATATCCAGTATCATCATAGGTATGATACATACAGATGGTTTTGATCTGGAACTCATCATGGACAATAATTTTGCCATCATAAGATATTTCCTGTTGTGCATGGGATATATGAGTTTCGCTATGATGCTGGGATTTCTGATCAGAAAGGGTACCTTGACGTTGTTGTTTTATTTTTTGTACGTGATGATGCTGGAACCCATATTTATGCTGGTACATGTATATTACTTTAAAAATTCCAGCCGCAACTACTGGCCTATCAACAGTATCGAAGATCTGATGCCTTTCCCGTTGTTTAAAGTACCTGATTATTTTGTCAATAAAGAGTGGGACTTCAATATCCTTCTTCCATATACGCACGCCATTGGTATGGCCATCCTCTACAGCGGTATCTTTGTATTTGTCGCTTACAGGAGTTTTATGAGGAGGGATATATGACGAACGACGAGCGATTCGACAAGGAATGATTTGAACGACTAACTACCAAAGACCAAAACTTGAAGATTAGAGCAGAGGATTCCCCTTCAAGGAGTTCAAGGAGCCAGGGGTAGCAGTGCATTGATTAAAATCCAATGTGGTTTCGACTCCCTTCTATTGCGCTCAACCACCAATGACCAAAGACTAATAAATCGTAGCTAAAATCCACCTTTCCACTTCTCACAAATGATACCAGCCGCTACTGAAACATTGAGTGATTCAGCTATTTTTGAGCGGCTGCCTTTGATGGAAATTTTGTTTTGGATGGATTTTTCCAGTTCTGCAGATATACCTCTGCCTTCGCTTCCCATGATCAGCACAGCATCGCTTTTTATGCTTACTGAATTGATATCAGCTCCACCCATAAAAGTGCCATAAATGGTCTTCCCGCAACTTAGGATTTTGCTGTAGTCTGTGGTAAAAAGGTTGACATTGGCCATACTGCCCATGGTGGCTTGTACTACTTTGGGATTAAAGAAATCAGCACATTGACTGTTTCTAATTACAGCATCGATACCATACCAATCTGCGATGCGAATGATGGTACCCACATTGCCTGGATCTTGTACACCATCAAGAAAGATAGCTGATGTGCCTTTTTTTAACAAAACATTATCGTCGTCTTCCTTGATTTCCAGTAACAAAAGTATATCTGATGTAGTTTTTAAGGCAGAGATTTGTTCCATTTCCCGAGATGAAATGATTTCAGTTTTGTCCATCAGTCCTCCCAATAATATTTCGTATTTGTGTAATGTATCCTGAACGATAAAAACGGAATCTATGCGATATTTGGGAGTTTTCAATAATTCTGTACACACTTTGCCACCTTCAGCGATGAAAATATTGTACATTTGCCTGAATTTAGGCTGGTTTAAAGATTTAATATCCTTTATGCGGGCTTTACTGATCACGGATAACAAAGTTTACAGAGCCTTACTACGAAAAAGTATGTTTGTCAAGCAAAATATTGATTTTTCTTTTTTGGGGTTAATCGTTTTTTTATCCATTTTTTATTCTTCATGCAATACGGCAAGATATCTCCATGCAGATGAAAGCTTGCTTAAAGGTACAAAGATAGTTTATAAAAATGAAAAAAATGTCATGGACAAGAGTTCCCTGACCAACGAGATTTTACAACTCATTGATTACAAACCTAATGGGAAATTACTTTTTCTGATTCCTGAAGAGTGGTTGTACCTGTCCAACATCAGGAACGGAAAGGATTCTACCTGGTATAATAAAGCTTTTAGCAAATTGGGCGCCCCTCCGGTATTGTATAATGAAGAAAAGCACAAAACCATTGCGGTCAATATCGAAAACTATCTTAGGTTCAGGAAAGGATATTATGAAGCCAGAGTAGATTTTATCACAATAGAAAAAATAGTAGGATGGACTTCCGGTAAAGGGTCAGCAACACGATTTGATACTGAAGTTACTTATATTGTTTCTACCGGGGACAGATACCGGATCAATAGTATTACTTATGAGTCGGAAGATAAAGCATTGCTCCGTTTTGTACAATCTGTCAATGATGAATCACTCATCAGGAAGAATGATTATATTGATTTTTTGGTCATTGAGGAAGAAAAAAAGCGGCTTGTTGTTGAGCTTCAAAATAACGGTTATGCAGGATTTGCCGGAAATTATATCGAATTGAATGGAGACAGTAGCAAAATTAATAAAACGATAGACCTGACACTTTTGATTCGAACACCCTTACCAGCCAAGGAACACAAAAGGTATGTCACTGGTAATGTAAGAGTATTTACAGATTATATTCAGGATCAGACAGATAGCATATATCATGAAAATTATACAGATAAATCCTATTACAGACAGTCTGATGATTTTCTTGTAAAGCCATCAGTCCTTTCCAATATGATATTCTTGAAACAAAACGAATATTTAAACAGAACTGACAGGCAAAAGACCTTCAGAAAACTCAATGGTATCGGTACATACAGGTTTGTAACTTTCAATGCCTATCCTGATAGTGAAAAGGACTCCATGATGAACTTTGATATTCTACTGTCACCTCACCAAAAGAAATGGGTATTTGATGGAGGATTCAATGCTTACTACAGTACTTTGGGTCCTGCAGAACTGATAGGTTTTGGGCTTTCTTCCCAATTTGTCAATAGAAATCTTCTTGGTGGTTCGGAACGATATACCATGCGAGCTGAAACCGGATGGGAATTTGGATTTTCCAAGGAAACCGGCATCACCAGAAGAACAACCAATTTTTCCTTCCAGAATAATCTTGTGATTCCTTCATTTCAGGATTTTGTCGGGCTTGGAAAACTAGTCAATAGATTAGGTTTGATCAAAGATAGATTTTACAATGATTTCAGAGAAGATGCAGTCACCAATATTGATCTTGGATTCAGTAATGTCAACATCATAAATCTGTATTCTCTGCAATCTCTCAATGCTTCATTTGGATTTGACTACACATCAGCACGTAATAACAGATATGTTTTCAGGCCACTTGGTTTCAATCTCGACCAATATGAAATCAAGGATACTGCCAGTTTTGAACTTAACCCTTTGATTTTATTGTCTTTCAAAGATATCTTGCGCACCGGATTTTTATTCAGAGACTTTTCATATGTTTACAACCGACCCAAAGACAAAAAAGGAAGGTCATTTTTGATCATCAATAATCTGGAACTTTCGGGAAGTGAGGTATATCTTGCCAATAAACTTTACAATACTATCTCAGGTTCAAAACACATATGGGAACTTGCAAATCAAATCTCTTTTGCCAAATATGTGAGGTTTGAGTTTGATGGACGTTACAACAAAGAGTATAGCAGAACTTCATCCTTTGCGGCAAGACTCAATGCCGGTATTATCATCCCATTTGGTGACAATCTGGCGGCACCTTTTATAAGACAATTTGGGGTAGGGGGACCCAATAGTCTTCGGGCATGGAATATAAAAGAACCCGGGCCTGGTGGTTATCGTGATCCGCAGACAAAAGTAAAAGATACACCTGGTATTTTTGTCAATCAGGGAGATATCAGGCTTGAAATGAATGCGGAGTATAGATTTAAAATTTTTCTTGTGATGGATGGTGCTTTATTTGTGGATGCCGGTAATGTGTGGGTGCTCAAAGATGATGTTACAAGACCGAATGCTTCTATCAGCACCTCATTCTACAAGCAGATAGCAATAGGAGCCGGTTATGGGATGAGATTAAATTTTGACTTTTTTATTTTAAGGTTTGATTTTGGATATAAGCTTCGCAGTCCGTTTGAAGATGATTATAAAAAGTCTCAATGGTATTCATTCAAAGAGATAAGACAACAAGGGCTGGGAAATGTTCAGGTGGGCGTAAACTACCCTTTCTGATGATCTTGATTGGTCAAGCAGAAAATTGATTGTGAAAAATTATTAATCATAATTATTTAATTTACAATACATTATAATTCGAATTTTTCGCAAAATATTTTCTGACCTCTATAAATACATTGGCATACAGGCGTAATGATGAACATGAACATTTTTTTTGGTCAATTTATTATACAACAAGTGAAAACTCCCTCTTTAAAAATAAAACCTAAAGCCCAATCTGTTGTTAATTAAAATAAAACATTTATACTTTATGAAAACATATTTTATACTTATTGCGGCCTTCTTATTATCAGGTCAAACCGTTTGGGCACAGGTACATGCCATGCCGTCTCTCAAATATTCGTATACTGCACTTGAGCCTTACATTGATGCTCAGACTATGGAAATCCATTATTCAAAACATCATCAGGCTTATCTTAATAATCTGACAAAAGCATTGGCAGGTACCAAAGCAGAAAAAATGGCATTGGGAGATTTATTAATCGCAGCTGAAAGAAGAGGTGCGACTATAAGAAACAATGGCGGTGGTCATTACAATCATAGCTTATTTTGGGAAATTTTATCTCCCGAACCATCCAAAGTGCCTCAGGGTCAGTTGGCTGTAGAGATCAACAAAACCTTCACTTCATTAGACAGCCTTAAAAAGCTGATGAATAGTGGAGCTATGACAAGATTTGGGTCCGGATGGGTGTGGTTATACGTAAAACCTGATAAGTCACTAGCAGTATCTTCGACAGCTAATCAGGACAATCCCATCATGGATGCTGCCGGCAAAGAAAGAGGAATTCCTATTTTGGGTATAGATGTATGGGAACATGCTTACTACCTGAAATACCAAAACAAAAGAGCTGACTATCTAGGTGCCATTTGGAATGTACTGGATTGGAATGCTGTTGGTGTCAATTATGAAAAAGCACTCAAAGATCCACTACTTAAGGTCATAGAAAAGGATACATGGCAAGAGCTTAAGGATTTTCACATGGTCATGGGTCAGACATTTCATCCTATGGAAGAAGGTAACCTGAAACCCATAAAGGAAAGATCCGCTGAAATGTTGGCAAAAGCTCAATTGCTGGCATCATCCAATCCGCCTGCATCATTCAGTAGTGCTGCTATCAGGAAAGCCGTCTCTGATCTTGTTACAGGTGCTGCAAATCTGGATAAACTCATCAAAAAGAAAGCAAAAGACGATAAAATTATAGCTGACTTAACAAAATTGCATGATACGTTTCATGTGATTCAGGGCTTGTGCAGTGATGATCATTGATTGAAATACATTGATATCCTTGAGATAAAAATAGCTCTTGAACTATGTTTATCTTATTTAAGCACATAATATATCTTTGATTTAACAAAAGACACATATGAAAATTCAATGTCGTTTAGTAAATGCATCTTTATGAAGTCTTTCCTTTGCAAGGGAAAGATTTAGATAGGGTAAAAACAAAGAAAAATTTCTTATCTAAACGACATTGTATTAAAATTGAGAAAATCACTTTGGGCATACTCAAAGTGATTTTTTTTTAATATTTTTTTCCTGTGCATTAGCTATAAACATTAGTTCTATCAGGTTATACACACTCTTCGATTGATTGGAAACTGATGGGTTAACCCAACAGATGTGACCCTAATTTACCCATTCATATATCTTAAATTATAAAAAAATATCAGGTTTCTGATTGATAACATATTGATGAAAGTGTAAATGACTGATATTTTTGAAGGTGAAAAAGTAGAATTTGGCAAAGAAGGTATTATTTTTCCTTAAAATAGGCCATGTGACTTATTTTATTAATTTTTTGTCTAATAAAATAAACGTTGATTATCAATAAATTAAACGTTATGATTAAAAATATATGTATTTTTTTACAATAATATTTTTTTATATATGTAATCCTTTATATCTTTGACCCAGAATAGCGTGAGAAACTATTCGGAACCTACATTGTTTTACAACCTACCTGATATAATAATAGCTTAACCTAAGTTTGTTACACATAGATTTCGTTGTAATATGAAATTTAACTTTGTGATGTTGTTTAATACACTTATGTATTAAATTAATATTTATATTATTATTTATTCTGCTTTTTTATTCCAACCTTGATTTTGATTTTAGATCCAAAAGAGTAAAAGTGGCTTATGCTGCTTTTGTGTAAACATTTATTTCATAACCAATTAGTTATCGGGGCTTGAGTCTATGCTTAGGTATATTCTTAATTCTCATAACAGTAAAAACTTTTTTTCTTAAAACTCAAAATTTGGATCTCATGAATGGAACAAATTCAACACTTATGAATACCTTGACCAGGATGGCCCTGCTGGTAATGGTATTATTTACAGTTTCTCTTACACAGGTGATGGCCCAGCCATCGTGTGCTTGTAAGGGATCTATTCAAGTATCAGTCGATGCTGATTGTCAACTTCGATTGGTTGTAAGGGACGTTTTAGCTTCGACTGCGGGTTCTTGCGACGCTGGAGCCACGATAACGTTAATGAAGACAGCACAGGGAGATATTATTCCTGATTTAGCTCCTGCGATCGGTGTTGCTGAAGTGGATGGCAGTCTTCTCATCGGGAAGACGATTTATGCAAAAGTAACTACACAACCGATTGACGGGAAGGTGAATTCTTGCTGGACTACTGTGTATGTAGAAGACAAAATCAAACCAAGTTGGGCAAACAACAGACCGGATACATGTATAGTTACATGTCCAAGTCTTGGCACTTTTGTACCACGAGCTATTGACAATTGCCATACACCTCGTGTATATCAGGTAAGTGAGAGTATCGTCGTAAATGATTGTACCAAACCATTGATATTTGCTGGTCCGGATACGCTGAAGTGTATCACCAGAGAATACCGAGCAATAGATGAGTCCGGAAATGTTTCTGACTCTATCTGTAAGGTTGTCATATATGTTACTGCAATTGACGATCTGATTTGGCCAAAAAACTCTCAACTTTTCTGTGAAGAAGATTATGCCAAAATTCCTTCCGGACCTTTCGCAGGTCACCCATCACCTGTAGCTATTGATGGTAAAAAGGGATCAGGCGTACCATCACTGTATCCGTGGCTGCCAACTACCAAAAATGCAACATACTGGATAGGCAGAAGTGGAGATGGTTTGAGAGACTCAGTGTCACTTAGTACACGTGTAGTCCCTCCTGGGTCTCCGGCTAGTGCACAGGTATGTCTCACGGCACCTGCTAACATCACTCTGCGATTCAAATATGGTTCTATCCATTTGCCTGCCGCAACTGATTCAGCATTTTATACTATAAATGGTGACTGGAAGGGTGGACGAAAAGGGGTAATAACGCCGATGAGTGGTACAGTACCCGCTCCGTTTAATAACATTCCTTTACTATCCGGTCAGACAATATGTGTCAATTTAGTAGGTTCGGGTGCTAGTCTTACATTCGGCTTAGATACATTGATGACAGGTATTCCTTTATTACCTGAGAATTCAGCTGCTTGTAATCTTTTTGTAACTTACACAGACCAGAAATTTCCGACCATCAAATGTGTGACCAAGATCTTACGTAGATGGACCTTTATGGAGTGGTCTTGCAATTCCAGAATAATCACTCGCGACCAGTTGATCGAGATTATTGATAACAAAGGTCCAGGTATCCATGATTTGAAAAATGACATCGCTACAACCAATGGACATTCTTGCGAAGGTCTTTATAAACTTCAGAAGCCTAGATTGACAGACAACTGTTCAGACGATCTGAAATATAACGTTACTATAAAAGATGAAGAAGGAAAACCAGTTTCATTTATTGCAGGATTGAGACTATCGGATGCTGATAGATATGTTAAGTTACCATTGGGATGTGATTCTATCTTCTATACGGCTTTTGATGGCTGTCACAATTCTACTGAAGTATCTATTGTTGTAAGAGTAGAAGACAATACTCCTCCGGTAGCTGTATGCAAACAAAACACCGTTGTTGGTCTTACAGATGGTGGCAAAGCATGGGTACCTGCTTCATCATTTGATAATGGAAGTTATGATGAATGTGATCTTGCAAAAGTACTTGTGAGAAGAATGGATCCTACCCCTTGTCAACCATGTAAAGCACCTATCATCCCTGGATTTACTTACATAGGTGAACATATCAATCCGGGTAAAACTGCACCTCACCATTACTACGTCAGCAAACACAGAGCCAACCCAAGGGTGGCTGCAAAAACTGCAGCTGCAGTTGGTGGTTATCTGGTACACTTAAACAATGCTGCTGAAAACAAATGGGTTGATGACAAATACAGAGAGTGGAATATAGCTGAGGACTATATCATAGGATTAAGAGATGCTTTAGGAAAGGGAGAATTTTCATGGTTTAGCGGTCAATCAGGTACCTACAGAAATTGGGCACCCGGCTATCCTGTTGACACTATCATTACTCCTCTTAATCATAGAAATGACTCTATATATGTTAGATCTAAATACAGTACATGGACATCTTCAAGACCAGCAAGATGGGTCAATTTTGATGTAGACAATTGTGATGCTGATGAGTATCTTTATATTGTAGAAGTAGAAGATCCATGTGGATTTAGCGAGTATGTGGAGTTTTGTTGTAACGATGTAACGAGTACATCACCTAAAGTGGTCGTTTTAAGGGCAATT
The DNA here is from genome assembly GCA_016713025.1 of Saprospiraceae bacterium. Classification (NCBI taxonomy): domain Bacteria; kingdom Pseudomonadati; phylum Bacteroidota; class Saprospiria; order Saprospirales; family Saprospiraceae; species Saprospiraceae bacterium. The sequence continues at coordinate 3,062,773 of JADJPZ010000004.1, read as the reverse complement.
GACAAATCAGGTAACTGGAATGAGTGTATGGTCAATGCCACTGTACAAGATAAACTACCTCTTGAATTGACATGTCCGCCAAATCAAATTATCACATGTGATTATCCTGTTAGTTTGACTAAGGAAGACCTTAGGACTGCATTTGGTTATGCTGAGCTGAAAGGTAACTGTTCAAGTGGTACAATTACGGATACTTTTTATACCAATCTCACATCATGCCGAATTGGTACCATTAGAAGAGTCTTTACTGCAACACGAGGAACTGAAGTCAGAACATGTACTCAGATCATATGGGTTGGTGGCAGAAGCGGATATACTGGTCCGAGATCATGGCCAAAAGATACCATAGTAATGTCATGTGGTAATCCTGAAGATGATGCCTTTAGAACATCAGAATTAGGTAAACCTGATTTAAGTGGAGATAATGTGTGTAGCTTGGTAGGTTACAAACACCATGATGATATATTTTACATTAATAATTCAACACCAGATGCTTGTTTTAAAATATTACGTACCCATACAGTAATAGATTGGTGTAAGTTTTATCCTAACACATTCGTTATTGATAGAGTGCCGGCGTCTGTAGTAAATTTCTTAAGGTCAATTGGTGGTACAGGAACTGAACTTTCAGTAAACAACTACTTAATCCTAATTAATTCAATAGGAGCTATTGAGAAAGTAAATACCGTGGGATCAGAGAATGTTTATTATTACCCCAAATCAACATTTGGAGCACACCAGGTGCCAAATATCAACCTTGAAGGGCTTCTTCCAGGAATTGGAAGTGTTATTCCAGTAACAAGATTACCTGAATTAGCTCATATTTTCTTATTGGATTACTGGAACACTTGGGAAAGGTTGCAGACTATTAAAGTGGCAGATAAAGTTGCTCCCGCTATAGTTTGTCCTCCTGCTAAGACAGTATGTACTTATGACCCAAGTTGTGTAGGTGGTTTCATAGAATTGAGCACTACAGCTACTGATGCCTGTACTCAGGAACTGAGATGGTATTACAGAATTGACAAAAACAATGATGGCTCTTTCGATTCAGGTTCTCAATATAACAAAACTGGAATAGGCAATTCAATAGACGCAAGTGGCACATACCCGATAGGTACTCATAAAATTGAGTATACATTTGAAGACAAATGTGGCAACTTGTCCAAATGTGAACAACTGTTTACCATTAAAAATTGTAAAGCACCGACACCTTACTGTTTAAATGGCCTGGCAACTACATTAATGCCTGTTGATTCTGATAACAATGGGACTGTAGATGGTGGAATGGTGGATGTATGGGCAACTGATTTTGATAATGGAAGTAGTCACCCATGTCCTGGATATAAAGTAGCAGTTTCCTTTGCAGTAATTACTGCCAATGCTGACGGAACACCTAAAGTAGTTAATAGAAGAACATACACTTGTGATTCTATTATAACTGGTGTCAGAAGAAACGTAAGAATTTATATTGCAGCGGTTGATACCAAAGGTAAAGTCATTCTTGATGATAATAACAAGGTAGTTCAGGACTATTGCTCTACATTTATTGATGTTCAGAATAATTTAGGAGCTTGCGGATCTGCAGGCAGAATAGTGGTGAATGGATCTGTAATGACTGAAAATGAGATACCTGTAAAAGATGTGAGTGTTTCTCTGGAAGGTAGTGAGAAGACAATGATGACTGGAAACAATGGTACATATAACTTTTCAGATGTAACAGCAGGCGGAAGTTATTTGGTCAAACCATTTAAGAATGACGATCATATGAACGGTATCTCCACTCTAGACCTTGTGATGATCCAACGACATATACTTGGAATCGAAAAAATCACTTCGCCTTATAAGTTGATCGCTGCCGATGTTAACAAAGACAAAAACATCTCGGCTGCCGATCTTACAGAATTAAGAAAGTTGATCTTGGGCATCAATGATAAATTTACTAATAATAATTCGTGGAGATTTGTGGATAAAGCACATAAATTTACCGATGTAAATAGTGCTCAGGCTGAAATTTTCCCAGAGTTATATAGCTTGACCAATGCTAAGTCAAACATGAAAATAGATTTCATGTCTATCAAAGTGGGAGACGTCAATGGCAATGTTACAGCTAACTCAAATGACAACAGGACTGAATCCAGATCTGCACAGAACTTCGCTCTGAATACTGTAAATGCATCATTTAATGCAGGTCAAATTGTGGAAGTACCTGTAATCGTGGCTGAGGCAAATAGTGTCACAGGGTTCCAGTTTACTGTAGGATTTGATGCTGAAAAGTTGAGTCTGGAAGGAATAGATGGTGATATCGTGGGTATGACAGACAATAACTTTGGATTTACCAACTTAGCTGACGGTCTACTCTCAGTAAGTTATAACAAAGAAAAGGCAATGGATATGCAGGAAGGTGACAGAATCATCAAACTGACTTTCAAAGCTAAAGCTAATGGAACGCTTTCTGAAGTTATGAATATCAACTCTGATATCACTAAAGCAGAAGCTTATACTGGTTCACATGATGTGATGAACGTAAACTTCAAAGTGGTTAACAGAGTTGCTGATGGAGTTGTACTTCACCAAAATACTCCAAACCCATTCAAAGCAAATACTGTGATTGGATTTGAACTTCCGAAAGCAATGAGTGCTACAATCACTATCTATGATGTGACTGGTAAAATGCTTAGAGAGTACAAGGATGAATTCAGCAAAGGTTACAACAACCTTGAAATCAACAAAAACGAACTTGGTAGTGTCGGTGTAATGTATTACACGCTTGAAGCAGGTGACTTCAAAGCTACCAAAAAGATGGTTGTCATAGAATAATTTTCTATAAAGAATTTACTGTTTTTGGGATGGGACCCCTCTTCGAAAAGTCGGAGGGGGTCTTTTTTTTTATATACTAATCAAAAACAAATTCTTTTTTAATTGATTAATACTACCATTTATGGTTATCACCAAATTCAATAAAATAACACATCAATAAACATATGAGATATAGAAAACTTGGGAATACTGAAATAGAAGTGAGTGTGATTTGTATGGGTACCATGACTTTCGGGCAACAAAATACTGAAGCCGAGGGCCACGAACAAATAGATTATGCTTTGGCCAATGGTATCAATTTTGTTGATACCGCCGAGATGTATTCTGTACCGGGAAGACCGGAGACTCAAGGATCAACAGAAAGAATCATTGGCACATGGCTTGCTAAAACAGGAAAACGCAAAGACATCGTTCTTGCAAGTAAAGTGACAGGCCCTTCACCAGGCCTAAAATATATAAGTCCAAATCTGGGATTTAGCAAAGCCAGAATCCTGGAAGCTTTTGAAGGCAGCTGTAAAAGATTACAGACAGATTATATTGACATATATCAGATGCACTGGCCCGAAAGACGTACCAATTTTTTTGGTGTTTTGGGCTATACACAGCATGATGACCAATGGGAGGACAATTTTATGGAGTCTATCACCACCATGGATCAATTGGTCAAAGAAGGTAAAATCCGACATTGGGGGCTTTCAAATGAGACACCCTGGGGAGTGATGCGAAGTTTTAACGTCTCAGATGGCCACCAATTACCCAGACCGGTCAGTATTCAGAATCCCTACAATCTGCTGAACCGTAGTTTTGAGGTCGGACTTTCAGAAATTTCTATTCGCGACCACATTAGTCTTTTGGCTTATTCACCTATGGGATTTGGGTTGCTTTCAGGTAAGTTTCACGATAAGGCAGATACGGCAAATGACAGAATCAATCAATTCAAAAACCTTTCAAGGTACAACAGTACACAAAGTTGGGAAGCAACTGAAAGGTATATCAAAATAGCCCGTGAAGCAGGTCTCACACCGGCAGTCATGGCATTGGCATTTGTAAATGACCGGCCGTTTGTGACCAGCAATATAATCGGGGCAACAAGTATGTTGCAATTAAAAGAAAACATCAGCAGTATTGATGTGACATTGAGCAAAGATGTGCTCGATGCCATAGATTTGGTACATAAAGATATTTCCAATCCGGCACCTTAAAGTATTACAAAACTCATTATCTTTGTTTTCGGGCTGTAATAAATAAAGCAGAATAAAAGATGATCAATAAAAAAGTTGAAAATGTTACTGAAGCATTGTCGGGAATAGAAGATGGAATGACCCTGATGTTAGGCGGCTTTGGTTTGTGCGGTATTCCGGAAAATTCGATATTTGAATTGGTAAGAAAAGGTGTTAGAAACCTTATTTGTATCTCCAACAATGCAGGTGTGGATGATTTTGGTTTAGGTCTACTACTTCAGGGCAAACAAATAAAAAAGATGATCTCATCTTATGTAGGTGAAAATGAAGAATTTGAAAGACAGATGCTCAGCGGGGAATTGGAGGTGGAGCTTATACCGCAAGGTACGCTGGCTGAAAGATGCCGTGCAGCGCAATCGGGATTTCCTGCATTTTATACACCTGCAGGATATGGTACAGAAGTAGCTGAAGGCAAAGAGTCCAGAGAATTTGATGGTAAAATGTATATCCTGGAAAAAGCATTTGATGCAGATTTTGCCATAATTAAGGCCTGGAAAGGTGATGAAGCCGGTAATCTGATTTTTAAGGGAACGGCCAGAAATTTCAACCCTTGTATGTGTGGTGCCGCTAAAACTACCATTGTCGAAGTGGAAGAATTATTACCTGTTGGTGCATTGGATCCAAATTTTATCCATATACCGGGCATATTTGTGCAGCGTATCTTCCAGGGTGAAAAATATGAAAAAAGAATTGAACAGCGGACCGTACGACAGCGTCCCAATAATTAGCGAAATTAGGGTTAATTAGCCTCAAAAATAAAAAAAGAGAGACGCGAATATTCACGAATTGCGCGAATTTAAAAAATGAATAATTAGCGAAATTAGGGTTAATTAGCGTATAAAAATAAGCTTTTTCCATTCTTACATCACTTTTACAGAAAACAATTGCATTTTCGCCCCGTGGAATGATCATTTATGACAAAATATATACATAGAGATATCAGTTGGTTGTCTTTCAATTACAGAGTATTGCAGGAAGCAAAAGATCCATCCGTACCTCTGCTCGAAAGGCTGAAGTTTTTGGCTATCTATTCATCCAATCTTGATGAGTTCTTCAGAATTCGGGTAGCAAACCACCGAAATCTGGCTCGTGCAGATAAGTCCACTTTAAAAAATATTGATTTTGCTCCTGATGTTGTCTTGAGAGAAATCCTAAAAATAGCCAATAAACAACAAGAAGAGTTTAGCCTTATTTTTGATAAACAAATCAGACCGGAATTAAAAAAAAATGGAATTCAACTGGTTTCCTGGCGTAAGCTTACCAAGCCGCAAATCGAATTTGTAGATACCTATTTTAATGAATATTTGCTTCCGTTTGTTCAGCCCGTCATTCTTGCCGGTAAAAAAATCAAACCATTTCTGAATAATGGAGCATTGTACCTTGCCCTGCACCTCCATAGCAAAGACGCCCTCAAACCTGTTTCAGAATATGCCATTGTTAAGATCCCATCTGACCATCTATCCAGATTTGTTGAGTTACCCACAGGCCATACCAGATCAAAACAAGTGCTCATGCTGGATGATGCTGTCAGGCATAGTGTGAGGTTGATATTTCCAGGCTATAATATACTGGACTCTTACAGTATTAAACTGACAAGAGATGCAGAATTGTACATAGATGATGAGTATTCCGGTGACTTGCTGGCTAAAATAAAGAAGAGCCTGACCAAAAGAAGCATCGGTGTAGCTTCCAGAATGATTTATGACAGAGGCATGCCTAAACATTTTTTGCAGTATTTGATGGATGTATTTGAAATCGATCAGCTGGATCTCTTACCGGAAGGAAGGTATCATAACAATTCTGATTTTTTTAAATTTCCATCATTTGAGATGACTCATCTGAAAGATCCGGTTTTATCACCTGTCACAATCGATGAACTGGAAGATGCGGCATCAATATTTGAAAAAATAGGAGAAAAAGACAAATTACTTCATTTGCCTTACCATAGTTATGATTCTGTTATTAAATTTTTTGAAAATGCTGCAATTGATCCGGATGTCACGCATATCAAAATCATCCAGTACCGGGTGGCCAAGGTTTCCAGAATTATGGGAGCTATCAAGGATGCTGTCAAAAATGGTAAACAAGTGAGCACTTTTATTGAGGTGAAAGCAAGATTTGATGAAGAGGCAAACCTAAAATGGGGTGAAGAACTGGAAAATGCCGGTGTAACTGTTTATTACAGTATGCCTGGATTTAAGGTGCACTCAAAACTGGCACTAATACGCAGACTCGAAGATGGTATGCCCAATCTTTATGCCTACCTCGGTACAGGCAACTTTCATGAAGATACAGCAAAGATTTACTCTGACTTTGGAATTTTTACAAATGATAAAAGGATAACGTCTGAAGTGGCCAGAGTTTTTACATATCTGGAAACAAAACATAAACATAATATACATTTTCAGTATCTTGGAGTAGGTCTTTTCAATCTGAAAGAAAAATTTATCAGCCTGATCAAAAGAGAAATAGAATTTGCCAAAAAAGGTAAAAAAGCCAGAATGATCCTGAAAATGAATAGTCTGCAGGACGAAGAAATGATCAATTTGCTCTATGATGCCAGTAAGGCAGGTGTAAAAATCAAGCTCCTGATAAGAGGGATTTGCTGTCTGGTGGCCGGACAAAAAAATCTGAGTGAAAATATCGAAGCTTATTCCATTGTGGACAGATATCTTGAACACAGCAGGGTTTTTGTTTTTCATAATAATGGTGATCAGGAAGTATATTTGTCTTCAGCCGATTGGATGGTAAGAAATTTACATTTCAGGGTGGAAACACTTTTTCCTGTTTTCGATCACGATATCGCAAAAGAAATCATCACTATCATGAATATCCAACTCAACGATGATACAAAATCCAGGATCCTTGATGCTTCCTTGTCCAATAAATACAGGAAAAACAAAGATGACATCGCCGTAAGAAGTCAGACTGAAAGCTATTATTTCATTAAGCGCAGAGAAGAATCGATGTCAAACATGATTGATAAAACAAAAGAAAATTAAACGATATGCTCAAATCCGTTTCGCCACTTGATGGCAGATACCATCAGGCTACCGCTGTACTGTCTGAATATTTTTCAGAATATGCATTGATCAAATATCGGGTCATTATTGAGGTCGAATATCTGAAGGCATTGGCACATCTGCCTCTGCCTCAGTTGAAAGATGTGGGTAAGACTTTTTTTACGTCATTGGATGAAATCATTTCAAAATTTTCTGTAAGCGATGCTGAAAACATCAAAAATATTGAAAAAACAACCAATCATGATGTTAAAGCTGTGGAATATTTGATAAAAGACAAGCTTGAATCGGCAGGTTTTGGTCAGCTTAAGGAATTTGTGCACTTTGGTCTGACTTCTCAGGATATCAATAATACGGCGTTTCCAATGATGATAAAGTCGGGGATGGAAGATATCATGCAGCCTGCTTTGTATGAAGTATTGGAACAAATAAAAGATAAAGCAATGAAATATCAAGGTTTGCCCATGCTGGCACGCACCCACGGACAGCCGGCATCTCCCACTACACTTGGAAAGGAATTGATGGTTTTTATTGAAAGGCTTGAAGATGAAATTCAAATAATGAATGCCATCCGAATAAAATGTAAATTTGGAGGAGCCTCAGGCAATTTTAATGCTCATAAAGTCAGCTACCCCGATATAGACTGGATCAAGTTTGGAAATGAATTTACTCAAAAATTGGGACTCAGGCGTTCTCAATACACCACACAAATTGCCCATTATGACGATCATGCTGCGATATTCCAATCCTGGTGCAGGATCAATACAATATTAATTGACTTTTGCAGGGACATATGGACCTACATCTCGATGGAATATTTTAAGCAAAAGACCAAAGAAGGAGAAATCGGTTCATCTGCCATGCCACACAAAGTCAATCCTATAGATTTTGAAAATGCAGAGGGAAACCTGGGCATTGCCAATGCAATTTTTCAGCATCTGGCTGAAAAGCTCCCTATTTCGAGATTGCAACGTGACCTTACTGATTCCACTGTACTCAGAAATGTGGGTGTGCCCTTTGGTCATAGTATCATAGCGTATAAATCGATCATCAAAGGCATAGGAAAGCTTCTCGTCAACAATACAGCCATGGATCAAGACCTTGAAAACAACTGGGCGGTCGTTGCGGAGGCCATCCAGAATATTTTAAGACGTGAGCAGTATCCTGAACCTTATGAAGCCTTAAAGTCTTTGACCAGAGGGAAAGGAGGCATCACCAAAGAAAGTATGCATGAGTTTATTTTAGGACTTAAGCTTTCAAAAGATATTGAAGATGAGTTATTAGCCATTACGCCACAGAATTATGTGGGGTATTATTGATAGTTTGCGGAATTTAATCAATTATCTTTCGCTCAATTTCTTTAAGTTCTCTATTATTTTAACTTCATCTGTACAAAATATGGATGCTCAGGATTAACAATGAGTTCTTTTCTTAGCGGATGTATCAAAACCTATTAGGTCTACGGTCTGCTTCATTGTTGATTATTGACTACTATATCCATGACATTTTGAAACAGTCGCTCCAGTAAACAGTATTCTTTCGTTTGGATCGTCACATTGGCGGTTAGATTTTGGTTTTGTGATATTACTCCACTTTTTTTGGGTATATCCCATTTTTACACTAAAATTGTTTAAACTGCCCGCTACCCTCATTCTGAAGAGCCTGTCAAGCTACGCTTGAGACGTCCCACCCAAATTCTCCTAATAAAAGCGCTGAATTCCCCTTTAGGAGCAGGGGTAAGAAGAGCCAAATTACCTTCCCGCTACCCTCAATCCCTTAAGAGCCTGTCAAGCAATGCTTGAGACGACCCACCCTTTAACCCTTAACTACTAATGCCCCGTCAAGATAAAGAACTTAATTAAATGTGGTTCTTTTACCGAATAGCTGCGTTAAAAATACTCGCGGTCCATAGAACATTAATATCATGGAAAATAATATTTTCGTAACCAAAAAAATGAGTACCTTAAAGCCAGCAGTTTTAAACCGTGGGCTATAGTGGGATAAAATCACAGAATTTTAACATATTTTTTCAATTTTGGAATCGTGTAGAGCCGTACGTCCATAAAAATTTCATCAATCAAAACATTTTTCAGTGATCCTCCGTTATCTTGAGTAACTTTGCATCGCAAATAAATCAAAGCAGAGAAATACTTATGTCTCGTGAATTAAAAATCGGAATCCTTACTTTTCTTGTATTAGTCACCATGATATGGGGATACACCTTTCTGAAAGGAAGAAACCTACTGACAGCTGCCAATGAATTACATTCAACTTATGCTGATATTGAAGGATTGAATGTTTCATCTCCTGTTTTGGTCAATGGATTTAAGATAGGCACAGTAACAAAAATCGGATTGAACAGCGAAAATGTCAAGCTGATGGATGTTTTTATCTGATTGACAGCGATTATAAAATTCCAAAAACAGCTGTTGCCAATCTGAAATCTTTGGGCGTAGTGGATGGGAAAGGAATATTTCTCGATTTTGATAAAGCTTGTACAGGACAAGATTGCGCTCAAAATGGCGATAAATTGGAAAGCGGTTCAATAGGGTTACTGGAGGCTATGCTTGGGGAAAGCGATATTTCCACATATAGTTCTGAGCTGACCAAGTCATTGCGATCTGTGATAGCCAATGTCGGAAAAGAAGGCGAACCCGGCTCACTCAATGAATCTGTCAGACAACTGGAGCAAATCACAAAAAACATCAATGCCCTGACATCATCTGCAAATGCACTGGTAAATAATACATCTGCGGGATTGAAAAAAACTACTGATAACATCGCTGTCATCACAACCTCACTGGCCAAAAGCAATCAGAAAATAGAAGGTATGTTGGCCAATCTGGACAAAATCACAGCTGATCTGGCAAAGTCAAATCTGAGTAATACCGTTGCAAAGACCAATGAAACACTGGATGCTTCAAAAGTAGCCATAACTGAGCTAAAATCCACCCTGCAAAATGCCGGCACCACTATGCATGACTTAAGCACGATGCTGAAAAAGATGGAAAACGGCGATGGCACTTTAGCGAAGTTGATGAATGATAAAAAACTGTATCAAAATATCGAGGCCACAACAAAAAATCTCGACTTGCTGCTACAGGACCTGAGGTTAAACCCCAAGAGGTATGCGCATTTTTCTGTATTTGGTAAAAAGCAGAAAGAATATACCTTGCCACAAAATGACCCGGCAATTCAGGTGGAAAAACAGTAACAAGCGCCGTATAATAGCATGACAAACCATGTGATATGAAAAAAAGCCTGGGTGCATTGATAATTGTTGTGGCAGTTGTACTATTTTATGGTGCGTTTTCTGATTATAACAAATCCAATGACCTCATTTTTTATGGAGGAAATATCATCACACTCGAAGATCGTCAACCGACAGTAGAAGCCATTCTTGTAAAAGACGGGAAGATCATCGCCGTTGGTACGATGGATAGTATAATTCGTCTGAAAAATGCCAAAACAAAGGTGATCAACCTTGAAGGTAAAACTATGCTGCCGGGTTTCATAGATCCTCATGGACATTATGATTTTGCCGCAGTATTCAGATCTATGACTGATGTAAGTGGTGTAATATACAGAAAACCGGACGAGGTGTGGCACCGTATCATTGAAGCTGTCAATAAAGCGGAACCGGGTGAATGGGTCTATTGTTATGGTATGGATCCTATACTTACCGAAGGTATTTCGAGACCTACACTGCAATATCTGGATTCTATTGCACCGGATAATCCTTTGGTCATCATAACCAAAGCTTTACATGTCTTTTATGCCAACTCAAAGGCTTTTGGAGCTTTGGGGATAAATAAAGGTACCAAAGATCCATCTGATGCAAGTTATTATGAAAAAGATGCAAATGGCAACCTGACCGGAGCAATTTTTGAGCAAGAAGCATTGGAACCATTCAGGCATCAGATCCAATCAGATATCAAAGAAGATTTCGTTAAGAACACTCAACTCGTGATGAAGGATTATGCGTCATTTGGTGTAACTTCGGCAGTAAATATGGGCCTTCCGGCAGATAAAAAATCTATATTAACGCTTTACAGTCACATAGCAGCTGAAAAAGCAGATCCGTTGCAAAATCTGATTTCATTTACAGGTAAATTGCCTAAGAGATACCCTCACCAGCGATTATTTATATACTTGCGAAAGGAGAATTTTGACCTTTTGCCAATAAAGGATGAACAACAAGATGATTTTTTTAAAATTATCGGTATCAAAATGTGGTACGACGGTTCACCTTATGCCGGGTCTATGTACCTGCGGCAGCCATATATCAGATCAGATTTTACCATCAATGGCATCAATCTAAACCCCAATCACAGGAGTCACCCACTGCTTCGACAGGATGAGTTGATGTCATGGATTGAAAAAACACAGACGAAAGGATACCAGGTAGCTATCCATGCTCAAGGGGACATAGCACATGATGATGTCGTCAGTGTATTTAAACAATTGCACATCAAAAGTCAAATAAACCCGTACAGACATAGGGTCGAACACTGTATGCTGCTGCCCGGCGAAAGAATTGATGAATTAAAATCCATGAGTGTAACACCCGGATTTCATATCAACCACGTTTTGTATTATGGTGATTTTTTGAGTAAAGAAATACTTGGTGAAGAACGCGCAAATCAAATCTTTCCGATAGCATCAGTAGCAAAAACAGGACTTCCTTTCAGTCTGCATGCAGATATGCCTCAGTTTTACCCAAATCCGCTTTTGCTTGCAAGTACTGCTATCAATCGTAAAACAGAGGCGGGTCATGTCTATAATGATAAGGAAAAAATTAGTGTTTGGGAAGCTTTGAAAGGTATCACTATATATCCGGCTTGGCAACTTCACATGGAGAACAAACTTGGCACGATCAAACCCGGAAAATATGCTGATCTTGTTATTCTTGATAAGAATCCATTGAGTGTCAATCCTGAGGTTTTAGATAAAATACTTGTTCTGGAAACAATTGTTGCAGGAAACACGATATATCGTAAGAAGTAAACATCCGAAAAACCATGCAATACCTAAAGCTTAAATCAGGAAGTACTATCATCGAACTACATAACAACTGGCTCGGAGAAGAAACCGTAATCATAGGCGGTAAAATCGTATCAAAAAAATCTTCTGTAACGGGCATCAACCATCACTTCAGTATTCATGAAAATGGTGAAAAGGTCAATTATGTGTTGACAACCAAAATTCTGGATAATATGATGAGTGTAGGCGTTGATCTTTCACGAAACGGGACATTGATTTATGAAAATGTGAAATTGCCATATGGATCAAAACCCAAATCACCGGGTCAGGAACTTAAATCAAAAGCACTGTCAAAACTGAAGCAATATGATATTCCTGAAGCCATATTATTGCTTGATCATGCAAAAGACCTTGATCCTGATGATGCGGAGATATATTTTCACCTTGCTTGTGCATATTCTAATCTGGAAGACTCCGAAAATGGATATGCCAATATAAAAAAAGCTGTAGAATGTGGACTTGCTGACCATGAATCCATACTCAATCATGATATGCTGGCATACTTAAGAATACAGGATCAGTTTGAAAAATTTCAACAGAGTGGGTTTAAATCCTATAAACTATCAAAGAAGAAAAAATAATGGATATAAAAAAACCGGTACAGATTTGACCCATACCGGTTTTATATTTGGATTTCAAAATTTGGCTTTTTAAGTCTTAAAAGTTATCAACGATTTCTCATTGCAGTCAGGAAATTATTAAGCTCATCAATAGAATAAAATAATACTTCTCTGGGCTTACTTCCCTGAGCCGGACCCACAATACCGAGTTGTTCCATCTGATCCATGATTCTTCCGGCGCGGTTGTATCCAAGCTGCATCTTGCGCTGAATGAGTGAAGTCGAGCCGTGTTGTGCACTTATGATCAATCTTGCTGCTTCGTCAAAATTTTCGTCAAGATCTGACATTTTCAAATCAGAATTTCCAGCGCCACTTTCATCATCACTTTTGTACTCAGGCAGATAAAAAGGTTCTGCGAAACCTGGCTGATCAGCTATATGTTTGATGACACTCTCCACTTCAGGGGTATCTACAAAAGCACATTGTATCCTGACGTTATTGCTGCCTATAGAAAGAAGCATGTCTCCCATACCTATTAACTGATCCGCTCCGCCTCCATCGAGGATGGTTCTCGAGTCTATTTTTGATGTTACCTTAAATGCAAGTCTTGCAGGGAAATTGGCTTTGATGATACCTGTGATGATATTGACTGATGGTCTTTGTGTCGCTATGATAAGGTGAATACCAATGGCCCTGGCAAGCTGTGCAAGTCGGGCGATAGGTAACTCTACTTCTTTGCCGGCGGTCATGATCAGGTCTGCAAACTCGTCGATAACCAGAACAATGTATGGTAAAAACTTATGTCCATCTTTAGGACTCAATTTCCTTTCTGTAAATTTTTCATTGTATTCATTCAGATTTCTTACTCTTGCTTTCTTCAGCAAATCATATCTGTTGTCCATCTCAATACAAAGCGAATTTAAAGTATTGATGACTTTACTGGTTTCAGTAATGATAGGTTCGTCCTGATCAGGGATAAAAGCAAGATAATGCTGATCGAGATTTCCGTATGGGAATAATTCCACTTTCTTAGGATCTATCAAAACTAATTTGACCTGTGATGGATGCTTTTTGTATAGTAATGACATCAGGATGGCGTTGATACCTACAGATTTTCCCTGTCCGGTGGCACCAGCAACAAGTAAGTGCGGCATCTTTGCCAGGTCGGCTACAAATACCTCATTGGAAATTGTTTTTCCCAGTGCAATAGGAAGAGCCATCTTGGTATTTATAAACTTTTCGGAATTAAGCACTTCTTTTAAGGATACGATCTGCTTGTTTTTGTTAGGTACCTCGATACCTATCGTTCCTTTGCCTGGAATAGGGGCTATGATTCGGATGCCCAAAGCAGAAAGGCTTAAAGCAATATCATCTTCCAGATTCTTTATTTTGGAAATTTTTACACCGGGAGCCGGCACTATTTCATAAAGCGTCACTGTCGGGCCTATTGTTGCCCTGATTTTAGTGATTTCTATCTTATAGTTCAGTAATGTGGCTATGATCTGATCTTTATTGGCTTCCAGTTCTGCCCTGTCTACTTCTACTTTCTGATCAGCATATTCCAGTAGCAGGTCAGTTGTTGGCATTTTATATCGCTTCAGGTCAGCAGTGGGGTCGTATGGTTCGAGATCATCTTCCAGTTTGATGGCTTCGATCTGAGTTTCAGGCGCAACAGGAACTCTGCCCATACCTGGTCCAACTTCCGTAAAATCATCTTCACGTGAGATATTTTCAATGCTTAGATTAGATGATTCGTCAATATCGAGTGTCAGGTCTGCCGGTGCTTTTGAAATAGTCTGAAGTGTCGCTGTCGCAGGCAGATCAAAATCCATTTCCATGTCATTTGATCCTACCTGTTTTTCAGCTGTCGGAGTCTGTGGGATGGCACTCTCCTGCTTATTATAGCCTGAGGGCCTGAGGGTTTGTAAAAATAAATCTTCTATATCTTCTGTAATATTTTCTACTACACTTTTTCTTTTAGGTTTTATCTCGCTGTCTTCCATCCCTTTAAAAAAATCCATAGATACAGATGGTATTGACACATTTGCCAATGGATTGCTAAATGTGAGATTATCAAAATTTGGATTAAATCTCCACATGATATACGCACCCATACTGAATAGCAAGAGGAAAAACAGTCCAATCTGGCCTATAAAATTGGTCAGCCAGAAACATGTACTTTCGCCAAAAGCTCCTCCCCATGTAAACTCTGATCTCCTGAATGCAAATTCAAGTAAAAGTGAGAAAAAAGCCATAATGACAAGTGAATTTCTGGAAAATATCATAAATGGTATCAGGGATCTGCGTCGGACCAGATCTAAACCCAATTTGATCAACAAGACCACCACAATCATAGACGGGAGGCCAAAACCCCAGTAAAAAAACATATTGGAAATGATGGCACCCAATCTTCCGAGCCAGTTCTGTACATTGAGATCACCCTGTAGTAACATACCCCAGGAAAATTTTAGAACCTTATCCTGATCCATTTTCCAGGTATACAGGTAAGAAACAAATGCTATGGCAAGATAAATAGCTGCCATAATAAGGATGACACCTGCTACTTTTGGAAATCTTTCATCCCGCCAATTGAATTTAGGGGAAGAAGGCTTCTTCTCTTTTGGTTGCTTTTTAGACGACATATGGGAAAATCGGTTTTTTAATTAAATACTCCTTAGCTCATCGATATTTCTGAAACCACATCGCCAGGTATTTCTCCTACTGTATAATACCGAATATACATACTTAGGACAACTTGCTGATAATGAGTATTGGGACAGATAACTAAACAGGTTACAGAAATAATCCAGGACAAAGATAATTAATAATTATTCATATTATAAAATTTTGTTATATATTTTTTACAATAAATTAATAATTTATAATTTATGAATAAATATAATATATCAAAAATGCTCATTTTCAATCAGTTATTTTAATTAAGAAATCAGTAAAACTTTATTTTGATTTGACAAAAAGTTATTTTCAAATCTTCATTAAATCGGCTTGTCAATTCGTATCTTTGCGTCATTCATTTATGGAAGCTAATTTCCTATTAATTTTAATCATATATATATGAAATCAAATATTTTTATTGCAGGAAGTGGAGGAATCGGGCAGGCTGTTGGCTTGATTTTACTCGAATTTCAGGTGTTTGAAGTCTCTATTTATTTCGGAGATGTGAATCAGGCGGCTATAGATCAGGCGATCAGCTTTGTAAAAGAAGGATGCACACATGATGTAAATGTGTATGGTGTGCTTATGCCGATTGAAGACAGTCATGAAAGACTGGATAACGTGCTATCCCAATGTGACATTATTCTGGATTGTCTACCGGGTAGTCAGGCTCCGAGATTGGCAAGTCTGGCCAAAAACATCATTGTCACTATGCCAATCTTACAGAATATGTACAGGAGACCAAGGATGTAATCAGTATTGCCGAAGGATCAGACAAAGCATTTGTATTGCAGACAGGGCTTGCACCGGGATTTATCAATGTTTTGGCGCATCGGCTTTACGAAGCTTTTCAGGAAGACTTTGGTGTGGATGTGGTAAATAGCATGCATATGAAAGTGGGTGCTATAAGCAAAAATGCTCCATCACCTCATTATTATGCCTTCACATGGAGTCCCATAGGAGTAGCTACTGAATATTTAAAAGATGCTGAAGTAGTCAGAAACCATAAAAAGATAAAAGTACCTGCATTATCCGGTCTCGAAAGAATCATCATAGATGGTGATGAGTATGAAGATAACTTTACTTCAGGTGGGGCAGCAGATTTACCGGACGCTTTTGCACCAAAAATAAAAAACCTGGATTATAAAACGATCAGGTACCCGGGTCACTATCAGTGGGTAAAAAACTCCCTCAGTACAATTACCAACAGTGATGACCGCATCAAAGCTCTGGAATACATCATGCTCGAAAATATACCGAGTGTGGAAGACGATGTGGTAGTCATCTATGCATCTGTTGAAGGTAAAGACATCCATGGCAGGTTGAGGAGAAAGGAAAAATCTTATAAAATATTTCCATCATATGTAGGCAATAAAAGATTACGTGCCATCCAAACTACAACAGCTTCAGCACTGTGTGAGGTTGCGAATATGTTATTGACACATCAGTGGAAAGGAGTCATACTGCAGAGTCAGTTGTCCACGACAGATTTTCTTAAAGGGCCATTTGTTACAGCTTTTTACGGCGAGTATTGATAGGTTAAAGCTTGAGAATCAATGAGCGGCTCATAAAATGGAATGAGTTTTAAACGTACGCTTATTTTAAATTTTCGCCACTTTTTCAGTGTTCTTTTTAATAAATGGTAAAAACGTGGTTGAATTGGGAGTGTCGTCTCAAGCATAGCTTGACAGGCTTTTCAGGGAATGAGGGTTAATGAGAAGGTAATTTGGCTTTTCTTACCCCTGCCCCTTAAGGGGAATGCAGCGCTTCTAATGGGAGAATTGGGCAGGTTTTCCGTTCATAATGGTGGTAGCGAGGAAGAAAATTTGAATTCGTGCAGTTGTTATACACACGGGTAGGTCGTCTCAAGCTATGCTTTGGAATGAGGGTTATTGGGAAGGTAATTTGGCTTTTCTTACCCCTGCCCCTAAAGGTGAATGCAGCGCTTTTAATGGGAGAATTGGGCAGGTTTTCCGTTCAGAATGATGGTAGCGAGGAAGAAAATTTGAATTCGCGCAGTTGTTATACACACACTAAGCACTTAAACAGTTACAAATTTTCAATTATGATGACACAACTGCCATAAATCCATATCAGAATAACTGCTTATAAAAAAATGTGAAAAATAATTTTTTGAAAAAATGAAGTAGTTAGGATAAAATTGATTGTATCTTTACTTTTTATAAAAATGCGCTGCCAATGAATAAAAGAACATGCCTTGAATGCGGTGATACTTTTGATGGGAGAAAAGATAAAAAGTTTTGTTGCGACCAATGCCGTACATCGCACTTCAATAAGCAGAATACGGACCAAAACAAGTTTATGCGCAATATCAACAATATTCTGCGCAAAAACAGAAGGATCCTTGAAGCACTTAACCCTACCGGAAAAACAACTGTAACAAAAACGGCACTGCTTGACGAAGGATTTAAGTTTGCTTACTTTACAAATGAGTATAAAACAAAGACGGGAAAAGTGTACAGATTTTGTTACGAGCACGGTTATCTGCAGTTGGAAAGCAATCTGTTTGCCTTGGTATTCAGGAAAGAATATGTAGATTGATCTGAAATTTTGCAGTAATGAAAGACGTATTCAGAAAAGAAGATCTCAAACGAAAGCCTGAAGGTTTCTCTCCATTCAGAACAAGGCTACATGAAATTATTTTTGAAGCCGAAACCAAAGAAGGAAGGATTTTTGATATCGTTTTGCTGCTCATGATTGTATGCAGCATCATCGTTCTGATGCTCGAGACAGTACCTTCTTACTACGCCAGGTTTAAAGATATATTTTTTGTACTTGAGTGGGCATTTACCATTTTTTTTACCATTGAATATTTTTTAAGACTGTATACTGTATATAGTCCCAGATATTATTTTAGCAGTTTTTTTGGATTGGTGGATTTATTTTCGATCCTGCCAAGCTATCTGACTCTTCTGGTGCCGGGCCTGCACTCGTTGATGATCATCAGGGCGCTAAGACTTTTGAGGGTTTTCAGGATATTTAAGTTGGATAGCTTTATTGATCAGGGCAATCTTATCATTAATGCCTTGATGGAAAGCAGAAAAAAAATCATGGTATTTACGATTTTTATCTTGATCATGGTATGTATTTTCGGTTGTGTGATGTATCTGGTAGAGCGCGATGTGAATGAAAATTTTGACAGTATTCCCCGAAGTATGTATTGGGCCATTGTGACCATCACTACTGTAGGGTATGGAGATATTTCACCATCTACACCACTTGGACAGTTTATAGCTACTATCATCATGTTGATGGGTTATGTCATCATTGCTGTGCCTACCGGGATAGTCACTTCATCTCTGATGCAAAACATAAAATCAAGGCAGAACACTATTTCATGTCCAAACTGTGCCAAAGAAGGCCATGGCAGTGAAGCTAAATATTGCGACAGATGTGGTTATCTTCTTTAAATCCGTATTTATTTTACTTCAAAATGTAAAAACCGTGAAATATTTAATCATGTCCACTGTAGCTATGATCATGCTATGCAGTAAAATGAGTTTTAGTCAGGAAAAAAAAGGAGTAACTTTTGGAGTTGAGTTGGATGCCTTGCCATATGTCACAGGAGGATCTTTCGGTGCTTTTTGGTTGGGTAAAAACCAATGGAGGGTTAGAGCATTGGGGGCCAATGTTCATAAACCTGACTGGGCTACCAAAAAGGGATTCAATCATCATGATATCGCAGCATTCGCTCTGGTCGTCGATCTTTTTCAGACTCAGAATTGGCGAAAATGGTGGATCGGCGCAGGACCCGTATTTTGGAATAGTAAAATCAGGGCTGACGGGAGCACCACGATTTCAAGTTTCAGCAATTTTCTGTTAAATGGTAGTATAGGGTATAATTTAAGCTTAGGTCAAAACATTTATCTTTCACCCTGGGCTGGAATGAGTTTAAAAATTGCAGGCGATAAAGATATCGTTGTCCAGAACAAAATCTACAATTTACCCTTTTTGAACCCCGAAATGTCACTTAAACTGGGTTTTCATTTTTAACTTAAAAAGTTACTTTAAAAAATATAAATATGAGTTACAGTATCATTACACCATCGTGCACTTCATCTCAATTGCCATGGGAAGAAAGGCCAGCCGAAAGCAAAGACGTCGTGTGGAGATATTCGGCCAATCCGGTCATACCCAGAGATCTGCTTCCGGCATCCAACAGTATTTTTAACAGTGCTGTTGTACCTTATTGGAATGGGTTTGCAGGTGTATTCAGATGTGATGATACCAACAGAAGGATGCGTTTGCATGTTGGTTTTAGTGACGATGGTATACAGTGGAATATCCAATACGAACCTATAAAATTCCAAAATTCCGACCCTGAAACCGGACAATGGGTCTATGGATATGACCCCAGAGTATGTTTTATAGATGACAGGTTTTATGTCACGTGGTGCAATGGATATCATGGCCCTACCATCGGTGTAGCATGGACAAAAGATTTTGAGCATTTTTATCAGCTCGAAAATGCATTTTTGCCATTCAACCGCAATGGAGTGATGTTTCCAAGGAAGATCAATGGAAATTTTGCGATGTTAAGCCGTCCGAGCGACAATGGTCATACTCCTTTTGGAGACATCTTCTACAGCGAATCCCCGGATCTCAAGTATTGGGGGAAACACAGGCATGTCATGGCTCCGGCGCCATTTGAAGTCAGTGCCTGGCAATGTACCAAGATAGGAGCTGGCCCTATACCGATAGAAACATCAGAAGGATGGTTGATGATATACCATGGCGTCCTCCAATCCTGCAATGGTTTTGTCTATAGTTTTGGATCTGCCATACTTGATACAGACGAACCCTGGAAGGTCAAATATCGTTCAGGACCTTATTTGATTTCTCCACAAAAGCCTTATGAGTGCATCGGTGATGTGCCCAATGTGGTTTTTCCATGTGCATCACTTCATGACGAGCAGGGAAGAATAGCCATTTATTATGGATGTGCGGATACGGTAACTGGTCTTTCATTTGGTTATATTGATGATATTATAGATTTTACTATCAAAACGGATATTTCAACATCATGCTAAGGAGGCATTTTCTAAAAGCAGGCACACTTGCAGGTGGACTATTCTTACCACAGACATGGCAAAAAGCTGAAACCACTAATTCAAAAGGAAAAGATCATGTTGATTTCAGTATTACAGACAATGTAATAAATATGTACATTCCCCAAGTCTCAAAATTTACCCGAATCATTCAGGTATCTGATACACATCTCTGGATGGATGATGAAAGAGGGCAGGACTATATACCATATAGCCGGCGTATGGCCAAAGCGTATAACAAAACAAAACATTTTCAATCAGGAGCCGAAACCAATCCAATGGAGAGTTTTGAAAAAACACTTAACATCGCAGTAGATAAAAAAGCTGACCTGATCGTGCTCACCGGTGATATTTTTAGTTTTCCATCTGAGGCAGCCATAGAGTGGTCGATTGAAAAGTTGAAAAAAACCAATATTCCATATATCTACACTTCGGGCAATCACGACTGGCACTATGAAGGTATGGATGGACCGATAGATGATTTGCGAAGTACATGGATAAACAAAAGATTGGCAGCATTGTATCCCTCGTCTCAGTTTTTGTATGGTGTTTACCCTATAAACGGACTAAAAGTGATCACAATGGATAACTCAACTTATCAGGTAAATAAGGTACAAAGAAATTTTTTCCGAAAGGAAATCAAATCCGGTGATCCGGTACTACTCATGCAGCATATACCTATGTATGCAAAGGGCAGGAAAGTAGGATTCGGTTGCGGTCATCCCGACTGGTCAGGGAAAACTGATAAAAGTTTTGAACTTGAAAAAAGAGAAAGATGGCCGATGGAAGGACACAGCAAAGACACATTTGGTTATTATAATGACGTTTTTTCTTCGAGTAATGTAAAAGGTGTTTTTGCCGGGCATACGCACCAACAATCATTGGACATCATAAATGGCATACCACAATTTGTCACTGATGCCAATGCAAGCGGAGCCTATTTGCAGATTGATATTTTTCCGGCTTAAGTATAATTTTTTTTAATCCTATAAGTCAATCCAATCAAAAAATGTATAAATTATTGCTCAAACCACTTCTTTTTTTACTTGAGCCGGAGACAGCCCATCAGCTCACCATAAAAATTTTAAAAGTAGTTCTTTGTATTCCCGGATTGAGTAACTTGCTCAGAAAGTATTATACCATTGATGATCCCAAACTCAAAGTAAACCTTTGGGGCCTTGAATTTCCCAATCCTGTAGGTCTCGCTGCGGGATTTGACAAAGATGGAAAATACTACGACGTGATGTCCAATTTAGGATTTGGTTTTATTGAAATTGGTACGGTCACTCCCAAGCCACAATCGGGAAATGAACCACCTAGATTATTCAGATTACCTCAGGACCACGGCCTGATCAACCGCATGGGATTTAACAATGATGGAGTGGAAGCCATGGTGCAAAGGCTTAAAAAACACGGGAAACACAACATCATCATAGGTGGTAATATCGGAAAAAACAAAACAACACCCAATGAAAAGGCAGTAGATGATTATCTGTTTTGCTTTAATGCATTATTTGACCTGGTGGATTATTTTGTTGTCAATGTCAGTTCTCCCAATACTCCGGGACTGAGGGAGTTGCAGGAAAAAGAACCCTTGACCCAACTTCTTTCTGCATTGATGGCAGAAAATAATAAAAAGGAAAAGCCCAAACCAGTGCTGCTAAAAATAGCACCTGACCTTACTGATGCCCAGCTCGATGATATCATACAGATCGTACATGATACATCTATACATGGCATCATAGCTTCCAATACCACACTAGACAGAAGCAATCTGAAAACTGATACATCACAAATAGGTATGGGTGGATTGAGCGGTGCTCCATTAAAGAGCCGATCTACCGAAGTCATCAGATACATTGTGACAAAATCAGAAGGCAGGATTCCGATCATCGGAGTAGGCGGTATATCAACACCCGAAGATGCATTGGAAAAACTTGATGCCGGTGCCTCATTGGTACAGGTGTATACAGGTATGATTTATGAAGGCCCCGGAGTAATCAAGGAAATCAATAATGCCATTTTGGGCAGTTCAAAGGGTAAAGTATGAGGGTATTTTTATTTCAGCGGTCAGCTTGGCGACCGATAAAACCTTAGCAAGTCTGAACGTTCAGTGCATTGTTCTCGTCAGAATTTTTATTTAACATATATTTCTTCTATTGTTTTCTTGTTTTCTTTATTTTTTCAATTGTTTCAATTTCCAGATTCCAACGTGATTTAGCTATACGCAGGCAAGAATTTTTACCACTAAGCTGCCTACGAAGAACTGAACTTTAAATTTACTACTTTCCTGTCCTACGAAGCACTAAACCCCTGCTTGCGTATAGGTGATGTTATCGCTTCGGTGTTCTTTTTCGTCCGATTGTTTGTCGGTCGTTTTGGTTGTGAGGTTCGGCAGACACACTCTTTGCCAAGCTTGGGTTTTAGCGTTGGCTTGTGTGGATTTGCAATTTGTGTGGCTGTGAAGCATAGACTTAGGACTTAGGTGGTATTGATATTCTCTATTTTTTTTCTGGTCTTGGAATAATGACTTTGAATTGTTCGCCTTCGATGTCATTTACCAATTCAATATTAGGCTGTGCTGTCAAGGCTCTGTTTATTCCTGAACCAAATCCTCGATAAATCATTAACTTTGAACAATAAGAAACTAAAAGATTATTACGCACAACTGCATTACCCATTTTTATATTTTCAATTGTAAGACTATTTGGTAGTGAACCAGGACTCAAAATCTCAATTCGGTTATCAAAAATCATAATCCTTATTGGTGAATTCTTTGAATAATCTCTATGAACCAAAGCATTTTGCATAAACTCTTCCAAAGCAATTTGTGAAACTTCTAATTTACCAACAGAATTAAAATTCTGTCCAGCTTGAACATGATGTAAATTCGATGTGAAAAATCTCATTGTTTCCTCAAACATTTCGGGAATTGTTCCATTAATGTCTTGACTACTTCGGTAATCAGTTCCACCAATACTGTTTCCAAAAAATGAAATTGCTTTTACGCAAAACGCAGGTCTGTATTTTTGTGGATCATTTGTAAAAAACAATAAGCCTCCTAGTGTAAGATGTTTATCTTTAATAATATTTAGGTTATTCAAAAGCGTTTCAGTAATAATTATGTTTTCATTTGAATCTCTTTTTTGTAGGGCATTAATATATTTTTCAACTTTTGAATATTCAATATCATTTAAGTTTGTATGTGGAACAATCATTTCATCCATATAAATAATACCACTTTGCTGAAACAATCGTAATTGTTCATTATTATCTGTTAATCTCCTCTTGTCTGAACCTTGTTTTATCCATATGGCACCTCTATTGTCTTTATATGGCTTTGCAGTCCCTTCAGAGACTTCTACTATTAGGACTTTTTTCTCATCATTTTCAGAAGTAGCAACTCCTACAACTTCTGTATATATAAAAACCTGCGGTTTTACAAAATCATTTGCAATGTTTGCTAACAACTGATTGTAATCATGAATTTGTCTTACACTAAGCCCTGAAATTTTCCCGGTTTTATCTTCTACACCAAAAAATATTTTACCTCCTCTTGTGTTAGAAAATGCTATCATTTCTGCAGCAATTGAATCGTTGCTATCAATTTCTCTTTTAAACTGTACCTTACTAGTTTCCCCAGTGCTAATAATATCTAATAATTCTATTGCGTTCATTATGATTTCAATTTTTCAATGTTCCAAATGCTGTAAATATTTTTCCTTCGGTTAAACGCTTCGTCTCCACCTTCCATTATATCTACAATAAATCGTTGTGTTTGGTGATTATCAATTGTGCCTGAATGTATTGTAATTTTCTTCTCGTCATAGCTGCACGAAACAACTTTCTCACTGTCACCAAGAACTGGAATATTGGCATTATGCGTGGCAAAGATGAATTGCATATTACCTTTTAATTTCTTTAGCTCCTTTATGACCTCATCATAGATAGTTTGGTTATCCAAATCATCTTCAGGTTGGTCTATTATCAATACGTCATTTTCCTTTTGAGCCAACAAGAAAAGAATCAATGCTGATGCTCTTTGCCCTAAAGAGTGTTTGTCTAATGATTTCCCATTGTATTGAATGACTATTTTATTTTCTACTTTAAATGTTAGCAAGTCATCCAAATTTTCAAAAAATCTTCTCTTAAAATCAACAACATGATTTTGATTCAATATGTCATCTAATTTACTGCTATCCCTGTAAATCTGGATGAAGTCTTTGTATGCTTCATCTATCTCCTGATAAGCTGTTTCTCGAATACCTGACCCTCTGAAAACCTGTTTCATCTTATCAGTTAGTTTATCTCTCCTGCCTTTGAAATCAACTTCAATTGAAATTTTACTTTCAGCTTCATTAATCCTTTTTACCTCCTTATTTAAAACATTAAATTCTTCTAGCCATAGATTGTCCAATTCAGTAAGTCGCTCCAATAAATTTGTCTGCAAATCGTTTCTTCGTTTTTCAGATTTTTCGATTTCCTTTAATTTCAATAAAGCTGTTTCGATTTGCCTGTTCAGGTTAAGAAAATTATCGGGGTTAATGGTGTCTGTATTTATTTCCCGTTTAATCTTTGCAAACTCTTCTTTTAAGCCTTCTTTCTTGCTATTAATTTTTGATATTACATCTTTCAATTTTTGTTGACTCAGGACAGAATTCTTTTGAATCATTTTAAGTTTTTCAAACTCGATTTTTAATTCCTGAATAATTGTCTTTGCTTCTTCAAATAGTTCTTTATTGACTTCTGAACTGGTTATTTCTTGTTGAAAGAAGTAATCGTGATTAGAAACTAAGGATGCTAATTCATTTAAATAACTTCTGACTGTAGATTCTATTTGTATAAGTTTTGATATATCAGAATCAAAAAGTGTTTGTTGTTTTAATTTGTCTTCAACGCCTTTTTCTTTAAAAAAACTAAGCTGATGTTTTGAGTTTTTTATTTGGGCCTCTGTCTCTCTTTTTAACTCATTTAAATTTTGAAGCTTTTTTAATTCCGATATAATATTTTCAACTTCTCTTTTCTTTTGCTCTATTTTAGCTTGAACTGCTTTTAATCTTGTTCCAATTAAGCGTTGAATCAAATCTCCTTCAAAATCCTTTCCTTTGTTTGAAAGGTCTTTTTGCCCAAAATAAATAGGGGAGTGAAATCCTGTAGCGTCTAAAGTAATTCCTGGTTGTAGCAAGTTGTTCTTGTAAATATCCTCCTTTTGACCATATAGTTTATCTATTCTGTATTCTTCATTTTGTTTGTTGATTATGGTAACTATAGCTTTCCCTCCACTACCCATTGAGCGTGTTATTAATGAATTCTTATATTCTGGGTCTGCAGCGTTAAATGGTAGAGAAATCCCAAGAACATAGCGTAAAACTTCTAATAATGATGATTTTCCGCTTCCCCTAATTCCGATAAGGTTATTTAATTCAGGAGAAAAATCAATTTTAGTTCCTTCTAATAATCCTCCTTCAAAAAAAATTGATTTAATGTAGGAGTTTTTAATTTCAGGCTTGGTATTCAGTGAAATTCTATAATTAAAGTCAGTAAGGGCATATTTCAATGCTTCGAAATTGAATTCTCCAATTTTAATATAAGTTCTCTTTTCCTCACTTTTTTGTTGATGTGGTATTCCTATATCTTCCAATGATTTACAGTCTGAACCTTCAATAAACGCAGGTAACTTATCGTTAAACCAGTTTTTCCATGTAGCAACTTTATCATAAGTTCTTACTTTCTGGAAGCCTAAAACAAAATGTCTGAATAAGTCATTTGATATGAGCTGTTGAATTCGTCCTCCGTCTAATTCGTTAAAAAAACCACTGTTCTGCTCTACATGCGCAAGAATGATAAAAGAATCTCTACCATTGTTTTCATGGTCGCTTAATTTCTGTAATACGGTTTCAAAGTTATATCTGCACCTTGTATTTTCATTTTCTCTATTTGCTATACCTTCAAATGCCGCAGTAAGAAATTGATTAATGAAATCTTCACCATTGACACACCATTTTTCAAAATCGAAAACAAGTAAGCAATGAATCCCATTTGCTCCATCATTTACTGAAAGTTCAACTCCAGCAAATAAGCCAATACCTTCTTTTAAGGCCTTTTTTCTAAGGGCTACAAACTCGGATTTGTCAAACTTATTATGATTGGTAATAACTCCAAGATTAATGTTCTGCTCTTTAAGTTTCTCTACATAAAGACGGCAAAAATCATTTTCAGTACAAGTGTACGAAAATTCTTTGTCTGCTTTAGTGTGCAAATGGAAATCGCCTCGAAGCCATGTCGCTCCATTTTCAAAAATATTTTTGGTTTCGTTTTCCATTATTACCCTTTTCTTTCAATTAATAATTCTTTGACTTCAATATCAAGGATTTCGGCAATCTTGTATAAGTCCTCTAAACTTGGTTGTCGTCTGTTTTGGGCATAAGAGTTTACCATATTGTAGCTCTTGCCTAATTGTTCGGCCAACCATTTCTGTTTAATTCCTTTTTGTTCTAAAACGTCTTTTATTCTGTTCATTCTTGAACTTGTTTATAATGTGCAAAAGTATGGATAAAAATTTAATATCTCACACAATGAGCATTTAAATTATCATTCTATTTGGGTGCGGTGGGAATGGTA
Organism: Saprospiraceae bacterium; assembly: GCA_016713025.1. Classification (NCBI taxonomy): domain Bacteria; kingdom Pseudomonadati; phylum Bacteroidota; class Saprospiria; order Saprospirales; family Saprospiraceae; species Saprospiraceae bacterium. The sequence goes on along the minus strand of JADJPZ010000004.1, from coordinate 3,035,726 downwards.
AGCTCTTTTGGTTTTTCAGGGTTGGCTTTGTGTGTCGAATAAAACCAAATGTGCTTGACCGTGTGGTTGGTTTTCTACACTGAGCTATAACGGTTGGCATTGACGGAGGGCAGTCCCGATAGGGCTGCCTTTCTTTCAGTGCATTGTGTGTGCCTTGAATGGCAAATGTACAATTTTCATTTAAGTTGTACAAACTGCTTAAAAAAGCAGTTTATCTGGAGAGTGAAAGCCCGTAGGATAAATATCCAACGGGTTGAAAGTCTCTTATACGCGGTCGTAACGTCCCGAAGTATTAGCAAGCTGTCCGCCGCGGCGGATGGTTTAGAGTGATCTATGCATTGAAATACTATACATTCACATTCACGAACACCATAAGAAAAAAATAATAAGTAAAGTGAGTAATTAGTGTTTGCTGAATATATTATATGTTGCTGAATTTCAATACTTTATTCAATTATATTTTTATACAAGTGCAAGGTTTTTTGATGTATGATGAGTAAAACCTTTGCACTTTGATTTAACATTGTCCTATGCGGACGGCAGTCACTTTTTTGCATTGCCAAAAAAAGTAACCAAAAAACGCTAGTTCAAAAAAAGGCGATTGCGAAGCAACGTTCTCTCTCATGTCAAAATGCTTTTTCTATTGCCTTGATTATCTGTCCTTTACATCAAATATTTATCATTGGCAATAGACGCACTTTTGATATTCCGTTCACTATCGCTTGTTTTTTGAACAATTAACCACACCAATAGCTTTATAAAAATTGAGTGATGCTACTTTTTCAGCAGACCCTAATTAAGCAGAACTAAGACTGAACGTTGCGAAGTAAAATCGTGATACGAGATCACGATTTAGTGAGGGAACCGTGCAATGCTTTGCATTCTTATTCACTAATCATCAATTTTTGTTCGTCGATTTCAACACTAAATTTCACTTTTGCTTCTAAAGCATCGAATACCTTAAGGATGGTTGCAAATCTTGCGTCAGTTGCAGAATTCTCAACTTTAGAAATTTGGGCCTTTTGCACTCCAACGAGTTCACCAAGTTGTTCTTGGGTTAAACGTTTAGCCTTTCTTGCTTTTTTAATAGCATCTCCTAAAAGTTCAATTCTCAATTCTTGCTCAAATTTTTCACGCTTTTTAGTTCCACGTTTACCTATGTGCATGTCTAAAACTTCATCAAAACTTGTCGTCTTCATTCTGTTATTTTTTTGATTCAAAATATTTGTCTTTTATTGCTTTAGCTTTTAGTATTTCAGATTTTTCTGGCTTATCACTTTTTTTAATGATTCCATGTGTTGCTATTACTAGTGCTACAGGCTACAGGAACAAAATAAATACCTATAAAACTTGATCTTATTCCCAATATCAGCGTTGAAAAGCCTCGCCATAGCTATTGCTATGTCTGTGTTTTTCGCCTTGATCTTGAAAATAATCTACTTCGTTTTATTATGTACTTACTTCATTCCTGTAGCACTAGCGTGTTTGTTCTGTCTGTTTTGTCCCAAAATGCAAAAATTCTATAATGATTGCCAAAATATAAAGTTCTGAAGTACCATATTCCATTTCTCAAAGGTTTAAACAATTTTGGGTCTTTTTTAGATCTTGCCATTGCCATGTTAAAAAGGATTTTTTCCTTTGCTTTGACAGGAATTTCATCTAGTTACTCCAAAGCTTCAGGTAAAAAATCAATCTTAAAGAGCTCCAATTTTTAAACGTTTTGACAAAGATAATAGTTTCTTAATTAAGATACAAAACACAAATTTATTTTTAAGGAATTTTTACTTTTGGTCGATCATAACGTTTTGCAGCTACCCGAAGGGCGGGCAATTCACCACAAATGTTGATTAAAAGTACAAAAGTTCCTGTTACCACAAATCTGTCTTTGATCGACAAAGCCCCGCCTTTTGGGTAGGTGCTGTTAGGCGTAGGTTTTTTTGTATTTCTTGTATAATTTCATTGGTACAAAGTATAAATTGTTTTTTGTCCTTGAACAAGCAACATAAAATTTATTTTTTGTCGTTGGATTAAGGATTGAAAGTTTGTTGCTGTTGTATAGTTTGAGTGTCTCGTCATTAATTACTACGCAAACATCTTCAAACTCTAAACCTTTACAACTTCCCCAATTGTCTGAATTGCAGCTATATTTAAAATGTTCCGACAAAAAGAGTTTTACTATTTTATTGTCATTAAATATTTTGTCAGCTTCAATTTCGTCTGTTATTAGTTGGTATTTAGTTATATTGTTATGATGTGAAAATATTTCAATACCAACTTGCTCTCTTACAAAGTCGCAAATTGTTTTACTACATCTACGGCTTTTCAAAAGTGTAGAATTGTCTACTGCAAAATTAATTACTCTAAACTTTTGTAGATAGTCATCCGAATTATTGTATAAATTAATGTTTGTATTGCCATCATTACTTGTAGAAAATGTGTGTTGATAAAAGTCGCCAACGAATAGAATGTCCAATTTGCTTTTTGAAATTTCGATTAATAAATTAAAATCGTGACCACCAAAATCCTGAATTTCATCAATAAACAGACAGTCGTAATACTTTTCTAATCGTTCTTTTACATTTGACAGAATTTTTTTTTCAATTATTAACTTTGCAATTCTATTGTGATATAGCCATTTTTCTTTTAAAAGATAAAACTTATCATCGCTTCGTTTTAAATTTCGTGTAAAGTCTGGTGGGTATTTCCAAAAAATCCCTTTACTGTTCAAGTCATTTGCAAGAAATGGTTTGAAACAAAATGAATAGAGAAAAGTAAAGTATGATTTTATCTTAATATTATTCGGTAAATATCCAAACTTAGCAATAATTGCTTTTCTTAAATTTTCTGTATTGTTTGTTGTATAGGTAATTAATAAAACTCTTTTCGTTTCGTCAAGTTTTTCAACTATATGATAAGTTTTGCCCGAACCTGCAACTGCTAAAATTATTCTTTTATCCATTTTAAAGCATCAGTAATATATTGTGGGGGAGTAATTTCGGTACTTTTTTTGTCTAGTAAAGTATATGCTACTTCTGCTTTGTTTGCAATCATATATTCTTGGACAGACAAAGTTTTTCTGCCTTTTTGAAATAAATCATCGCAAATTATTTTGTTATCTTGATACATACATACTTCAAAAGTAGTTCTTGAGTTGTCAGTGTCAGCAAATATTTTGAGCTCTCATGATTTTCGTTGACAACAATGTTGTAACTTATAACAACATGTGGAAAACGTAAAGTTAAGAAATAAATAATAATACTGTACCTTTGTTTTGACGATTATGTGAAGCGGACTAAGGCTCTGCTGGGGAGCAACCTTGGAAGGAATATCATAATTACTCAAAGTGGAACGTAAGGTTCGGTCGAGGAGCACATTTAAAATGCTCCTTGACTTTTTATAACCTACATTCCAATTTAGGGAATCATGCCTTAAAAACCCCATGTCCCGCTTAGCTGTCAAAATCATATAATACTTTTTTAGGTCTTTCGTCAGGATGCAACTTTGCCACTAATTGTTCAAATTGTACAGGGCTTAGCTGTCCTAATTGTTCGATGGCTCTTTGGTGATTATTGATATAAATCAATTCCTGGCACGCTTGCTCTAGCTCTTTGAAGGTGCGTATACTCCAAGGTTTGAGGTACATATTTTTAACAATGGAATTTAAATTTTCGGCACTTCCATTTTCCAAACAATTTTCAGCTCTGCTAATTAGCATCCCTGCATCTGTCAACATTTTTTTATAAGCTGTTGAGTTGTATTGAGAGCCATTGTCAGAATGATGGATACATCCCTGTAAATTTATATCTTTACGCAACATAAATACTTGTTCCAGGCACTGTATGGCGATGGAAGCTTCCATAGTTAAAGACGGTATCAGTCCTAGTACCCTTTGCGAATAAATATCCTTTAACGTGAATATGTAACTGCACTGACCATCAATATTATAATACGTAATATCACCAGCAATGAGTTGATTCACATTATCCAATATGAGCCCATTGATCAGGTTGGGATAATCGCCTTTACCTTTCCGTCACTTGTCTTTACTATTCTTGTTCTACCAGGCTTGATGGTCAAACCTGAAGTACTCATGAGTTGTTCAAACCTATTGACTCCCAGTCCAAGGTCAATGCCACCAACATTTTTTATACTATAATACAATGCACGGCTTCCCATACGTGGATGTTTGATCCTCCATTCCTCACTATGGGGATAATTTGCTCATATTGCATTGTTTGTCTATCATCCCGACTCCACTGCTGATGCACGGCTTGTCTGCTCAGCCCTAATTCTCTATACACTGATTGCATACTGTACGACTTTTTATTGCTATGAAGACGGGTGATTACTTTTTTAAAAATTTTTCTCAATATCCTCTTTGTAATGCTCTTTGGCCATTTCGATAAGTGTCTCATAATAATCAATTCTGATCTGTTGCTTGCCTAAGATCCGCTCAAGATTAGACTTCTCTTTCTGCAATTCCAAAACTTTCAGATAATCGCTGTCCGTCTCAATGACTATCTTATCCGGTGGACTGACCTTTCCATACTTTTTGACCCATTGGTAAACAGCCGCATAACTCACATCAAATTGGGCAGCAACTGATCCAGTGGTCATTTTGCCACTTTCTATTAAGTCTACTTTTTTGCTTCTTAAAGCTCTCTGAGAATACTTTTCTCGTTCTTTTTGTACTCATATTTGCAAATTTGTGAAAAGTTTTCCACATTTTTGCTGTCAACGTATTTCATGAGACCACATTTTGATATTATCAATATTGTAATCTGAATATCTATCTACACAGTTTTCTTGATACTTGCCATCGTTATCTCTTAAAACTGCTGTTTTGATTTTTAAAATTTTGGCGATGTCCAAGTATCTTTTAAAACTTGTTCCGTCAACAGAAATAATATGAACTTCACAATTTCTTATTTCTTCACCGGTTGCTTTCTTAAAAAGGGTTTCGGCTAAAATATATTCAGCATCACCTTCAACCAAAATCACTTTTTTGGAAAGGATAAATTCAAGAATATTATTGTCTGGCGCCTTGATGAAAAACTTTGCTGTATCTTCAGGTAGAGCGTCTAACTTTAACGGCTTTGTTGTTGTACTGCTCAATAAAATTGATTTTCTTAAGTCAAGCCTTGTGCTTATTAAGTCGCTGTGAGTAGCTACAAAAATTTGTTTGTTGTCAGATGCACTAATTTTATGAATTAGTTTTTTCATATTTGAATGACTCAAATGATTTTCAGGTTCTTCAAGCAAGATAACTTCCAAATCATTATCATTTCTGGTTAAAGCCAATTCCGTCTTTATAATACATTGTTTGCCTTTCCCTTTATTATCAATAGATATATTGCCTTCAAAGATTGTTAAATCCGTTTCTAAATTCGATTTAGAGTTTGATTTAATCGCAAATTTATATTCTCCAAGTCTTGGATTGATTTCTTTAAAAGAATTATTTTTAAAGTCTTCTTTATGAGAACGGTATTCGTGCTGATGCTTATATTTTTCTAATGAGCTTTTTACTGAGCTATTGTATATGTCTTTTACAAATTCTTTCATAGCATATTCGCTGCTGATTTGAGAGTTGTCAATAAGAATATGTTTTAAGTATTTTTTGAAACCTGAGTAAGTTTGATCCGCAAAAGTTTTAAATTCAATTGAATAGTATTCATAAGGGAAAATGCAATTGTCTTGCTTTAGTATTTTAGCAATATCAGCACTAAATTCATCGTTTGGTTTACAAATTAATTTCAAACCATTTGCGTCTATTTTATCACTATTTATTTTCCCATCAGTTTCTTCGTTATGCTCACTTAAAAATAATTCTATCTCCAACTTCGGCAAATTCACATAATTTTTGTCGGAGTTGAGAAAGTTTTCAATTACCTTGGAATTAAATAGATATTCAAGGCCCATTGTTTCAACCTTATTTCTACTTCCACTAATTACCAAGTCTATTGCTGTCAAAATGGAACTCTTACCTGCTTCATTGTCGCCAATAAGTAGATTTATTTTGTCATTAAAGGTAACTTCAAATGTTTCAAATCTTTTGAAGTTTAAGAGCTTTATTTTGGTAATGTTATTCATTTTCGTGGTCTGTGTTAAAATTACGCCTAACGTCCCAGCTTTAGCCGTCGTGCCGTCTCGATAGAGCGGCATGATGTGTTACGGCTTGTTACATGGCGTTTTTCATTTACATCCATCTTCGTTCAAAATATTTATCGTATCGGTTATATGTTATCTTTTTAAGCAATTCTACCATTTTGGGATTTTTCTTTACTGAATATAAATACCTTGTTTTGTCTGAATGTTTAATTGTAATGTATTTAGACATTGGTTCTGTTTTACCAGGTTCATCTTTTAAATGGTGATAGATACTAAATTCTCCAAATCGATTATAAGGTGAATTGTTGAATTTGAATCTTAAATAAATGTATTCAGGATTTCCAGTCGATTTATCTTCTATATATTTAAAATCAATTGAATCAGGTTTAGTTGAATTTATAAGATAAAAAAATTCTGTTAGTTCTCTGTCGATTTTGAGTTTATCTATCTTTTGCTTATCTCCTGAAACAGCATAATATCCAAATCTGTCACCGTAATCATTCTTTTCAAATCCACTTCCATACCATATTCTGAACCAATTAATTGATTCATATTTTACAGAATGTTGATCCAGATGAGATTCATTATGATTAGGTTCAATAAATCTCATACCAAATGGGTGTTCTCCGACATTTAAACCATATAATTTACCTTGAGAAGTTATCAGGTTAATATACATTTTTTGAGAACCTACATCACTTATTATAAATGGAAAGCTAAGTTTTGCAAAAATTTGCTTTACTCCATTATTGATGTTTATTGTATTGGATATTTCTACTAAACTGTCTGGAGGCATATTGTTAGATTCAATTGCCTTTCTTCCATTAACCATGATGTCTTCCCAGTCACTATCTTTTGCGGATTTTAATATTTCAGAGGGAAACATTTCCTTTAAACTGTCCAATTGAGAACTTTCTATAAATGATATCGCTTTTTTTGCTGTTATTAATTCAAGTGTATTTTCAAATTGTGTGTTTTCAAGTTCCCTAAATGCCTGATATGTTGGATTCCAGCAACCACAAAGTAGTAAAGTGAAGCCTATGTATGATAATAAATGTTTCATTTTAGTGTTCATTTTTTTTATGCCATATAACGCCTAGGCTATGTGATGGATGAAGCGATAGCGAATCTATCATCATAGCCGTTGTTGTGTGCTTTATTATTTTAGGCATGATTTATTGACAATCCCATGTAAAATATGCTCTTTCAAAATCTTTAGTTTTTAAGCTTTCAATACTAATAAAAACATGTCCAATTCCAACATCTCCAAAAATAATATTTTCATCACTATCAATTTGAATTAATTGAATATCATCTTCGTTTCTGGTTCCATAATCTCTTGGGTCATCTTGTGTAAACTCAGCGTAACCTCCCAATTTATGACCACTAGCATCAAAATAATCATAAAATTCACTTTGTTCATTTTCACTTAATTGATCTATAAATTCATACCAATCTTGATCGCCGAATTGAAATTTGAATTGGTTATCTGTTAAACCAGCATTTTCAATAGATTTCTCAAAATTCAATTCATGAACAAATAGAATCGGCATATCTTCATAATCTTCTTGATTTATAAATGAAAAGTCTTCCAGAAATTTACTTTCAGTTTCAGATTTGGTATGATACACAATTTTAGACTCTTCTTCGTACCAATTAGCTCCCGACAGAAATAATTGCAATATTCCGTTTTCGGGAAAATTTAATATCTGTGGTATTTCTTCAAAATTTATTTGAGCAGCCATTAACATTGGTTTACCATTTTTGTCTATAGGATATATTTTTGATTTAGGATAAAATGGAAATCCTAAAAACTTACTCGTTTTTATATCTAATTGATCTTCAAATGCAGAAATATTTAAAGATTTTGCGTTAATTTTTACAAACTCCCTTTTGTATTTTTTCAATTCTGTTTCGAATTTATTTAGAAATTTTGGTATCATTATTATTTAGTTATTATTGCACACAACGGTTTGGCGACAAGCGACGTGCCGACGTTAGGAGGCATGATCGTCTTGTCGCTTGTTATGCATAGGAATTTATTCATAAATCATGTCATCAATATTATGCCCTTTACATTCTGGAGTATACTTTTCCCATTTTAAATCTTTGAATTTATCAACTGAAATTGCTAGGTATAAACATTTTACTTTAAATGCAAAAGGTGATTTGTATTCAGTTACTTCTTGTATTCTAGATTCTACAAATTTAAAACTTTCATTAAATTCATTAACTGAAAACACATAGTTCCAACCCTTAAGTTTAGAAGCAAAACTAGGATAAATAATTGAATTGGTATTCCCAATCATGCTTTTACAAATTGATGCAGTTTTAAAATAATTGTATTCTTGTCCTTCTTTAATTTCTTCAACAAATAAATTATTTAAAAAATCATGAACACCCTGCAAATAAGGAGGAAGGTTGATAAATTCTTTCAGTTTATGTGTATCTGCACCCAGTACAACACTTTTCATAGATTTCTTTTCATTTCTAAAAGTTGTTGTCGCAATCCAATCGCCTAATTTTGGTCTGACTTCAAAAATTGAAGTTCCAGGATCATTTGAACAATAAAATACCGTTTCACCATCCAGATTAGCACGTCCAATTTTTGTGTTTCTTGCTGGTGGATATATTAATTCAGAAATATTATTAAATAAAGTGCCTTTGCAACAACATTTACGAACTCTTGTAAAATCTAAAACTTGATCTTCCAAAGTGTGTGAAAACCCTAACAAGTTTTTCCCAAAGATTCTTATCATTGTTTGTTCGTATAAAAATCGGTGTTCTTCATTTCTGAAGTCGAGTCTTTTCACAAATTGAGTCAAAAAAATCCTTGTATCTTCTCGAGACTGTAGACTAATATTTTCAACAAATTCTTTAGTCATATTTATTTTTCTTATGCATAACGTCCCAGCACTGGCGACGGACGACCGATAGAGAGTCTGTCCGTCCAGTGCATTGTTATCTCCAGTTTTCATCTATTAATTGTTTCATCACTTTTTTTGCGCTTATGAATTCTTTGAATAATTCATTTGTAGAGATTTCAGATCTTCTTTTTGAATTTCCGAATTTTGTTGTCATTGGTGGTAAGCTTCTAAATTCCTGCAAAAATCCAGCAATCCCCACTAACGCATCATCAATTGAACTATAAAGGTTTGGCACTACTGTTTTCATTTGGTCTTCAACTTCATTTACAAATATACTTGATTCTGATGCTGTCAATAATAATTTAGTATAAGATTCAATAGCCATGTTGAGATTATATCTAAATTCTGGTAATAGTTCGTTAAGTTCATCAGAAAATTTGTCCAAATCTAATGACAAACTATTAATTATTTGAGTTGCTTTTTTAAATCTTAATCTTTCATCTTTTATAAGATTTACAGCATTAATTTGCTTAGTTTTATCATTAAATTTACTTCCAATAAATTCGATAATTGTAATAATGTTATCTGATATATTCGGTAAACGTTGTAAAGAATCTGACGTTTGCTCAACCAAGTCAAGTATTCCTTCAACACCTAATTGGCCACTTTCATCAACTTCTTTTGCCAGTAATTCATACTTGTCAAACTTATCATTATTAAGATTACTACCTAAGTCTTTTGGAATATTAGTTTTATCAATAAATTTATCTCTTATTAAAGACGATAAATGTATAAAAAGTAAATTTTTCAGTTCGTCAGTTTTGCTAAACTCCCAATATAGTGCACCTTGTGTTTGTAAATCTCTTTTGAATATTTTCACTTTCTCAAATTGATCAAAATTCAAATCATAAATATTGTCAGGCGGAGCTGTTTTAAAATAAAGCATAATATGACTTGAGTATGGATCTGATTTAAACTTCTTATACGCTCTATCATACTCTTCTTTTGTTCCTGATTCGGCTCTATTAGTAGGTGTTCCAAATCGTTGCCAAAATATTCCAATGAAAATATCATAATCATCCTTTATGTTGTGATTAATGACATCTTGAGCATCTTCTCCGATTCCTGGATAAGCATTTCGTTCCCAATTAACAAACTCAAATCTTACACTGTGTGGTTTACCTATTAAATGATCTAAATCATCTTTAAGGGCAAAAATTAATTCTCGTTCAGCTTTAACATCACTAGGAGAAGCAAGAAATATTTTTATTAAATTTGTTTGTTCCATTCAATGTGATTTTAAATACCTAAAAAACTCATCCAAAACGTCAATAAAATAAATTGTATAATCTAAATATCAGCTTATAAGGTCGAATATAAAACTTGAACTTAAGATTTCTTATTTCTTAAATTACTATAATTTAGTTTTGGTTGTACATTTTGAGATTTACTACCATCCACAGCACTAAATAAAACATCATATAGAGTTTCTACATATTGATCTGGTGTAAATATACTCGGGAATTGATATAATTTTTGAATTTTGTTCAGATTTGCTAGTGAAAACTTGATTACTTTCGTTTCTGAATATCCTTTTTTATGTAGAATAATTCTTGGATTTTTTCCCAGCAATCTTATAGCTTCTAAATTTACTCTGTAAATTGCAAATTCGTTGTGTAAATAAAGATGTGCAATGGTTAACATTGAACATACGAATCTTTGTAATTTTTGTGGTCTAATTTCTTCATCCCTAAACGCATTTGATCCGGAATAATACAAATTGAGGTAATCTTCTAAAATCAAGTTATATTCTTCTTTCAAGAATTTAGCAACATAAAAGTCAGCTTCAATGTCTATATGTTGCATCATTTCATCATAGTAAAAATCTTTAACTCTTGTTGCATCTCGTTTATTAGGAATATTATTAATGTAATAATGATAAGCTTCATGCAGAATAATTGTGACAAAATAATCTACTGAACATTTTTGTAAATATGCTAAATTAAAATGTATAGATTTTGTTTCATCTACCTTCATGGTATTATCAATTGGGAAGATATCAAAATTAATGGCAGTCTTGTAATTGAAATTCTTTAGATTTTGTCTTCTTAGCCAATTTACAAATAGTATAAAACTTTCGCTAATAACTTCTTTATGTTTTGCAGTTATTTTTACCTGCTTATTTTTTAGAATTATTTCCTTATCCATAAATTATTTTTTTTCTACTTATTGGAGATAACGCTAAGCACTGGCGACGGACGACCGATAGGGAGTCTGTACGTCCAGTGCATTGTTAGCACTCGTTTTTTTTTATTTTCGATTAAAGTAAAAGTCTGCTGTCAATGAAGTCGACTCCCATGGTACTTGTACATCCTTCGATTTTTCCATAACTGATTTCCTTACTTTTTGAAATAACTGAGTAATTGTAACATTAACTGACTTGATTTCTGAAATAAGTTCGCCAGTATAAAGTCCATTCTTGCCTTCACCATCTGATGCCGTCTTACCCGGAGATGTTGAATATGCGATTAAAGAACCTTTTGGCGCATCCATCACAGCAAACCCCCTTTGTCCCAATTCTCTACCCCAATTTCGCTCAAATGGATTGTTTCTGCATGCGTCAAGTATGAGTAAGTTCACAGAAGTTTTTGCACTTTCCATATGGCTTAATATTCGGTCAACTTGGACACAGTCATATTCAACTGTTCGTTCATTTTTCAAATTTGCATCAACGGGAATTAGATAATTTAAACCTTTAACTTGAACTCCATGTCCAGCAAAATAAAATAAGCCAACATCATACTTTTCAAGTTCAGTTCCAAAGTCGTCAATTCCAATTTTTAATTCCTTGAGATTTGGATTCTCTGCATACATTACATCAAAACCTAGTGTCTCAAGATTTTCTTTAACTGATTTTGCATCATTCAATGGATTTTCTAAATGTCCAGCAAATTCATATTGGCTACAGCCCACAACTAATGCAATTTTCCGTTGTTTGATTTCCTTGTTTTCAATGGTAGTTTCGCCAATTTCAATTTCTCTATAACCATAAATAGATTTTCCTGCAATTTTTGATTTTTCGTAAAATTCGATTCCGCTCGCAGAGAGGTTTCTATTATATATTTCAATTAATTGATTGACACCTTCATTATCTGTTCTGGAAACAGGATTTATAGTTAATGATAAAAATTTCAATAGTGCTTCTTCATCACAATGCAGAAGATTAAATCGTCTATCAGTAAACACCCAATCATCTTCCCAGTCATAATTCATTATACGATGTTTATGAATGTCATCATAAGCGTTATCATATCTTGAATCGTAAGACGGCATTTTTGAAAGGTCGAATATTCTATTTAAAAAATCAGGTTCTTCAAGTCTGCCAGACCAAGAAATTTTATTGAGTGTTATTTCGTCAAAGATTGCTTGACGTACAATTATTGAAATTTTCATTTGAAGTTCATTGTCGTTGTCGATTTTCGGATTCCATGAAATACCGCGAATGTGCATGCCCATCGCTGTCGCGATTTCCAATAGTTGGGATTCTATTACTTTAATTTCTTTTTGAAAGTCGGAATGTAGTTTTAAATAATACTTTCCTGGGACACCAATTTGAGCATCCATTAAATCTGTCATTCTATCACCACTAATTTCAAAAAGAGTGTCGACATATATTAGATCAACACTGCATTCTGAAATTAGTCGAGCAGAGTCATGCTCTCCTACGTCATTAAGCCATTTATGTAATTCTTTCTGCATGTTGTCTAAATATGAGTGCTAACTCATAGGAATATCTACGAATTCGCATGTACAAAGATAAAGAAATTGCACAAATCTCAAAGCGAATTTGTAGATATTTAAGTTTAGACCGTTGGATTATAGCCAATTTATTTATTATACAAACAATGAAATCTTTTAATCCTACGGCCTGAAACGAGCCGTATATGGGATTTGCTATGATTGTAGTAGTCATTTTTTATTGGCTTTGGGCTATAAGTTTTAAATTGAGTCATTACTCTTCTGGCATGACCCTTTGTTTTTTTCTTCCTAACTTAAGATTTGATTAGATTTGGGTGTGTTCCATCTTGTTTTTGACTATTGTCTCCATAGTTATCCTTGGCCTCTTTGAAGCATTGGGGTCTATTAGTACTATTTTAGGTGTCTCTGCCGGCGATTTGTTTCTGCTTTCTCTTCGGATGTGTTTATTATACCATTCTGCATCGGGCTTTATTTCGTTTATTTCACTTTCTGTGGATTGACATGAAACGCATTTTATTTCTTCTTCTTCTTCCGTTATTTGTAGTAAGGCTTTTACTATCTGGAATAATGTTCTTATGGTTTGGCCATTTTCTTTGATGAGTTCTGGAATATTTATTTTTATTTTTCTGATTTTGTTTTGGTCATGATGCCATACGTTCTTACTTTTTGAAAGTTGGGCGGTAAGACATGTATCATGATTTGTCGCATGGCTACTATGGGATCGAGTTGCTTGGTCGCTTTAGGCGCTGCTTCATTGGGTTTTTGATTTTTGTAGTCATTGTATTCCATTTTTACGATCTGTTGTTTTTCATCATACTGTATTTTTTTATTACTTACTCCTATTCTGCATATGTATCGACCTAGGTATTCTTCTATGACTTTGGTATGAGCAGTAGGTGGCGTGTTGTGTACACACCACCTCACTTCTTTGGTACTATTGATTATGCCTTTTACTGTTTGATAATACACAGGATCGATTTTCTGCAGCTGACTTTCTAGCTCCTTGATAAAGATGGTTTTGAAGGTGCTACATATTTTGCGATACGGTGCGATTTTATTTTTTCGTTTGGGCCATACCCATTTTCCATCCTTGCTTACACCTCCGAAGGTGACCAAGGTATGCAGGTGTATATGGTGCTTGAGATCGGAGCCAAATGTATGCAGTACGGCTGTCATTCCGGGAGTACCTCCTACATTTTCGGGATCTCTTGCCAGTCGCTCTATGGTATGCCAAGCTGCTTTAAAAAGTACTCCATATAATAGTTTTGGATGGCCTTTGGCTATATAATTTAGCTCGTGAGGTATGGTAAAAATGATGTGCTGATAGGGACATTTAAGCATCTTGCTCGCCAGTTTGTCTTGCCATTGCATGCGTTTTATGCGGCTACCCACCCGCTTCCGCGGTTCCTTCCCTTGAAGCACTGTCGTACTTCACTCTTCGAGATCGGTCAGTCAGACTTAGGGCATTGGCTATTGCCACATGACTTATATAAATAGGTCTTCTTTTTGCAACTCCTACAACTTATTACGATCCCTCCGAGCGCAGGTGTTTTACATTTACTTACATCTTTGATAAATTTGATCTCGTGCTTCTGCGGTTTGTATAGGTGGATATATGCTTCTTTGTACGCTCTAAATAGTGATCCTATGTCTGTGAATGGCCCATCAGACTGATTTGGATCGTTGTAATCGGATGGATTATGTTTTGACTCTGAAAGTTTACACATAAATGAAGGTATATCGAGGTCGTTTTTAGATTGGTGTGACCTAACATCTTCTGTATATATACAATATTCGTTCCATGTTCCATATGATGGGTAGCGTAGCAATGACGCAATGTATGTGGGCTCACATCATGGATGATGCCTGCTTTCTCTTTAGCTCGTTTCATGGCATGCTGTATGTTGCGTTCAGGCAGTGCATCTTGTGTTGTCTCCCCATAAAAAAGTCTGTCTGTAGGTCTGTAGATTTTGTAATATTGTCTTAATATTTCTATCAATTCCATCGGTACATCTACATATCTGTCTTTGTGACCCTTGCCTTTATCTATCTTGATCTGTAGTCTATCAGAATCAATGTCTTTTACCTTGACCGACAAGGCCTCACTTATGCGCATCCCTGTAGCATATAGGAAGATGAATAAGGCTTTGTATTTGAGATTGCGTACGTGCGAAATGAGCTTTTGTACTTCTTCTTTTGATATGACATTGGGCAGTTCTTTATTTACTTTGGGTCGTGGGAACATCGGGGTATTCCACGCTTTTTGAAGTACTTCAACAAAGTATTTTTTAATGGATGAGTAATCCATATTGATGGTTTTCCAATCCATTTTTTGACTGTACCGATACAATAAATATTGTTTTACCACTGTATCTGTAAATGCATCATCCAAAAGTTGGGTGTTGCAATATTCAAGATACTTTTTTAATATTGTCAGGTAAGAAATCCGGGTTTTTACTGGTGAATTAAGAAGGATCAAATGTGACTCAAAGGCCTTCAAATGTGTGTTTACAGGTATCATTTTATTGTTATTTATTTATACCTGATAGGCCAATTATCATGCCTAATAACTTGTCTTACTGATATTTAGATATATTTATTTTTAGGTTTGTTCAACGTTTTGCCGCTTTGCGAAGGCGGGGATTTATAGCACTAAACTTCATTAGATGCACAAAACTTGAATTTAGCACTTCACTGTCATAGAAGCACGAAACCCCCGCTTTTGCCAAGCATCTATGTAAAAGCATATCTTAGCTCAAAATTTTCTGACGATTTAAAAACAAGATTATGCCTTTACAAAATGCTATTGACACAAAGTTATTTATTGGGATCGACATTCACAAGAAAAGTTGGTCGGTATCTATCAGGACGGAGTCATTTGATCATAAAACATTCTCCATGCCACCAGATCCGGACGTATTGTACGATTATGTGGCTGCTCATTTTCCGACTCACGAAGTTGCGATGACTTATGAAGCCGGGTGTTGTGGTTTCAGTGCAGCAAGATATTTTTGAATCTTGGTTGGGCAGTTACAGTGGTCAATCCGGCTGATGTGCCGCGGATGGACAAACAAAACTATCAGAAGACGGACAAAATCGATAGTCGGAATTTATGTAAACAACTTCAGAAAAACAATCTCAAGGCCATCCATATCCCTACTGAGGAGCAAGAGCAGTTTCGCAGTTTGCTGCGTCAGAGAACCAACATTACTAAGGAACTCCGAAGAGTCAAGTCACACATTAAAGGTATGTTACTCTTTCATGGCATCGCAATACCACCGGAATTTGATAATGTCAACTGGACGATAGAATTTAAAAAATGGCTAAGTGAACTGAAGTGGACATCCACATGCGGCAAAGAGTCTATGGAGAGTAAACTACGGACACTGGATTTCTTTCATTCTGAATATCTCAAAGGTGGCAATTTACTTCGGGCTCATTGTCGTCAATACCACAATAAAGACTATTATTTATTGACCAGCATCCCGGGTATCGGTGGATTTCTGGCTGCAGCTATCTTGTCTGAATGTGGCGATTTGCGCCGGTTTGACAATGAAAAGCAGTTCAGCAGTTTTATCGGTGTAGTACCTGGTATATTCAGCAGTGGTGGCAGTGAAAGCAATATGGGAGTAACACCCCGAGCCAATACCATTCTAAGACCTTACATCATTGAGAGTGCCTGGATAGCCATCCGCAGAGACCCTGAGATTCAGGCATACTACAAATCTCATTTTGGAAAAAATCCCAAAACAATCATTGTTAAGGTTGCCCATAAGATGGTAAGACGGATACTATCGGTGATCAAAAACGGCAAATCATATCAGATTAATCACAAACTTGCATTGGATAAAAACATTCAGATACCAACGGATATTGATATAAGCAACGAAGAAATATAAAAAATTCTATCTTCTGACTTTAGAACACGGGGAGCAGAAAACAATCAAAAGTTTTGCTGCAACGCAAAGCAGAAAGCAGAAGATTTAAAAAAGTAAAAGTAATTTTGGACACAAAACGAGACATCAAAAGCGGCATAGGTTTTCTTAGGCATACAGGGCTCAAGATTATTCGTCTTAAAAGAGCCGGTACGTTGGGGGTACCGGCTCAGACGAATATTCCGTCACCCGACAGTATTATCCCTATGAAGTTGCACCTCTGCATTGCTTCAGTCCGTTTATACTGTCGCCACAAAATTACTATTCATCACTTTATTACTCAAATATTAAAGAGCATATCAGACTTTAAAACAGCCGTGGTAGAGGAGACTGAAAAGTCAACTGCTACATCGCCAAGCAGGAAGCTGATATTTTACGTCTCTATTATCACACCGATGCTGGTAGTGTCAGAAATGACAGCTACATATAGGAGCCTGAGTATAGAGTCAAAAAACAATAAAATTATGCCGTAAATAAAATTAACATATTATCTTTGTCCCGGGCTGGGAGGCTTTACATAGGAACGGCTGTTAGGCGTTCGCTTTTTTATCTAAATAACTGATTAGCAGTTCTTTGTTGTGAAATTTATTACATTGTTTTAATATACGATAAAACAAATTTATTATTTCTATTTGAAAAGTTCTTAGTTTTTTATAATCAATAAAGATTCGAATTGATTTATGAGTCATTTTGTGCCTTACTTGATACATTTCTGTTAGAATTTCGATAAAGTTAATTTTTTCTATTGTATTTGATTCAAATATAAAGTCAGTAAATCTTCTTTTTGATTTATTCTCCATTTTGTATTTATCATCATCAAGTAAAAATATACTTTCTACAATCATTATTAATTGTGAAATTCTTAAATGTAAATCTGTTTCAGATATACACTTTGAATAAAAGATAATTGAGTTTTTAATTAGTTTTTCCATTTCAGAATCATATTTTGGATTGAGTAATTTTCCAAAATCATCAAAAAAAACTTTGTAATCTTTTACTAATTTTGAATTAAACGGAAGCATTTGTTTTCGATTTATTTTAGTTGTTATTGAAAAATCAAATGGATCATCATTTTCAAATCTTAAATAATCGTGACTGAATGGCATTCTACTTTCAAGCTCTAAATAACACAACTCTGTTGGGAATTGAATCGTTGGTCCACATATTTTTAAAATATCAACAACATAACAAGCATTTTCATACGCAATAATCTCCGCTTTTTTTGATTCAGCAAAAACTTCTATTGCAACGAAAACCTGACCTTGATATTTTCTATATAATTTATTAAAAATTTCTTCAGAATATTCTTCTGATGATTGTATTTTACTTAATTGAAATTTATAAAATTCATCGAAATATTCTTTTGCGAAAAACATTATTTTTGAATCTCCAACATTAAAATCATTTTCAATGTCAATATTTAAAATTGGAAAACAAAATCTATATTTATTTATGTCTTTTTTTAGTTTTTCTTCTAAATAAACAAATAAGTTAATTTTTGAAACATTATTGATGAAAACATCAACAATCCAAGCTATTATTTTCTCTTTTAAATACTCAATTGAAACATTTCTTTGAATATTGTTCCATTCAGAAATTTCATATACAAATTTATAAAGTTCGATATAATCATTTTCTAAAAAGCCATATTTTTTTGACTCTTTAAGGATATAAATTTTGTAGTCAGACAAATCAGACATATATTCCCGAACAATAACATCACTTTCTATGAATTTATCCGATAAATCAATTACACCCAAATGTGACGAAGAACCTTTCCAATTATCTTTATTGATAGATTTTTTTTGGTCTTCAAAAATTTTTATTTTTGATACAAAATCGTATGCTCTATTCTGTAAACTATTTTCATCCATTTTGTACGCATTTTGCTCTAAAGTGACGCCTAACGGTTTGGGCTATGTGATGGATGAAGCGATAGCAAATCTATCATCATAGCCTTTGTTCTCAGCAGTATCATCCTTCTTTTTGAAGTCTTTTTGCTTCTTTTATATCTATTCTTGCTTTATGTCCATGCTTATCCAATAAATAAAGCAAGTTTGCTCCATTCATCAATGTCAAAGGTTTCCCTTTTGCAAATTCGTAAGCATCGGGACCGTAATCTGCTGTCGTTACTAAAATTCCTTTTGTTGCTCCTTCATTCATAACAGTTCCGTACAAGTCCCGGACGGCGGCAACGCCAACGGTATTTGTATATCTTTTAGCTTGAATAACGATTTTACCTCCTCTTATTGGGTCTGGGTCAAATGCAATGGCGTCAACTCCGCCGTCTTTGCTGGCTTGGGTTACTTTAACCTCTCCTCCGTTACTGTTAAACTCATTGGCAAAGACTTCACGGATTAGGTGTTCAAAATCTTCCCAATCCATTGAGGCCAAATTTGTACTACTATCCATTCCGCTCGCCACTTCGTAATGGTTTACAAATCGTTTGTCAGTTCTATTTATCTGCAAAATCGGCTGTATTGGTGTTAGTCCACTCAATTTACTGCTTCCAACGCCTTTGAAGTTTTTGAAACAAGTCTTGGGGTCAACATGTTCCAAATCAACCTCTATAAATTCTGCTTTCTTTGCTTGAATTGATAATATGCAATTATTTTCTCTTTTTCCAGTAGCCCGATTTATCGCATTTACCCAACCATTGAAACTAACAAATTCAATGGTGTTGGCTTTATCAGCCTCAAAAAGCTCATGGATAGTCCGCAGGGTTATTTTATACATCGTTGCATCAAACATTTTCTGAATTTGTGCATCAGAAATATGATATTCTTTCAATTCATTTTTAATGAACT